>DMPC01000209.1:17696-18935 GCA_003456155.1 Actinomycetota bacterium | reverse complement strand
GGCGCGACGACCGCCACCAGCCGGGTGATCGAGCCGAGCAACTGGCCGAGGTCCGCGGTGGCGAGGTCGGCGGGTGTTCCCGGGCGGACGGCGCCGGCGGGGTTGTGGTGCGTGGCGACCAGGTCGGTGGCGCGATCGACCAGCGTCCGTGTCCGCGTCCAGTGGCTGGCCGGTGAACCTTCGCGCGCGCCCGCGGTCTCGCCTGCGGTCACACGGGTTGCGTGCCGGTCGAGGGTGTCGATCCAGGCGAGCGTGGCGAGTACGGCGGGGGTGCGGGCGTCATGTGCGTGCCGGTGGGGCGTTCTGGCCCGCCACGCATCCAGGCGCGGGGCGCCGATCAGGATGGTCGCCTGCCGAGTAAGCGACGTGAGCAGGGTCCGGCGTGCTGTCACCGCTTCCCGGGCGGCTCCGGTGTCGGGGAGCCGGTCGCGGGCGAGTGCGTTCATGCCCTGGTGCGCGGCGCGGCGGGCGTCGTCCATGAGCTGCCCGTACGTCAGCGGTGGGTCGGTCACGGCAGGGTGCCGGCGTAGGCGTGGTGCGCGACGGCTGCCCGTCGCACGGCGTAGCCGCAGGCATCGACAAGCGGCATCGGCAGCCGCGGGTCGTCGATCGACGCGACCAGGATCAGGCGCCGGAGTGACGCGGTCAGCACCGTGCGCACGTCGGCGGCGGAGACGTCGGGCACGGCCGGTGGCGGGGTACGGACCCCGGCGTCGACGAGGTCGTCCATCGCCCACGCCATCTGCGGCTCGACCCAGATGGCGTCGGTGGTCTGCCCGGGCGGGGCGGACAGCAGGTCGTTCAGCGCGATGGCGCGGATGACGTAGGCCCACGCCCACGTTCGGTCAGCGGTCCCGGTGCGGCGGTTGATGTCCGCCTCGACGGTGGCCATCCACGTGGTCAGGTCCATGGCAGGTGCCCCTTCGATTCGTGTTTGAGTTCGTCGTGTCGTGTGCGTACACGGCACAGGTAGGTCGCGGGTGGGTGGTGGTGCTGGGAGCGTCACCGCCCGTGGCCATGGGCGGGCACTTCTGGGGTGGTCTGTGGACGGAAGGCGCCGTCCACAGGCCGGCGCGAGTTACAGGGACAGGCCCGGTGAGACGGGTGCGGCCGACGGCGCCGCGGGAGTCGGTGCCGGGTCGGGGCGGTCCATGCCGTGGCGGCAGGTGTCCCGGCTCAGGCCGGACATGGCGTCCCGCCAGGACTGCGGTGGCAGCCCGGAGCGCAGCGCCGCGGAGA
>DMPC01000209.1:0-17459 GCA_003456155.1 Actinomycetota bacterium | reverse complement strand
TGTCGGCCAGTGCCCGGTCCAGGGCCACGTTCGCGCGGGCCCCGTCCCCTCCGAGCCAGTGCGCGACGGCGAGCACTGTCGCAGCCGGTGCCACGTGCCCGTCCGGGGCGGAGCGCACCAGCGCCGACAGGCCGTCGATGGCGGCTCGCGGCCGGTCCGGGGACTGGCTCATCTCCCACAGCACCGTGTCGCGCACGCGGATGTCACCCAGGCCCGCCAGGGCGTTCGCGGTCCCCTGTGGTGGGAGCGGGTGGTCGGCGTGGATCGCGGCCGTGACGTCGCCGAACGCGGTGTCCCGCCATCCCTCGAGCGCGCGTGGCGTGGAGCCAGCCGTAGGACCTGCTTCTTCGATGGACGCGCGGACGCGGTCACGGATCGAGTGCTCGGCCGGGGCGACCTCGCGGACCAGGGCGTCGCGGTTCGGCAGCATCGCGGCACCGGCGACGGCGAACTCCGCCGCCACGTGGGTGCGCACCTCGGCGGGGATGACGCGGCCCTCGGGCGGGCAGCACGTCGGGTTGTCACAGCCATACGACCAGCGGGAGACCCCGTCGGTGAACAAGGCGTCCTTGACGCCCATCCCTTTCTCGTCGAGCGCGGTCACCAGGTCGTCGACCAGCTGCCCTGACGGGAGCTCAGAACCGGGTGCGGGTGCCTGCCGGCCGAAGACGGCAATGATCACCTCGGTCGATCCGGCGCGCGCCATCGGCTCGGCCGCGGCGCGCGCCAACTCGCGCACATCGGCGGCGTCGAAGTCCACCGGAGGCGTGTTGAACCGCTGCGTCAAGAGCACCTGCGGAGACCGCCCGGCGCCGTCGGGGCCAAGGCCCACCAGGACGACGGAGTCGTCGCAGGCAAAGCCCAGCATGTGGGGAACCGACGCCAGGAACGCGTCGGGGCTGGACAGGGTCAACGTATCCCTCGACGAGGGACCGCTGGTGGAAGGCTGAGTGCTCATTGGGGAACCGCCTTGAGGGTCCGGCCCCGCCGATCGAGGCCTCTACCCTCACAACGGCGTACGCGCCGGGTGCCTCGCGAGTTTGCCGCCGAGTATCCGCGGGGTCGATCCAGAAGGAGCTGTCCACCGGTTCTGCGGCGGCGGCCCTTCGTCCACAGGCGGCGTCAGCGACGGGCGGTGGCGCCGACGACTACGCCACGCTCAAGGCATGCGACAACTCGCCTTGCCCTATCCAGCTCGAACGTATGTTCGGCGTGGTGTCCATGGTGAGTCGCACCCCTCGGGTACTCTCCGAGCCATGTCGTTCACCTTCGCCGACCTGTTCGCAGGGATCGGCGGATTTCACGCGGCCCTGGGTGCTCTTGGCGGCGAATGCTGGTTTGCGTCTGACATTGACGGCCGCGCACGCCTGGTCTACGAGAGGAACTGGCGCACGTCGGTGGACGGCGACATCGTGCCGCTTACCGATGGGCAGATGGCCGTCCCTCCGCACGACGTCTTGGCTGCCGGGTTCCCGTGTCAGCCCTTCTCAAAGTCCGGTTATCAGCGCGGCATGGACGAGACGCGCGGCACTCTCTTCTGGAACATCTGTCGGGTCCTGGAAGAGCGGCGCCCGGCGGTCATCCTGCTCGAGAACGTGCGGAATCTGGCAGGCCCACGCCATCGAGACACGACGTGGAAGACGATCGTGTCGACGCTGCGGGAACTCGGTTATCGCGTCTCAGACACCCCAGCCGTCTTCTCACCTCACCTGCTGCCTCCGCATCTGGGTGGTCGCCCGCAGGTTCGCGAGCGCGTCTTCATCACGGGAACCTACGTTGGTCGAGATCGCGCGATGGCCGAGACGGACGTGGATCCAATCGTTTCCCCACGGCCAGTGGACGGCTGGGACCCGCAGCGATGGGACCTGAAGCGCCACCTCCCGCTGGAGTCGGATCTCTCACCGGAAGTTGTGAGTGCTTACGCATTGAGCGACGCGGAGACGCAGTGGATCGATGCTTGGGATCGTTTCATCGACCTCGTCTTGGACAACCTTGAGGGTGGCCGTCTGCCAGGGTTCCCCATCTGGGCTGACGAGTTCGTGCATCCCGAAGACCTCCGCATTCCTGCCGGCACACCGGCGTGGAAAGCCAACTTCCTGGTGAAGAACGCAGAGTTCTACGCCCAGCATCAGGAGGTCCTCGACGAGTGGTTGCCCACCATCTCGGACTTCCCGCCATCGCGCCGGAAGCTGGAGTGGCAGGCGCAGGAGCCCTCATCGTTGTGGAACACAGTCATGCACTTCCGACCGTCGGGGATCAGAGCTAAGCGAGCCACGTACCTTCCCGCTCTGGTCGCCATCACCCAGACGAGCGTGGTGGGCGAGATGCGCAGGCGGATCACGCCGCGCGAGGCCGCGCGACTCCAAGGGTTCCCGGACTGGTTTGACTTCGGCAGTCAGCCCGACGCAGCTACATACAAGCAATTGGGAAACGGCGTGAATGTTGGGGCTGCCTACCACGTGTTCCGAGAGCACGTATTGCGCGATGCTGATGACGTCGGCGCGTACGCCCCGCACGTCGCCGAAGCCGTCCTGGCCTCGCCGCCCAATGTAGATGAACTACTCGCCAATCCTTTCCACGCCGGCCCACTCGCGATGACTGCGCAGGGCGGCGACGGAAGGGCGATGCTCGATGCGGGTCGGAAGGCGAAGCGTCACGCGGTCCTCGGCTAGCGACGCGTACCGCGTTGCCATGAGATCGGGCCGCAACAGGATTCGGTAACTCACCTCATCGACGGCGAGAGCTCCTCGGTCGAACAAGCGATGCAAATCCGACCGCAGAAGCAGGCCATTGCTCACCTTGTTGGTCGCAGGGCCCCGGTAGGGGTAGATGTGAGCCGCTTCGAGTGCCTGCGGGGCATCGAACGCCGTGATGGCGCAGCGCTCCCCATAGGCGTCCAAGAGTGAGTTTCGGAAACTGTCCTGGCCTTCTCGCGTCGCGACCTGGACGAGTTGACGGTCTCGTTCGTCGCGCAGGAGTACAGGATCGAATGCGTCCTCAGCCAGGATCTGCTCGATGTCGTCTTCACGTGCAGCGGCCGGTTCGAGGCGTCCAGATACGCCGTGAATTAGCAGGCCATCGAGCAGGACCTGCAGGGCACGATTGGTCACGGTCCCGCCAGGCGACAGGAGGGACGGGTCCATGGGTTCGGCGGTCGCCTTCTCGATGGCCAACTGGAGCACCTGGTCCTTGCGGCATTCCCGAAGACTCTGCTCCGGCACACCCAGACGACGCGCCACGGCATCGAGGAAGTCCCGTCGTACGGTCGAACCGTTCGACGTCGTGAAGTGCTCGATGCCAAGGATGTCGGAGATGACCGACATGAGGGGTCTCTCCGGGAAGTGTTCGCCTGTTCTACGTGGCATCCTTCGACAATAGGTCCAGGGGCGAGGGCATCGGCGGCTCCACGCCGCCTAAACAGAACGGGGCGATCATGGGGGTCGATCAGGATCGCCGCGATACGTCGCGGCAACGGCGGGCAATGGTGATCGAAGCCCTAAGCCGGGAACTGGACCCCACCGAGGCCAGTTCAGCGGTCGCCAGACTCGCTCCCCTGTTGGCCAGCAAGCAGACCGTCATCGCCAACTCGGACATCGACGGTCTGGTCTCGAGCATGATGGTTGGAGCCGTTGCCGATTGGCAGATAGGAGTCCTAGTAGACAAGGACTCATACCGCGCGCATCCCAGCCTTGTGGACGCGGTCCAGGCGGACATCGGAACCCTGGACGCTGTGGGCATCGACGTGTACTCGACACGCTTCCCCAACATCTCGAACCATCCCGTCCTGTTCGGTGGGGTGGCATCCGCACACCCATGGGGTCAGGCGGTGGCCGGCCACGATGCACTGGTGCAGCACTCCGCGCTGGAGCATGCGGTGCTCAATCCCTCGTTGTGGGTAGGCGTGGCGGCGCGCCTGGGCTCCGCCCATGCCCAGGGTTTCGACTACAAGTACCCCCTCGGGACGGCCCAGATCCTCCTAGCCGTGCTTGAATCGCTGGGACGCAGTCCGCGATTCTTCGATCGACAGTATCTGCCCTGGCTGGTGGCTAACTGTGATGGCGGCATAGAAACGATTCGCGCCTACGCATGGAATGCCGAGACTTGGTGGTCAGCCCTCGCAGCCGCGGTAGGCCCGGCCAGCAACAGTGAATCGCTGTACCGCCTGGCGACGACCCAGCGGCCGAGTGAGTTCCTTGACGCCGACCGCCGCCTGAGGTGGGAGGAACCGGAACGCAGCCGGTACCTCAACTCGAAGTGGAACCTCGTTGCCTCGGACACTGACGCGTTGTCCACGATCGTGGCCTGGATCACCGACCTCTCAGGCTGGCCCGACCCATTCCTCGGCGGCGCCGACTCGCTTGATGCTTGGGTACAAATCCGCCCCGAGCGCGGAGTCCTCCAAGTCCAAGGCATCACCAACTTGCCCATTGACGCCCTTACGGCGCAACTCACGGGTGCAGCCTCGGCCATCCACATGAACTTCTCGCGATTCAGGGAGCGCGGAACTGCGCTCGGATGGATGGGAACGGTGCCGCCAGCGGCGCAGCCGAGCGATGAGCTGCCTTTCGAGGAGTCCGGAGTGGGCGATCCGGAGAGCATCCCCGATCTCGGCTTCGACTAGTCCCACTGATGGTCCGCTTTGTTGGGTGCCTACGGTTTGAGTCGACTGGCATGGCCGACACACATCGCCTCGCCTTCCACAAGAGCCACACGGGGACCGTCGGCTTCGTCAAGCGCCGTGCGCCGGAAGGCTCCGATTCACGAAGCGGGATGCCGCAGCGCCGTCGACTCGGTCGGCCACTCACGGCTTATGAGATCAGCGAATGCTGCGTCCGCCAGGTGTGCGTCCACCGGCGAGGGTCCGATCGCGATGGTCGAAGATCCGTGCGCCAATGGCGAAACTCGTCGAGCACTGCGCACGGCACGTATGACTCCGACAACAATCACGACAGGCCCGACCAGGACGACGAACGACAGGCCGAGCGCGACGATGCCGGCGATGGCGAAGAGCAGTGGCATGTGGTCCTCCCCTATTCGCCGGAAGTATACCTACAAAATATCTAAATATGTCAAGTAGTGGGCAACGTGCACTTCTCCACCAGGACCTCCTAGGCGGGAACGACTTTGGCCACCTTGGCGGTGGCCGTGACCCAGTTGGTGCCGTTGTCGGTGTAGCCGGCGGGGGGTGCGTCCTTGGTGCTCCACTCGGTTCCGGTGTCGGTGTACCCGGAGGGGGTGGCGTCCTTGACGGTCGTGATCGGCGCGGTGCCGTAGCGGCGGCAGTACTTGACCCAGCCGTAGTCCTCGAGGTTGTACCCGCCGGGGCAGGCGGCGACGGCAGTCTCGTAGGAGTCGAGGATCGGCGCAGGGCCGGTGGCTTCGGTGTGGAACGTGTACGACTTGGTGGTGAAGGTGTATGGCTGGGCCTTCTCGCACACGCCCTGGGCAGTCTCGGTGAAGGTGTCGGGGCAGACGTAGATCGTCTTCGTCGAGGGACCGGCGGGAGCGGGGGCCGGCTGGCTCGGAGCAGTTGGGACCGGCGCGGGCGCAGGTGGCGGCGGCGTGGTCGGGGCATCGGTCGCGCTGTTCATGTCCATGAGCGTGCGGGACATGATCGCCGTCGTCGGCCTGCCGACGCTGGCGCTGTTGCGGGGGGTGACGGTAAACGCGTATCGGATGGACGGGTCCAAGGCCAGGGTCGCTGCGCGGTCGGTGGTGGTCCCGGACACTTCCGCTGTCATGGTGGTGGTGCGGCCGAGGGCGGTGACCGGCTTCGCGACGATCGTGTAGCTGACCGCGTCTCCCTGGCCGCGGGTGGGTCGCTGGCTCCAGCGCAGCAGGACCTCGTCCGGTGCCGACGTCGTCGAGACCGTCAGACCGACCGCCGGTCCGACAGCGGCCACCGGGGTGCCCGTGCCTACGAGGGTGCCGTTGATGCGCACGGTGTAGACCTTGCCGGCGGTGAGGTTCCGGAAGGCTGCCGTGCTGGTGCGGGCCGGCCTGGCGCTGCGGGTGCGCTCGCCACGGACGGTCAGCGTGACGCGGGATCCGCCCGCGCCGGTGACGGTCAGGCCGTTGACGATGTTCGCGTCGATCCCCACCATCCGGGGCACCGGGGCCGGTGCCGCTGGTGCCGGCGGTTCGGGGGTGGTATCGGCGGCGATAACCGTGTTAGGCGCGGTGTCCGCCAGTGCGGGCGTGGCCATCGGGGCGAGCAGCAGCAGTGCGATCGGGATCGACATTGTGAGCTTGGTGAGTGTGTTCATGGCTTCTTCCTGAATCGAGTTCGCGGGGTTAGGCAGGGACGACGGTGGGGACCTTGGCGACGGTCTTGACCCAGGCGGTACCGGTGTCGACGTAGCCAGCGGGGGCGGTGTCCTTGACCTGGTGCGTCCAGGCGGTGCCGGTGTCGGTGTAGCCGGTGGGGGTCGTGTCCTTGATGGGGCCGTAGTCCAGGACGGTCTCGTCGTAGCCGCCGGTGCAGTAGATGTCCAGCCCGGTCGGGCTGTTCGGGTTCGGCAGGTAATCGCAGTGCGTGGGCGGGTGCGTCACGACGTGCGAGCCGACGACGCCGTTGTGAAACGTGTAGGCGACGGTCTCGGTGTGGAACGTGTACTGCTTCGTGTCCGTGCATGCATCCCCGGCTGTGACGAAACCTGCGGGGCAGACGTAGATCGTCTTGGTAGACGGACCCGGCGCCGGTGCCGGGGCCGGTGCCGCTGCGGGCGTGACCACTGCCGGCTGCGGTGTCACGGCGGGGACCGGCGTCGCCGGCGTGGTCCCGGTGAGAGCTCCCAGGGTCGTGGTCATGGTGGCGCTGCTGGCACGCCCGGCGCTGGCCGTGTTGCGGGGGGTGACCGTGAACCGGTACCGCACCGTGTTGTCCAGTCCCGTCAGGGTCGCGGAGGATCCGGAGGCGGTCGCAGTGACGACGGCGGGTCCGTCGCTGCCGTCGGCCATCAGCGGGGTGGCGGTGATGTCGTAGGACACGTCGCCGCCCTCGTGCGCGGCGGTGGTGTGGGTCCAGGTCAGCTGGACGTCGCCGGGAGCTCCGGTCGTCTCGACGCGCAGCCCGGCCGCGGCGCCGACCTGGGCGAGGGGGATCGCGGTCGCGACCTTCCGGCCGCCGATGCGCACGGTGTAGCGGACGCCGGGGACCAGGCCCTTGAGGATGGCTGGCTTGCTCGCGGCTGTGGTAACGGCGCGAGTAGGGCGGCCCTTCGCGGTCGCGGTGACGCGCTTGCCCTGATGACCGGTGACGGTCAGGCCCGCGACGATGTTCGTGTCGATGCCGACGACGTCGGCCGGGACGGTGGCAGGCGCCGGTGTGGTGTCCTGGGCGAGGACGACGGGTGGGGTCTCGACGGCGATGGTGTCCGCGGCGGCTGGTCCCGCGAGGGTCAGGGCGGCCGCGGTGGCGAGAGCGAGGGCAGCGGCTGCCCGTCGGGTGGTGATCATGATGTTCCCTTCTGGCCGGCGATGCCGGTGTCGGTGATGTGGGGGGTGTTCCCCGTGGGTGCGGAACTAAAACGTGCACTGTCACTTCGTTGTAGTGTCGGGTCATGGCGAAGTCGTCGACCCCCCGATTGGCCGACCGAGCGGCGGCTGGAAGGCGCACACCCCGCAAGGCACCGGCGGTGAGGGCCAAGGCGGAGGCGCCTCCGGATCCTGAGCGGTTCCCGTCGGGTCGGCGCCGCAGCCCGCTGGGGGTGCGCGAGGGAGGGGAGGCGTGGGAGCAGATCCACGTCCAGTTCGCCCGCGAGGCGCTGCGCCTGCTCGCCGAGCTCGGGTACGCGGGGATGGGCATGGACGAGGTCGCCCGCGCGGCTGGGGCCTCCACCCGCACCATCTATCGGCACTACCCGACGAAGGTCGACCTCGCGGTCGCGGCGATCGAGCAGCTCCCGACGATGGCGGGCTGGATCGACGGCGACGATGCCCTCGAGGATCGGGTCGCCCGGGCGATCAGCATCGGCGAGGCTCACCATGAGTACTTGGTCCCGGTGATGGCCAACGCGATCGTGTACCGCAACACGGTGCCCGAGCTCCTGGACGCGTTGCGTGACCACGTGCTCGCGCCTCGGCGCGCGGTGATCGAGGCGTACGTGACGCGGGACAAGGCCGCCGGCGTGATCCGCGGGGACGTCAGCGCGGATGTTGTGTCCGCCTTCCTGACCGGTGAGCGGGTGGAGTCGTTCGTCGACGTGCCGCGCGGATCGGTCGACCAGCACCTGGACGCAGCTGTCCGCAAGCTGCTGCCGCTCATCAAGCCCTAGCCACGCGCAGCCACCGGGCTGGTCACAGACCACGGGACACCTGCCAGGACGGATACGGGCCGTTCGCCGGGGCCCACCAGGTCACGGTGACCGTGGCCGCGGACGGCTCGATGATGAGCTGGTCGCCGGTGACGTGGCATGCGCTGCTTGGTGAGCAGCCCACCGTCACCCGCACTTTCGCGCGTGACGTCAGCCGCGGGAGCACGAGCGTGTTCGCTCCGACGTGCAGGCTCGGCGCCTGCCATCCGCCGAGGAACGTGGTCCGCCGCGGTGCCGGGGCCGGTGTCTGTGTGGGTCGCCTGGTGGGAGTGGGTGTCGTGCGGGGGCGTGGTGCCCGCGTTGATGTCGATGGGGATGTCGCACCGGAACCCGTCCGCACCGGCCCACTCGTCTTTGGCGCCGGGGACGTCGACGCTGCGGCCGTCAGGCGAGCCGTCGCAGTGGCGGATGGCGATTCCGGCGTCGGAGTGGCGGACGGGAACATCTCCGCGGGGCCGGTGGCGATCGGCGTCGGCCACGCGCTCACGTCCGGGGCCGGTGACGCGGGGTAGCTGATCTCCTCGTCTCCCAGGCCCCCCGCCGTCGCGGTTACCGTCGGGTTGGGGGTCGCCCCGGTGGCGGTCGGCAGGCTCACGGCCGGTGCCAGTGTCGTGATGACGCCGAACACGGCGCCGCCGGCGAGCATCGCCCCGCAGGCCATCACGAGGTTCCTCGGTGTCAGCTGCATGACGACTCCGCCGCTGCCCCGGACGGCGGCGTCGCCAGCCAGCGGCGCACGCTGCTGACTGGTGCCTCGCCGATCCTGCTGGCGGTGGCGACCGTCATCCCCGGAACCGTCATGAGGTCGCGCCACGCGGCGGCCTCGACTGCTGCGGCGACCGCGAGCTCGGCCTGGTGACGGGTCATCGCACCCGCCAGTCGCTCGTCGGCCTGCGCCTTGAGCCGCGCGTGGCGGGCGCGGGCCGCCAGCAGGGTCTTCTTCGCCTCGGCCGAGGCGCTGAGGAAGTCGGTGGTCATCGCGGTTCCCGTCGTCGGGGCCGTCCGGAGTGTGGAGGCCTTCACTAACGACGACGGGGCCAGCGACCCCGGTAGCGCGCAAGTTAGGCGCGGCCGCGCGCACAAGTTGCGAGGCACCGCGGCCGGCGCAGCGTGGTCAGGTCAGGAGCCCCACTTCGGAGCTCGTGAATCCCAGGAGGATCGATGACGCCTCAGAGCGTGGACGCGGCGCGAAATGGCCACCGCAAAGACACCCAAGACAACACCACAACACAACCAACACCGACAACACCCACAACCAACAACACAAGCAACGCAACCAAGAACCAAGGCAACAGCCACAAGACAAACACCAACAACCAACCAACCCACCAAATCAACAACCAAGGCACCAACCACAAGAACCAAACCAACAACCAAGAACAATCCACCAACCGGGCTGGCATCCGGATGCCTCCGGCCGGCGGCCCTCATGAAACCCAGCCCTCCCGGGCCCGCCAGATCGGTCGTGCTGGAAGCGCTTCCACGACCCGGTCGGGGGTGTTCGATGCCGCGTAGCGGGCACCTCGATCGACTGTTCCACGGGACGAATCTCGCCATCCAGGTCGGCTACCGGCTCGGCGGAATCCGCCCCCAGACCTCGCTGTCGCAGCAGGTGATCGAGATGCAGGTCGACTACCGCCTCGGCGATACCAGGACCGACTCGCGAGCCGTCTGGTTCCTCGGCGCAGGGCCCACCGCGGAACTCCTGCACTACCGACCCGGGGATCGCGTCACCGCCACTGACGGGGCGATCGTGCGCGACGCGATGTTCGGCATCGACCGGCGCACGGGCGGGCACGTGAACAGGCGAATGCGCCGCAACCCACACGCCCGCATCGCCGCTTGGCCCCTCTGGTCGGTCATCTCCGAAGCCTGCGCCTCCGCCGGAATCGACCCTTTGACCGTCCACTCGGGTCGTGACCTGGCGGCCCAGATGGGCGCCCTCGCGAAGGCCGGCAACCGGCTACGCGGCACCGTCGTCTTCTCCACGGCCAAGGATCTCCTCAAGTCGAATGAGCACGCGTGGGTGACTCACGACAAGGCCGCCGCCGCCCGGCAGGAGGTGGATCCGCCGGCGCTCCGGATCGACCGGAACGAGGTGCATCGTCGGCTCGGATTACTCCAGCGCCGCCAGCAGAGCGACCAGGCCGGGCGAGGGAGCGGCCCGGAGTTCGACCTGAGCCTGGATGACGAGGCCCTCGGCGCTACGGTGTGGGCGGCGGTCGCCGCAGACGCCAAGATCATGATCGAGTCCGGGGTCGCGGGATTCGAGATGACCCTCACCTGCCCGAAGTCGCTGTCCGTCGCTGCCCTCCTCGCACCCGAGGACACCCGCGAGAAGTGGCTCGAACTGGTCCGCGACGCCAGCAAGGATGCCGTCGACGAGCTGATGCGGCGCGTCGCCCACGGCCGCACCGGACACGAGGGCGGCGGGCAGTCCGCGACCGCGATCCGCGGCCTCGGCTACGCCGCCACCGTGTCCGTCGAGGCACACTCACGCGCCGGCGACCCGCACCTGCACGGCCACGTCATGATCCCCAACCGGGTCCTGTGCATCGACGGGAAGGAACGCGGCATCGCCACCGGCGGTACCGACCTGATGAACCACTCCTGGTGGCTGCAAGCACAATTCGAACGACGCCTACGGGCCCTGTCCATCGAACGGGGACTGGTCAGATCGTGGGAGATGGACCACCGCACCCGCCAGTGGGAGGTCACCGGCGCCGACCCCGACATCCTCGCGTTCCACTCCCAAGGGCACGCCGCCGTGCAGGCCGAGAAGCTCGCACTCTCTGCGGGACTGCCGCTGTCGATGAGCCACCGCGCCGCCCAGCTGATCGACAACCGCGCCAAGCGGCACGTCACCGGCCGCAAGGACGACGCCGTCCTCACCTGGGGCCAGATCCGCGACCGCATGCACACCCGCGCCACCGCCGCCGGACTTGATCTGGCGGCGGCGTTCGCGCTGGCGCCGTTCGACCCCGCCGACCAGCCCGACCGATGGGATGACGACCTGTGGGGCCGCACGATCGAGGAGGTCGTATGCGAGCACAAGCCCGCCGAGATCTCCGCCCGCCTCGAAGCCGCCCTGCGCTACTTCACCCCCCACACCTGGGACGACGAACGACTCGTCGACCTGGCGCGCACCGTGAAGCGGCGCGCGTTCACCGTCGGCGCCACCCGCGCCCGCGGTCGCGTCGGCACCCTGCAATGGGCGTCCAACGCTGTCGCCGCGGCCGAGGAACGCGTGTTCGCGGCGTTCGCCGCGGGGGTCGACGCGAACACCCACCGCATCACGCAAGCGCAGGCCGACGACGGCCTCGCGAGGTACCGGACGGACTCCGGCTGCGAAGCCTCTGGTCGGGTGTTCACTGCCGGGCAGGAGGCCCTGTTCCGGCAGATGACCACCGGCCCCGACCGGGTGTCCACCGTCGTCGGCGCCGCGGGATCGGGGAAGACGACCGCCATCGACGCCGCCCGCGTCGCCCTCGGTCTGGCCGGGCAGAACGTGTTCGGGATCTGCGTTGCCGCGATCGCCGCGCAGGCCATGCGCGACGCCGCCCGCGTCCAGGCCGGCACCGTGACCTGGCTGACGACCCGCATCGACTTCGCCCGCAACCCCCAGCACCCACTGCGCGCCGAAGCCGACCGCCTCGCCCGCTCCCGCTACCCCCGCGACCGGCACCGCGCAGACGCGATCCGGCGCAGCTACGCGATCCCCTCCATGGACCACCTCGTCATCGACGAGGCCTCCATGATCGGAGCCAAGGACCTCGCCACCGTCTTGGAATGGACCGCGGAGCACGACATCACCGTCACCATGATCGGCGACCCCCAGCAGCTTCAGTCCGTCGACGCCTCCGGCCCCTTCGGCCGACTCCATACGGCCCGACCCGGCGCCGAACTGGTCGAGAACCTGCGCCAGCAGACCGACATCGGACGCGAATGCGCCGCGTTCCTGCGCGACGGCAACGCCGAGGAAGCCCTGCTCCTATTGGCCGACGCCGGCCAGCTGGTGGTCGCCACCAGCCAGACCCACGCCGAGCAGATCCTCATCTCAGCGTGGGCCGAGCGCGCCGCGCAGGCGCCCACCACACGCGACCGCGTGCAGGGGACGGGGCTGGAATCGGACCGCAACGACCAGGTCGACATCCTCAACAGCCTCGCACGGCGCGAGGCCCGCCAGCGCGGCTGGATCACCGGCCCCGACCACCCATACACCGCCACGGGCAGGACCGTGGCGTACGCCGAAGGCGACCAGATCCTCATCACCACCAACATCCACCGGCGGGCTCGGTCCTCGCTCGCGAACGGGACCCGTGCCCTCGTCACCGCCGTCAGCGACTCGGGGGTTGACATCGCCTACTGGGACGACGCCGGCGAACACGCCGAACACCTGACCGCCGGCCAGGCCGTCACCCACGCACGCCACGGTTACGCCATGACCACCCACAAGCTGCAAGGCCAGACCGTCGACTCCCTCGTCATCGACTTCGGACCCGAACGCGACCTGTCCAGCTCGTACGTCGCGCTCACCCGCCACCGCAACGACGTCCTCGCCGTTGTCAACATCGCCGACATCGCCGAAGGCGCCGAACTCGAGCACCTCCTCACCGCGAGCCCCGAGGTCCGACGGGATGCCGTCATCGCCAAAGCCGCCGCAGCCATCGAAGCCCGAGGCTTCGACACCAGCGCGCTCGCTCACGACGTCACCGCTACCCCGCTGCCTTACGTGCCGAGACGGACCGCACTGACTTTGGAATCGTCGTGAGAGCGGAGCGGCAATCTGACCGCACCCCTCAGGAGGCGCATGGCTGCCCCCTGTCTGCCTCGGACGGTAGTGTCAAAGTCGCGACGGGCGGGCATTCGTGCCCTGGCGGAACGGGGTACGCATGACTTCGACGGGGAGTAGCCGAACGGTCTTCGTTGTCCACGGTCGCAACGCCCAGCTCCGCGACTCGATGTTCGACTTCCTCAGAAGCCTCGATCTTGCCCCGCTTGAATGGCTGAAGGCCGTGGAACTCACCGGCAATGGTTCCCCCTACGTCGGCGAGGTGCTGGATGCGGCCTTTGACAACGCCGCTGCTGTCGTTGTGCTGTTCTCGCCGGATGAGATTGCTTACCTAATCGACGCTCATGCGGACGGACCGGACGATCCTGAGACGCGAGCCGCCCCTCAGGCGCGTCCGAACGTTCTATTTGAAGCAGGAATGGCGATTGGTCGTGATCCGCGCCGGACGATACTCGTCGAGGTTGGACCCGTCCGGCCGTTCAGTGACGTCGCCGGTCGCCATGTAGTGAGACTTGATAACACCATGGCAGCGAGACAGGCCCTAGCGACCCGCCTTCGCACGGCTGGCTGCGCAGTCGATTCGACGGGAACGCGCTGGCACAACGCGGGCGACTTCTCGCCACCACCCGTTCCAGGACACGCGACCCCGCTGGGGCGTCGGGTACCGAGCGTCAAGGCGACGAGGCCGACGATTGACTTTGACTTGCGGTACGTGGACAAGGGGAGCCGTCGTCTGGGGAAGCTTCAAGTGATCAACCGGGGATCCGAGACTGCCTACGAGGTGCACATCGACATTCCAGACGACGCTTCGCTGTCGCTCTACTCCGGTGGCGACATCGAGAAGATCCCGGGCCAGGGCAAGTCTGTAACCGTTGACGTCCAGAACAGCAATGCCTTCATGGGTGGGCCGGAGACTCGTGACGCATTTGACGTCACGGTGTCGGCCAGGAACGGGGCCGGCGAGGCGTTCACTCAGGAGATATTCATGGACGTAAACGGATAGAACATGGATGAAGAGATCTCCATCCCCGTACCTCTCCCGTGCGACAGCGATGGTTTCCTCCGGCGTGAGTGTCCCTCGTGCGAAGGGCAATTCAAGTGGCTGATAACCGATGATGATTCAAGTGCCATTCCGCCGGACCAGTACTTCTGCCCGCTTTGCGGAGTGGCCGCGGACACAAACTCTTGGTTCACGCGCGAGCAGCTGGAGTTCATGCAGTCGTATGCCGCTCCCCAGATCGAACGGATGATCCAGGAAGCAGTTGGGGACGCGTTTGGGCGGATTGACGCAATTGAGTTCAAGACCGCGCGGAGTCTTGAAATTGACTCAGACACGGTCGATGCGCTCGTGGAACCCGATGACATGCTCATCGCAGAGCCTCCGTGTCACCCCAGCGAGCCAGTCAAGGTGCCCGAAGAGCGAATGGGAGTCCTCTTCTGTCTCCTTTGCGGTGGCCTTTACGAAGTGTGAGCGTTGCTAACGCGCAGCAACGAGGTAGCGGGCGGTCGCTCGCTACGGCACCTGACCCGCCCGAAGGCTTCGACGGGCGGACGCACGACGCGGACTTGCACCGGCTTGAAGGTACGTGCTCAAATCCCTCAATCACATCCGGTCAAGCGCTCCGAATATGGGCATAGGAGAGTCGGCGCGTCCACGCTTGGCTGGTGACCGTGTCGGCATCGTCCTCGGTACGTTTCGGAGAGTCGCTGCTTCAGGGCGTGGGTGCGTTCGTGGAAGGCGAGGGGGTCGGCGATGTTGGCGGCGGGGTTGCGGATGTAGGCCTGCCAGAGTCCCCACCAGGCGGTCATCTCCTCGGTAATGTCGGAGTGCTGCCACCAGCACCCGTAGGGGAACTGTTCGGTGGTGAATGCCCAGTGGGGGACGGCCCAGGTGAGGAAGTCGCACAGTGCGCCGAAGGTGTCCTCGTAGTCGTCGTCGGTCATGCCGCGCCAGTTCACGGGTCCGCCGGCTTGGGTGGCGTCGCCTTCGCCGGGGCGGGCGAGAGCGTCGGTCTCGCTGCTGGTGCGGCGGTCCTGCTGGGCGTGCCGGCCGAGCGAGAAGTGCGTGGTCTGGTGCTCGATGCGGGAGTCCGCCATCAGGAACCCTCCTCGTGACCGATCGGAGACGGCGTGGCGCGGCCGAGGTGCCAGGCGGCGCAGGTGCGGCACCGGTAGGGGCGGCGGTGTCCGTCGCGGCAGCCGCGCTGGGTGTCGGCGGCGGTGCGGTAACTGTGCTTGCCGGACGGGCACCTCATGACGTGCTCGTGGGGCGGGTCATGGGGTGTCCGTGAGGGTGGCGAGCAGCTGGGCCTCGACGTCGCGCTGCTGGGCGGCGATGCGGGCGGCGTCGGGGCGTGCGGTCCAGGGGCGCATGCGCAGCGGGATGGGGTCGGCCTGGGACAGGAGCATGACGGCGGAGCCGAACGGGATGGAGCGGATGGCGTCGGGGGGAAGGATCGGGACCTTGCGCAGCGACGTCGACGTGGTGGCCTTGGTGTCGATCGCGAGGGCGTGGGAGGAGTGGCTGCTTGTGGCGTACCAGTCGTCGCGTTCCCCGATGAGGGCGGACAGGTCGCGGCAGTCGTCGGCGTCGTCGGCGCCGCCGAGGATCAGCTTGACCTGGGACGCGGAGAAGACGGTGGAGGCATCCTCGGGTCCGTAGCGGGAGCGGACCTGGGCGAGGGTCTGGAACACGGGGATGACGGTGAGGTTCTGCCCGCGGCCGTCGGCCAGGAGGCTGGGCAGGGAGGGGATGGGGGCGACGTTGGCGCACTCGTCGAGCAGGAACAGCACGGGCGGGTCCATCCGGCCCCCCGGGGACCGTGCGGCGGTGACGCGGGCGGTGTAGGCGACGTCCTCGATGAGGGCGGATACGAATCCGGCGGATGCGGCGGCGCCGCGGTCGGTGGCCAGGCAGTAGAGCGTGCCGTGGTCGCGCAGCAGCGACTCCGCGGAGATCGCCGGCCGCTGTGGCGTGGGGGTGAGGGCGGCGCGGACCGTCGGAAGGGACAAGGGCGTGATGGCGGAGGACACGACGCTCATGACGGATCCGACGAACCGCGGGTCGGGGTTGTGAATGAGCCCGCGCAGGCGGGAGTCCCAGGTGAGGCAGGCATCAGGGTGGTTCTCCAAGATCGCCAGGGCGATGTCCATGGCGTGCGGGGACTGCATCCACCGGTAGGCGGTGTCGATGTCGTTGCCATTAAGGGCAGCGGCGTGGAGGACGGCTTCGATGATGGTCTTGGCGTGCCCCCGCCACACGGCGTTCTCCCCGCTGGCCGTGATGCCAGTGTTGGCGGCGAGTGCTTCGGCACGGGTGGCGGCCCGGATGGGGTCCTCGCAGCCGGCGATCGCATCCCACGCCACCTGGTGGGCGAAGCCGGCGCCGAGCATGCCCTGCGGGTCGAACACCCCGACGGGTCCGATCGCCGCACGTGCGGTGAGGGTGGCCTTGATGTTGTCGGGCTTGGTGGAGGTGGTGATGACGGCGCCGGGTGCGTCGAGGATCGCGTTGATGGCAAGGTGCAGTCCCTTGCCGGAGCCGGGGGGTCCGACGACGAGGATGCTGCGCTCCACCGACGCCCACACGTCCTGCCGCCGGGAGGTGCCTAGGTAGTAGCCGACATCGGTCGGTGCCGGCCTGTGCAGGGTGGGTCGCAGATTGCGGGCCTGGGACATGAGTGCTCGCGATGAGGCGGCGCGGGTGACGGCCTCGCGGGTGGCCCAGCCGTCGCGGGTGTCGAAACCGGCAGCGCGATGCTTCGGTGCGGTCCTGCGGTAGCGGCGGTGCCGCTGCACCCGCACGATCACGAGCGTGACCGCGGCGGCGAGGAGCAGCAGCGCTGTGGCGTGAACGGCCACGGGGACGCCGGGCACGTATGGGGTCATGGCCAGAGCGCTGATGGCCCGGGTGGGGGTGAACCGCGGGGTGGGGTGTGCGGTGAGGATGGCGAGCAGCCAGCCGGTGGCGTGGATCGCGGCCACCAGTGCCAGCCCCGCCGCAACGATGATGACGATCGTCTTCTCGATGACGAAAGCGCCCGGGTTCGGCGACCCCGGCGCGTTCACGTCGCCCCACCGGTGGGGGCGGTCGCCCGGGCGGGTGCGCTCATCCCGGCGGTGGTGTCCCACCACTCCAGTTCGTACGGGTGGAGGTCCACCTGGAGGCGGTAGGAGCGCATGCCGTGGATGGTCTGCAGTTTGACGAGGAACTCCCCGCGCGACGCGGTGGCGATGATCTGGGCCTCGGCGGCGGTGAGGTTCAGGGCCCGGGTGGTTAGGGGGATCTCCTTGGCGGGCTGGTAGCCGATGATCTTCGTCCCCGCCAGGGCGAGGAGGGATTCGGCCTTGTT
>DMPC01000008.1:13357-15825 GCA_003456155.1 Actinomycetota bacterium | reverse complement strand
TGGGTGGTCGCCACGGGTGACGGTCCGCAGGGCGCCTACGGTCTCGCGGTTCCCATCCTGGGCGTGGCCGGCCTCGAGGCGAGCGTCGGCGTCCTGGCCCTCCGCGAACTGGCCGAGGCCGAGGTCGGGCCGCGCGTGGCACGCGCCGCAGGGGAGATCGCCCGCGCTCTGCGGTGACAACCCGGATGCTTACGTGGCGCTAACGCAGCGCCTGTCATCCCTCGAACATTCCTCCCGGATAGTCGGGTCCACGGAAGCCGGACCACCCGGCACCACGACCCACGGATGACCATCCGGGGAAGGACTGACCATGTCGAACACTCGCAGGTGGACTCTTGCGACCGTGGCGCTGGGCACCAGCGCCGCCCTCCTCGTCGGCGGTGCCACGGCCGCCTTCGCCCTCGATCGTGGCCAGGGCTCTGGCACGTACTCGTCCTCCTCCTCGGCATCGCGCGGCCCGCTCTCGAGCCTCGTCACCGCGGGCACCCTGACCGCCGCCCAGGCGACGGCTGTGCACGAGGCGCTGCACGCCCAGCGGGATGACGATCGGGCCACGCACGAGGCGGAGATGATGAAGGCGCGCGACGCCGTACTCGCCGGCCTCGTCGCCGATGGAACGCTCACCCAGGCGAAGGCCGATGCCATCGCGGCAGCCGACCGCGGCGGTCTGCGCGACCTCCTCGCAGCCGGGACGGTGACCCGTGCGGATCTGCAGGCCGTGCATGACGCATGGGAGACGAGCCGTGAGGCATCCCGCGCCGATCACCAGGCGCAGATGAAGGCCACAGCTGACGCAGCCATCGCCGGCCTGGTGACCAAGGGCACGCTCACGCAGGCCCAGGCGGATGCGGTCATCGCGGCCCTGGCTGCGAAGGCTGCGTCGGGCGAGAGTGGCCATGGCGGCAAGCGCGGCCCGGGCGGCCATGAGGGCCATGGCGGCTCGCGCCGCTAGCCGCTCCCTGAGCTGTGTCGCGGGTGGCCCGTTGTCGTGGCGGAACCGAGGGTTCCGTCACCGATGACGGGTCACCCGCATGCTCGGGTCTTGCGTGCGGGTGACCTACCGCCAGCAGCCGGCGATCGTCGCGGTGAGGCCGTCGACGGCCTGGCGGATGGTCAGCGCTGAGTACTTCTGGGGCCGATCGTTCACGAGAATCGAGAAGATCCGCTCGGGAGCATCGCCCGGAGCGGACACCCCGGAGAGTCCGATCGTGTCGAACAGCGTCCCGGTCTTGGCCATCACGTCACCCTGGGCGCAGCGTGCTCGCTTCGTCGTGAACCTGCCGTAGCGGTCGTCGAGGGTCCCGCTGACGCCGGAGATCGGCATGGCGTCCGGCTCGAACATCAGTCGGAACGGCTCGGGGTTCACCACGCGCACCGTCCGCAGCAGGTCGACGAGGAACCTCGGCGTCACGCGGTCCTCGCGGGACAGTCCGCTGCCGTCGCGCAGCGCGGTGCCGGTCGTGTCGACGCCGAGGCTGGCCATGACCTGCTCGGCGGCGAGCCGGGATCCCTTCCAATCGGGGGTGTTTCCGGTCGCGAGGGCGACCTGCCGAAAGAGCACCTCGGCGACGTTGTTCTCCGAGATGCGCAGCATGATGCGCACCGCATCGCCGACGGTATGGCCGGTCGACTCGGCGATGAGGGGTGCCTCGCCCGCATCGATCGGGGCACCGATCGTCACCGGGAATCCCAGGGCGCGCAGTCGATTTGCGAACACGGCGAGGGCGTTCGCGCCCGGGTCCTTGCTGTAGTCCCACAGGCGCGCGAGCGGCTGCACCGTCGACACGACCGAGGGGATGTAGCCGGTGGTCCAGCCGGGCTCGCGTCCGTCCGCAGGGAAGAGCGAGTCGTCCAGTCGGATGGTGACGGGCTGCCCGGGCGTGAGCGTCGCAGCGGTGGCCTTGGCCAGCTGCCGCAGCTCCTTGGTCGACAGCAAGGGGTCACCGCCCCCTTCAAGGATCACTTCTCCGGGCACCGCTCCGGCCCGCACCTTCGTCGTGAGGCGCCGGTCCGGGCCGAGGGTGGCCAGAGCGGTCACGGCCGTCACGATCTTCATGTTCGAGGCGGGGATCATCGAGGCGGTGCTGGCCCGGTCGGCCAGGACCTCCCCGGTGGCGGCGTCGATGGCCAGCACGCCCACGTTGCTGCCCAGGCGCGGGTTCCGCAGCCGCTTGCTCACGAGCTCGTCGACCGTCGAGGCGCTCGGTACGGCCGCAGGGGCCGTGGGGTTCGCGGGGCCGGTCGCGGCGGCGGGGGGAGCCAGGAGGAGGCCGGCGGCGAGACCCGAGGCGACCGTCAAGGCTGCCAGTCGGGTGAGGCGACCCGGCCGGGCTGTGATGCGGGTGGGAAGCATGGGGTCCATGGTGCGACAGGCCGGGGTCGGGCCGGTGACCGGGGTCCCCGGCGGCGTGTCGCAGAATGGACAGGACGTGTCCCCTCCCCGAAGGTTCCTCGTGCGCCGACTCCTC
>DMPC01000008.1:10950-13094 GCA_003456155.1 Actinomycetota bacterium | reverse complement strand
CCGTGAAGCGGGTCGCGAGCGGCTGGCTGCCCTACTGGATGACGACGCCGAGCAGCCCCCAGGGCATCACCTCCGCCGTCCAGAACGCCGACCTCTTCGTCGACGTCTCCCCGTTCTGGTACTCGGCCGTCAAGAAGGGCGACGCCGTCGAGGTCGTCATCAACCCCAACTTCTCCAACGGGAAGGCCAACGTGGCCTGGGGCCTTGGCCAGCTGAAGGCAGCCGGTCTGACCGTCCTGCCGGCCATCGCCGACGGCTCGGGCAAGGGGCAGATGGCCCGGACCCTGGCAGATCCGGCCAAACGCACGGCGCACGTCCAGGAGATCGTCGCGCTGGTCCTCTCCAACGGCTTCGACGGAATCGACCTCGACTACGAGACCTTCGCGTTCTCGGACGGATCCTCGAGCTGGGCGGCGACCCAGCCGAACTGGACCGCCTTCGTCAACGAGCTGTCCGCCGCCCTGCGTGCCCAGGGCAAGCTGCTCGCCGTCACCATCCCGCCGCCGTGCGGCACCTCCGGCACCTGCGGAGGCCGCTCGGGCTACTGGGTGTACGACATGCAGGGCATCGCACCGGCCGTCGACCGGATCCGGATCATGGCCTACGACTACCACGTTCACGGGATCGGCCCGATCGCCCCGATGCCATGGGTGCGATCGATCGTCTCCTACAGCGTCTCCGTCATGGATCCGGCCAAGCTGCAGATCGGCGTTCCGACCTACGGTCGGGTATGGACCCGCAAGCAGGGCAACTCCCTCATGGTCGAGGGCACCTGCCCGAGCACGAGCAGCTCCCAGTTCAAGTCGCTCACCGGCATGACCTCGGTCACCGATGCCAACATCCCCAAGGCCCTCGCTGACGTCGGCATCACGCCCGACAAGTACCAGTGGTCCGACAAGGAGCAGGAGAACTGGGTCACCTACGACAAGAAGCTCGTCTGGACGGACGGCAACGGCGCCCAGCAGACCTGCATCGCCAAGCGCATCATGTGGTGGGTCGGTCCGCAGGCCGTCCTCGCGCGAACCCAGCTGGTCGGGGAGTTCGGGCTGAACGCGGCCGCCTACTGGACCATCGGCGGTGAGGATCCCGCCCAGTGGCCGCTCATTCGCTCGTATGCGCAGTCACTGGCTCCCGCTTCGACGGACGTCTCCGCCACCGCTGCGACCCCGGCCGTGTTCGGCTCGCCCCTCCAGGTCTCCGCCACTGTCACCTCCCAGGGGGCACCGCTCGCGGGCGCGACAGCGACGCTTCAGTTCAGGCCGTCGGGGAAGAAGGGCCAGTTCACCGATGTCGCCTCCGCCGCCGTCGGCGCTGACGGGGTCGTGCGGTTCGACGTGTCGCCGTCGACCACCGGTCAGTGGAAGGTCTACGTCCCCGCGGTCGATGCGCGCACCGAGGGCGTGAGCGCCCCCGTCACCGTCGAGGTGCTCTCCCTCGTCACCGCCGAGCCCAAGGCGAGCCGCGTGTCGCGCGGGCAGGCGATCGTCGTCAAGGCGTGGGCTCGTCCCTTCGTGAAGAACCAGCGCGTCGCCCTGGAGATCAAGAACGGGGAGCAGTGGAAGGCCGTGGCGTCCGTCCAGGTGAACGGCAAGGGCCGGGCGCGGCTCGTAGCCGATGCTCCCCGGCAGAAGGGCAAGTACACCTATCGCGTGGTCGCCATCGGCAAGGGTGGCATCCTCGCGAACGCCTCCACCGACATCCCCATCCGTGTGACGAAGTAGGGGTGCACATGTCCGTGGCGCCTGCCGAGGTCACTCGACCCGAGCTCAGCGAGGAGACCGAGCGCTCCTGGATCACCCTCGTGTGGAACGACCCGGTGAACCTGATGTCGTACGTCACCTACGTGTTCATGGAGTACTTCCACTACGACCGCGCGAAAGCAGAGATGCTCATGCTCGATGTTCACGAGAAGGGACGCGCTGTGGTGTCGGCGGGAAGTCGCGAGGAGATGGAGCGCGACGTGACGGCCATGCACGGCTATGGACTCTGGGCGACGATGCAGAAGGACACCTGATGGTGACGCTCGATCCGCTGGACTCGGGAGCGCCCGGCATCCACCTGCACCTCGAGGAGCTCGAGGCCGGCATCCTGCTGAGCCTGACGCACCAGATGATCGACTTCGTCGGCCAGCCGATCGATGAAGG
>DMPC01000008.1:10308-10683 GCA_003456155.1 Actinomycetota bacterium | reverse complement strand
GCCTTCGTCGACGACGACGAGGCATCCGCGGAGTTCCGTCGCTTCACCGAGCGAGAGCTGCGAGACGGCAAGGTCCGCCACGCACTCGACGTGCAGCGCGCGCTGGAGGAGCAGGGCCTGACCGTGTGCATCGAGGGTCCGTCCGTCAGCTCCTGGCTGGGCTTCCTCAACGACACCCGCCTCGTCCTGGGTGCTCGACTCGAGCTCACCGAGGACAACCAGGAGGAGCTCGCCGACCTGCCCGATGACGATCCGAGGGCAGCGCTGTTCGGCCTCTACGGGTGGCTGACGCACCTGCAGGAGTCGGTCGTGCAGGCGCTCCTCGGGGATCACGACTGAGCGATCCCGGGCGAGCAGCGGGCGTTCGACGATCGC
>DMPC01000008.1:8173-10055 GCA_003456155.1 Actinomycetota bacterium | reverse complement strand
CGCATCGGGTCAGGTCGACGTCGAGGCAGACGCAACGACGGTGCGTGAGCTCATCGGCACCCTCGATGAGCGCTACCCCGGATTCCGAGCACGCCTGATCGATGACAGTGGGTTGCGCCGGTACTGGTGCGTCTATGTCAACGGCCGCGACACGCGACTCGGTGCCAGTCTCGACACGGCACTGACCTCGGATGACGTCGTCTGGATCCTGCCGGCGACGTCGGGGGGGATGTTCCTGCCGTGACCCCTACGCTGGCGGGATCATGAACGACGCGGCCATCGGCATCTTCGACTCGGGTGTGGGGGGCCTCACCGTGGCCCGGGCGGTGCTCGATCAGCTGCCGCATGAGCCGGTGCGCTACGTCGGTGACACCGCACGGGGCCCTTACGGCCCGCGCCCGCTGGCCGAGGTGCGCTCCTTCTCGCTCGAGATCATGGACCGCCTGGTCGACGACGGTGTCAAGCTCCTCGTCATCGCCTGCAACTCGGCCAGCGCGGCGACCCTGCGCGATGCTCGTGAGCGCTACGACGTCCCGGTGGTCGAGGTCGTGCATCCGGCTGTCCGGCGGGCAGTGTCGGCGACCAGGTCGGGCCATGTCGGCGTCATCGGCACCCAGGCGACGATCACGTCGGGCGCCTACGTCGATGCCTTCATGGCGGCACCCCACCTCGACGTCACCACGGCAGCGTGCCCGCGATTCGTCGAGCTTGTCGAGTCGGGCATCACCTCCGGCCCGGAGCTCATCGCGGCGGCGGAGGAGTACCTCGCGCCGATGAAGCAGGCTCAGGTCGACACCCTGGTGCTCGGGTGCACGCACTACCCGCTGCTGACCGGAGTGCTCTCCTACGTCATGGGCGAGGACGTCACGCTCGTGTCGAGCGCCGAGGAGACGGCGAAGGACGTCTACCGCACCCTCGTCGCACACGATCTGCTGCGAGACCCTTCGTTGCCCGAGCCTGTCCACCAGTTCCTCGTCACCGGAGATCCCGGCGACTTCCAGCGGCTCGGGAGGCGCTTCCTCGGCCCGGAGATCGGCGCCGTCGAGGTCACGACCTGAGGCTGCGGATCGACGGGGATGCCAGCGCGATCGCACCGACGATGATGACGAGCGCGGCGAGCACCGGGTAGATGACGTTCACGCCCCAGCGCTCGCTGGCCGCGCCGGTGAGCTCGAGGACGAGCCACGGCAGGACCACCATGACGATGCCGTTGCCCGTGCCCGATGCGACGTTCGCGATCTCGAGGAGCACGACCGGCGCGCGGGATCGAGTGCGGGCCACGGCCGATAACGTACCGACCATGACCCGATCCGATGGCCGTGCGGCCGACCAGCTCCGTCCCGTCACCTTCGAGCGGGGGTGGCTCGAGCAGGCCGAGGGCTCCGCGCTCGTCTCCTTCGGCCGCACCCGGGTGCTGTGCACGGCATCGTTCACCGCGGGGGTTCCGCGCTGGCTCAAGGATTCGGGCAAGGGCTGGGTCACGGCGGAGTACGCGATGCTTCCGCGCGCCACGAACACGCGCAATCAGCGTGAGTCGGTCAAGGGCAAGCTCGGGGGTCGAACTCAGGAGATCTCCCGCCTCATCGGCCGCAGCCTTCGGGCGGTCGTCGACATGGAGGTGCTCGGTGAGAACAGCATCCTCATCGACTGCGACGTCCTCCAGGCCGATGGGGGCACCCGCACCGCTGCGATCACCGGCGCCTATGTCGCGTTGGCCGATGCGCTGGAGTGGGCACGTGGTGAGGGGCTGCTCAAGGCGGGCGTGGATCCGCTGAAGGATTCCGTCGCCGCAGTGAGCGTCGGCATCATCGGTGGGGAGCCGCGCCTGGATCTGCACTACGACGACGACGTCAACGCCGATACCGACATGAACGTGGTGATG
>DMPC01000008.1:6212-7927 GCA_003456155.1 Actinomycetota bacterium | reverse complement strand
CTGCTGGACGAGCTGCTGGCTCTTGCCGGTCAGGGATGCGCCACCCTGGCAGGCCTGCAGTCGCAGGCGCTAGCCCTGCCCCTGCCGTCGAGGAGCTGACATGTCGGCGGCGGTCGTGCTGGCGACCCGCAACCGCAAGAAGCTCGATGAGCTCCAGCGCATCCTCGAGGCCGCGGGCCTCGATATCGAACTGCTGAGCATCGATGCCTTCCCGGATGCTCCCGAGGTGGCGGAGACCGAGTCGACCTTTGCGGGGAACGCACTGCTGAAGGCGCGTGCGATCGCCCAGTCGACCGGCCTGCCTGCCGTGGCCGACGACTCCGGCCTGTGCGTCGATGCGCTGAACGGGATGCCCGGCGTGCTGAGCGCGCGATGGGCGGGTGGGCACGGGGACGACGAGGCGAACCTCGACCTGGTGCTGGCGCAGATTGAGGACGTGCCGGACCGTCGACGCACGGCGTCGTTCCGCTGCGCTGCGGCCATCGCGCTCCCGGACGGCACCGAGCGGGTGGTCGAGGGGAGTGTCGACGGGGAGCTGCTGCGCGAGCGTCGTGGGGTGAATGGCTTCGGGTACGACCCGATCTTCGTCCCGCTGGGCCATGACGTCACCACGGCTCAGATGTCAGCGGAGGATAAGGACGCCATCAGCCATCGGGGGCAGGCCATGCGGGCCCTGGCGCCGGTGCTGGCGGAGCTGCTGGGCACCTGAGTGCGGAAGGCGGGACTCGAACCCGCACACCCAAGGGCACCAGGACCTAAACCTGACGTGTCTGCCAGTTCCACCACTTCCGCGTGCCCCCATCGTAGGGCCGACTCCATACGCAGGCGTCACTCCGCTGCGCGTGAGTGACGCCTACGTATGGAGTCCAGCTACGGGGCGATGCCGAGGTCGCGCATCAGCTTCGCGACATGGCCGGTGGCCTTGACGTTCGAGAACACCTGCTCGATCACACCCGTGGGGGAGATGACGAACGTCGATCGGATCACGCCGGTCACGACCTTGCCGTACAGCTTCTTCTCCCCGTAGGCGCCGTAGGCAGTGAGGACCTTCTTGTCCGGGTCGGACAGCAGCGGAAAGGTCAGGCCGTCCTGCTCGCGGAACTTCGCGAGCTTCTCGGGCGCGTCGGGGGAGATGCCGAGGACGACGTAGCCGGCGTCCTGCAGGACGGACAGGTTGTCGCGGAAGTCGCAGGCCTGCTTCGTGCAGCCCGGGGTCATGGCCGCCGGGTAGGCGTAGAGGATGACGGTGCTGCCCCGGTAGTCCGAGAGCTTCACGGAGGCGCCGGAATCGTCGGTCAGCGTGAAGGCGGGGGCTTTGTCGCCGGGGGAGAGCTGCATGGGCTGATCCTGCCATGGCCGTCGCGTAGGCTGCCGCCCATGAGCGACGCCACCCCTGCCGATCAGCACGGCACGCCGTCCCTCGTCGACCTGCAGGCTGAGGTGGTCGCGGCGCGCGAGGAGCTCGTCGCGTCGCTGGCCGAGCTGCGCAGCCAGACGGAGCCTCAGGCCCTGATCGCTCGCGGCGGTCGCGCGGTGCTGGGCGTGTTCACCGACGAGTTCGGCGGCATTCGCCCCGAGCGGGTCGCGATCGCGGCGGTGGTCGCGGTGGGCGTCCTCGCCGTGGTCTTCCGTCGCCGGCGATAGCCCGTGACCCTCGACTCCGTTCCCGACGTCACCCCGGGTGTCGACGGCTCGCTGCCCATCAAGCTGCTGCA
>DMPC01000008.1:5352-5813 GCA_003456155.1 Actinomycetota bacterium | reverse complement strand
GATGTGCATGCGGTGGCGGCCGATCGTCACAGCAACGACGGCACCGGCCTGTACCTGTGACGTGAGTGCCCTGCTCCGGACTGCGACGGTCTTCACAGCCCTCCTCCTGATGGCTCCTGCGCTGGTCGCGACCCCTTCTGCGGCCAGCCCTGCGCGGGGCGTCGACGAAGCCGGCGCGGTGACGTCGGAGCAGCGGGTCATCCTCGACGAGGCGATCCGGGCGATCGACGATCGACTTGCCCTCGCGGTGCCGGTGGCGGCCGCGAAGCGGGTGTCGGGGGCAGCCGTGGACGATCCCGCGCGCGAGGCGCAGGCGGCCGATGCCTTCGTTGCCCTGGTGACCCCCGCGGGAGTGCCGGAAGCGCAGGCCCGCCGGTTCATCACGGCCCAGTTCGAGGCGAGCAAGCATGTGCAGCGGGCCCTGCTGAGCCAGTGGCAGGCCCGCCCGACGACGGCCCCGG
>DMPC01000008.1:0-5178 GCA_003456155.1 Actinomycetota bacterium | reverse complement strand
CAGGCCCGCCCGACGACGGCCCCGGTGGGGGAGCCGCCGAGCCTGGTGGCCCAGGTGCGGCCGGCCATCGATGCGGCGACCGCTCAACTGGCGAAGGCCTACGTGCAGGGCTGGCGTTCGGCCGAGGCCGATCCCGTCGCGTGGCGGGCGGCAGTGACGAGGCGCCTGGAGGATCCCAGGGGTCGGTGGCGGTGGCAGCGTGAGGCTCAGCGGATCGCCCTGATGCCGCTTCGACAGCTCGGCTGAGATCCTCGCTGTCCTGGCAGGTCTCCTGCCGGAGAAGGCGGTTCTCCTCACCACCGGCGATGGGCGGAAGACCCTCGATGCCGTCGCACCGACCTCCACGCCCACGCTCACCATCGGCCCGTCCTACGATGACGTCGAGTCGAACGACACAGGAGACAACGCATGAGCATCGCCGTGAAGGTCCCGACCATCCTGCGCACCTACACCGGTGGCACCGCCGAGGTGACCGTCTCGGGCGCGACCCTGGCCGATGCCCTCGCTGACCTCGACGCCCAGTACCCCGGGATCGGAGCTCGCGTGCTCGACGAGGACGGTCGCCTGCGCCGCTTCGTCAACGTCTACGTCAACGACGACGACGTGCGCTTCCTCGAGGATCTCGCGACCCCGACTCCGGACGGCACGAGCGTCTCCATCATCCCGGCCGTCGCAGGAGGCTGACCTCAGTCGAGGTGCTTGGCCAGGAAGCGGTCGACCTGGCGGATCGAGTCGTACCACGGCCCGTCGAAGTAGTGATCGGCTCCGTCGTACTCGACCAGGCGCGCATCCACGCCCGCCCTCTCCAGGGCTGCCTGGGTCTCCCGCGCCCACCGGATGTCGCAGGTGGCGTCGGCCGTGCCATGGAACGCCAGGATCGGCTCGGTGATGCGGTCGAAGTAGGTGCGGGCCGACATCCGCTGCCAGAGCTCGGGATTGGCCTTGGGCTCCCCGTAGGTCTTGAGGATCCGGGCTGCGATGTCGTAGCGCTGTCGCTGCCAGCGGTTGAAGTTGTCGGCGACGTTGCTGCTGACGGATGCGTACGTGATGGCCGCATCGAAGACGCCCGGGGCGATGGCGAGTGCCTGGTAGACGACGTTGCCGCCCATCGATCGACCGAGCACCGCAACGCGGTCGCGGTCGAGGTAGGGGATGCGCGAGTTGCGCACGGCCAGGCCAGCATTGATGACGTCCTCGGCGTAGCCGATCCGCATGTCGAGATCACCATCGGGATCGTTGTCCGACCCTGCATGGTTGCGGTAGTCGACGTGCAGGGCGACGTAGCCGTTGCGAGCGAGCCAGTCCTGCTCCCGCCGGAAGCCCTGGCCGCTCCAGTAGACGTCGGGATCGATGTAGCCGTGAGCGAGCACGACAACCGGGAACGGCCCCTCGCCCTTGGGTCGGTTCATGATCCCGCTGATGGTCAGATCGTTGCTGCGGTACGTGATGCGATGGCGGGTGTAGGCGTCGGTCGATGAGATCGCCTTGCTGGCGCGCAGCTCGCCGCCCGACTGCGTCCGGGCGATCGCGCCGGGGATCGTGGGGTCGGGCGTCGCGGCTGCGGGGGTGGCGGTCAGCAGCACGAGGGCGAGACCGGCCACGACGAGTCGAGCGATGCGCATGCGTTGAGGGTAGGCGCCCTGCGGGGAGCACGCATCCGGCGGGCGAGGAGACCTAGGCTGTCGGCCATGAACCTCGCCGCCGAGGCCGCCACTGCGAGCACCCCCTTCCTCGCGCTCGAGGTGATCGGGACCATCGCGTTCGCGGTCTCCGGGGTGATGGCGGCGGCTCGAGCGCGCATGGACTGGCTGGGTGCCGCCGTCCTCGCGCTCGTCGTGGCGATCGGGGGCGGAACCCTGCGGGATGTGCTGCTGGGCCAGCTGCCCGTGGCCTGGCTCGAGCGCTCCTGGCCGGTCTTCGTCGCGGTGGGCACAGCAATCGTGATGCTCGTCATTCTCCGGATCTGGCCGCATGCCCATCTGGAGTCCTCGACTCCCATCCTCATCGCGGATGCGGCGGGACTCAGCGCCTTCGTCATCGTGGGAACGCAGATCGGGCTGGACGCGCAGCTGACGCCCTTCCTCGCCGTCATGCTCGGCGTGCTCACCGGTGTCGGCGGCGGCATGCTCCGTGACCTGCTGACAGGCAACAGGCCGGTCGTGCTGGTCGGGCAGATCTATGCCGTCGCGGGCATCGCCGGCGGGGCCTGGTTTGCGCTGCTCGAGGGGATGGGTGCTCCTACCCAGATCACCGTGTGGACGTCGGTGGCGATGGTGTTCGCGATCCGCATCGTGGCGATCCGACGTGACTGGAACCTGCCGAGTGCCCTTCCGGCTGACTCCTCGCGAGACTCGACGTCCTGAGTTCCGTCACTGCCGAGAAAGCAGAAAAACCGCCGTGGGAGGCGGTTTCTCGACGTACGCCGCGTAGGACTTGAACCTACAACCCGCTGATTAAGAGTCAGCTGCTCTGCCAGTTGAGCTAGCGGCGCGAGGGGAGAAGCGTATCACCGGCCGGGGATGGCTTCGGCGATGGCCCGTCCCATCACGCGCTGCCCGGTGGGGTTCGGATGGAAGGACGCGCTGCCGAAGCCGGCCAGGGTGGTCACGCCGAACACCCAGGCGGAATCCCCCGCGCACACGCCATGGCCCTCGGGGCTCTGCCCCGAAGCAGCCCAGGTTCCGGTGACCGGCTGCCATCCGGGGATCCGTGCGGTGGCGGCGATCACCTGGTTGAGCGATCCGGAATCCATCGGCAGGGGCACCGTCGTGCCGGCCGCGGTCACGTACGGATAGGGCCGGGGCGGATCGGGCAGCAGCATGGTCGACCGCGCCCACCCGAAGTCGGAGGGCGTGAGGGTGAGATAGGAGCAGGGCTGGCCGTTCGCCGCCCGGGTGATGTCGGGGTAGAGCGTGGGCAGCACGCGGGCATCGGGGCTGGTGGGCAGACCGGGCACGACCCGGCCGTCCTTCAGCGTGCAGGAGTCGGTGCCGAGGCAGGAAGCGATGCGGTCGAAGTCCGCGGGCAGCTGCCCGGTGCGCGCCTGGACACCGCTCTGCACCGTGGGGTACGGCTGCAGCACGCCGGCTGGGGGCTTCGTCAGCGGGCAGTTGTTCGACAGGGCGCAGGCCTGCAGGACGGAGGTGAAGCCGACGTCATTCCCGCCGATCGTCAAGAGAACCAGGTCGGCCTCATGGCCGCTGATGATCTGCGTCGCCTGCTCCAGCTGGGTCGATGTCTGCCCCTGGCCCGACTGCACGCCAAGAATCCCGCGGTTGACCGTGGCACCGGTGCACGTGACGTTGACGAGCGTGACGGACGTCCGCGTGGAGCGTTCCTCGAGCGCGAGTGCTGCCTGTGCGGGAGCGCCGAGGACGCTGCGGTTGCAGGCGTCGTCGTCCCAGTACGGGGTGAAGGGCGGGCCTTCGTTGAGCCATGCCTCGACGTTCCGCGGATTCCCCTCGCCTGACGCGTAAGAGTCGCCCATCGCGACGATGAGGATGTTGCGGACGTTCGCGCTCAGGCTCTCGCGTGCCGTCCGCCCCCCGGCCCTCACCTCAAGCGTCAGGCGATGCGGGCCCTCAGGCAGGACGAGCTCCTGGTCGCAGGTGCTCGATCGCAAGGGCCGCCACTTCGTCGTGATCGGGGCTGAGCCGGTCGCGCGGATCACCCAGCGGAATTCCGTCCCGACGGATCTGCATGCGTCGAGGGCGACGGGGAAGCCCTTGGGGGACAGGTACCACGACAGAGCCCCGCCGATCAGTCGCTCGTTGGGCTGTGCGATGTAGTTGCCGGCTCCCTTGTAGCGGGATGCCGGCTGGGTGCTGAGCGCACCGGAGACGGGCACACCGCCGTCTCCGTCGATGACGCCGTCGTCATTGGTGTCCTTGGACTGCGGCACCATCGACCACGAGCCCTTGGCCTGCGGCGCGGGCGCACCCCAGGCGGGAGCGGGCAGTGCCGCGGCGGCGACCGCTCCGGCGAGGAGCAGGGTGACGAGGGAGAGCGGACGCCTCATGGCAGCAGCCGCACGGGTGTCTCGTCCAGCTCGACCGCCCCGGCCACCGGCGTGCACTCATTCGACGTGCGGCACACCTCGGTGAAGCCGTCCGGTGCGACGAGGGCGGCGGGGCCGTCAAGCGACCAGGCGATGATCGAGGGCACTCCGTTCTTCTCCACTTCGCAGGTCGCGACGCCTGCCTGCTCGCCGCAGGTGCCGAGGGTGCCCCCGACGAGCCACTGGTCGACGATCCGCAGGCCCTTGACCGCTCCTGAGGTGTTGGTCAGTTGCATGCCCAGGAGCGGGTAGGGCTCGGGTGTCCAGATGTACCAGTAGGTGCGGCTGATGCCGAGCGCGAGCGAATCGATCGTCGTCTCGACCACCCAGTCACGCGCGCGCGATCCGCTGATCGACTGCCGGGGATTGTCGGCGCCGGGACCAGCCAGCCCGTAGTTCAGCTCGGTGTCCCAGATCGGCAGGTCGGGGGCCCCGGCGGCGTCGAGGACGTCGGTGACCTGTGCGATGAAGGCCGCGCGCTCGTCGGTCGTCCCGCGGCTCTCGGGGTACAGATGTGCCGAGAACGCATCGACGGGCCAGCCGAGGGTGCGCAACTCCTCGAGGTACCGGGGGAAGAATCGGTCGAACGCGCCGGTGAGGCGCACGGTCGTGCTCGCGGCGACGACGGTGGCAGCCGGGTCGGTCTTCTTGATGATGTCGTAGGCGCGCTTGGTCAGCTCGGCCATCTGCTTCGGGGTCCCGTCCCAGAACATGGACAGGCTCGCCTCGTTCCAGATCTGGTACGACGTGATGCGTCCGGCATATCGGCTGACGACAGCCGAGACGAATTCGTCCCAGGCCTCCATGCTCTTGGGTGCCGATGCGGCTCCGGGTGCGGGGTAGTCACCCGCCACGATGCGCTTCGCGTTCCACGCGGGAGTGGTGCCGAGGACAAGGAGCACGTCGGTGGTGCCGTTCTTCTCCGCGGTGGCGAGGGCCTCATCGAGCTGGGCCCAGTCGTAGCGTCCCTGCGTCGTCTCGATCTGCCCCCAGCCGGTACCGGAGTCCCACAGTCGCAGGGTTCCGAACGGGACGTTGGCGTCGGGCCAGGCGCCGTCCTGCACCCCGGCGACGTGCAGGCCGTTGATGGTGGCGGGAATCGCGATGGCAGGGCTCGACGG
>DMPC01000004.1 GCA_003456155.1 Actinomycetota bacterium | reverse complement strand
CCTCACGCGATCAGTCCCACGCGCGCCATCCACCCGTCGGGATCGTGGATCTCGCTTCGTGAGGGAAGGTGCTGCGGTGACGTCCACACGGTGTTGAAGCCGGGCATGCCCACCCGGTCGACGACGCGTCGAACGAACGAAGCGCCGTCGGTGTACTGACGCATCTTCGCGTCCAGGCCCAGTGCCCGGCGCGCGATCTGGTCGACAGCACCCACCTGCTCGCGGCGGGCACTGAAGCGCTCGCGGATGATCTCGACCGACGGCACCACGGCAGGGCCCACGTCGTCCATGACCACATCGGCGTGACCTTCAAGCAGGGACATCAGGCCGGTGAGCTCGTCGAAGATCCCCTTCTGCTCGGGAGTCTGAAGAGCATCGATCACGCTGACGTCGTCCGAGCGAATGGATCGGATGAGGGCGTAGGCGAAGGCGACGAGGCGCTCCAGTGTCTCCCGGGCACTGAGGTCCGAGGCCTCGAGCAGCGCGGTGATGCGCGAGGTGAAGTGCTCGCCGAGCCATGGCACGGCCCCGAACTGCACGCGGTGGGTCTCCTCGTGCAGGCACACCCAGAACCGGAAGTCGCGCGGATCGACGTCGAGCTGCTGCTCGACCTGCACGATCGAGGGAGCCACGAGCAGCAGCCGGCCGGGCTCGCCGGGTGCGGATCCGAAGGTCTCGAACTGGCCCAGCACCTTGGTGGACAGCCACGCAAGAACGCCACCCAGCTGCAGTGCCGTGCCACGGGACCCCAGGCCTCGGACGAGAGCCGGAGCGGACTCCGTCCTCTCCGCGAGGGCCTCCCATGATCCGAGCACCGTGCGCATGCCCGTGATGTTCGACGCGATCCAGGCGGTGCGATCGACGACGACCGCGGGGGACGACTCCGGGGCGACGAGACCGGTGACCGCGCGGACGGGTTCGACGGCCTCCCGCGCGAGATCGCGCAGCATCGCGACTGCGCTGTGCGCCTCCTCGCGCGAGAGGTCGGGGCCGCTGGGAGCGAACCTGCGCGCTGTGGCCAGCGCGAGGTCCCAGTCGATCGCCTCGGAGCGTCCGTCCGTCATCGGCACCTGCGCATCAGCGCGCGTTCATGGGTGCGTCCGGTGCGGGAGGACGGCACACGACACCGACGAGTGACGACGACCCCTCGCCGTGGAGGGTGATGTCGCCAGCCGCGAAGGGCACCAGGACGACGTCACCCTTGGCCACCTCCATGCTGCCGCCGGACGACGACAGCACGCCGCGGCCCTCCAGCACGAGCACGACACGGAATCCGGCCTCCACCACCACCGGGCCCGCGGCCGCGTCGAAGCGGTGTGCCCGGAAGTAGGCGTCTGCCGCCTCCGGCATCGCCGATCGAAGGCCCGCACCCTCGATCTGCTCCCGCGTCAGCACGAGTCGGTCGAGGTCGGAGTCGCCCACGGCCGAGTAGTCGACGGCGCCGAGGACGGTGTCGAAGCCGAGGTCGAGGTGACCGTCCTTCCTTCCATCCACCGCGAAGCCCTGCCACTCGAGCAGGATCGACAGGTCGGTGGGCTCCTGGAGCTCGAGGACGAAGACTCCAGAGGCCACCGTGTGAGGCAGTCCCGCAGGGACGAGCATGGCGTCGCCGGGACGCACCACCCGACGGCGCAGCGATGCCAGCAGCGCGTCACTGTCCTCCGCCGCCACCCAGGAGGCGACCTGCTCGCGCGACATCGCCTCGGCGAATCCGACTCCGACCTCGCCCCCTTCCGGTGCGTCGAGGACGTACCAGGCCTCCGTCTTGCCGTGCGCGAGACCGAGATGGGTGCGGGAGAACTCCCGGTTCGGGTGCAGGTGCACGGGCAGGCGCTGGTCGAGGTCGAGCAGCTTGATGAGCACTTCCGGGCTGTTGCCGTAGCGCGCCACATGGTCGGCGCCGAGCCATGCGACGGGATCGGCATCGATCGCCTCGATGAGGAGTCGCCCGTCCGGCAGGCGGCTGAAGCCCTGCGGTGCCTGGCCGAACCGCGCAGTGGTGGAGGCGATCCACTCCTCGGGTCGCTGCGGGCCACCGGGGCCATGCCGCAGCGCACCGATCCGATCACCGCCGCGATAGAAGTGATCGAACTGGTTGACCGGAAGCAGCACGGGGATCATGGCGCTCTCCTTGGAGTGGGCGGCTCAGTCGCAGCCGCAGGTGGCGAGGGTGCTGGCAATGACGTCCATTGTGGACCGCACCCCGGCCAGAGATCGCACCCTGTCGTCGATCATGGCGAAGACGAGCGTGCGGCCCTCGGCATCGAGGACAGTTCCGGCCAGACTGCTCACGCCTGTGAGGGTTCCCGTCTTCGCATGGACGAAGCCGCGGCCGGCCTTCGTGGCGGCACTCGAGAAGCGGTCGGCCAGCGTGCCGGTGAGTCCCGCGACGGCGAGACCGGACGCCATCGGAACGAGCTCCGGATCCGTACTGCTCACGCTGGCAGCCAGGAGATCCGCGAGCAGTCGCGCAGGGATGCGGTTCTGGCGTGACAGCCCGCTCCCATCGGCGAGCGTCAGCCCGTCGACGTCCAGTCCGAGAGCCTGGAGAGCCTGGGTCGTCGCGCGCGCCCCTCCCGAGAAGGACGGATCCTGCAGAAGCCGGCCGCCCACGAGATGGGCGAGCGCCTCGGCGAAGTTGTTCTCCGAGTCGGTGAGCGTGCGCTGCACGATGTCGGCGATCGTGGCCGACTCGACTCGAGCGATCTCGCGCGCGCCCTCGGCAAGCTCGCCCTTGCGCACCTTCCTGACCTTCAGCCCCTGCGCCTCCAGCAGGGCGGCGAACACCTCGCCGGCCTGCCGCGCGGGGTCGTTCACTCGGGCGGTTGCCCCCGGCCGCACCCGCGCATCGTCGACGACGAGCGCACTGACGGGAGCAGCGACCCCCAGGCGGGGGTAGCTGGCGCCCCAGCCCGGACCGAGCCCGGGGCCGGCGAACGCCGAGGCGTCGTAGACGACGGTCAGCGACGTCTGGGTGCCGTAGTCCGCCGCCACCGCCTCGGCCAGCGCGGTGAGTGAGGGCCGGCCTCCGGCATCAGGGTCGCCCCCGCGCGCGCGCACGAGGGTCGGATCACCACCGCCGACGAGGTAGACGGTCCGGTCGTCACGGTGCGCGGTGGTGGCCAGGCGAGTGTCGGGGCCGAGAACGTCGAGGGCCGCAGCGGCGGTCGCGAGTTTCGCTGTCGAGGCCGGGATCCGCGACCGACTGCCGCGAACGTCGAGGAGGGTCGTGCCGCTGACCGGATCGAGCACGACGACGGACGCCCGCCCCAGCTGCTGCGCCACCAACCGGCCGATCGCCGACCGCACGCCCTCCAGGGTGGGTCGCGGGCCACTGGTCGACGCAGGCGCCAGGACGCTGGGGGCCGGGGGCTCGGGGGGCGCTGTGGCTCCG
>DMPC01000064.1:46079-47318 GCA_003456155.1 Actinomycetota bacterium | reverse complement strand
CCCGGCAGGCTCGCCTGACATGCAGAAGGGGCCGGATCCGAGGATCCGACCCCTTCGCGTGCCTTGCCCAGGTGGCTACTCGCCCGTGAGCTTGTCGCGCAGGGCCTGCAGAGCCTCATCCGAGGCCAGCGTGCCCGAGGTGTCCTCGACGGCCGAGGAGTACGAGGCCGGGGCCTCCCCCGACTCGAGGGCAGCGGCCTGGTCGGCCGCCCGGGCCTCGTCCATCTGCTTGCGATGCGCCTCCCAGCGCGCGTGGGCCTCGGCGTACTGCCGCTCCCACTCCTCGCGCTGGCCCTCGGAGCCGGCCCGCCACTCGCCCGTCTCGGGGTCGAAGCCGTCCGGACCGATGTACTCGCCAGCCTCATTGAACGCCGGCGCCATGCCGTATAGGTAGGGGTCGAACTCCTCACCCGAAAGGCCGTCGGCCGAGTCGTTCGCCTGCTTCAGCGACAGCGAGATCCGGCGGCGCTCAAGGTCGATGTCGATGACCCGCACGAAGATGTCGTCGTTGACCTGGACGATCTGCTCGGGCAGCTCGATGTGACGCTCGGCGAGCTCCGAGATGTGCACCAGCCCTTCGATGCCCTCCTCGACACGGACGAACGCACCGAACGGGACGAGCTTGGTCACCTTGCCCGGAACGACCTGACCGATCTGGTGCGTACGGGCGAAGTGCTGCCACGGATCCTCCTGCGTCGCCTTGAGCGACAGGGAGACGCGCTCGCGGTCCATGTCGACGTCAAGAACCTCGACCGTGACCTCCTGGCCCACCTCGACCACCTCGGACGGGTGATCGATGTGCTTCCAGGAGAGCTCCGACACGTGAACGAGGCCGTCAACGCCGCCGAGATCGACGAATGCACCGAAGTTCACGATGCTCGAGACGACACCGCTGCGGATCTGACCCTTCTGCAGGGCGGTGAGGAAGGTCTGGCGGACCTCGCTCTGCGTCTGCTCAAGCCAGGCGCGGCGCGAGAGGACAACGTTGTTGCGGTTCTTGTCGAGCTCGATGATCTTCGCCTCGAGGGTCTTGCCGACGTAGGGCTGAAGATCGCGCACTCGACGCATCTCGACGAGCGAAGCCGGCAGGAAGCCGCGCAGGCCGANNCCGATGTCGAGGATGAGGCCACCCTTGACCACCTCGATGACCTGCCCCTCGACGACACCGTCCTCATCCTTGATGCGCTCGATCGTGCCCCAGGCCCGCTCGTACTGAGCGCGCTTCTTGGACAGGATCAG
>DMPC01000064.1:35276-45921 GCA_003456155.1 Actinomycetota bacterium | reverse complement strand
CGCTTCTTGGACAGGATCAGGCGACCCTCCTTGTCCTCCTTGGTGAGGACGAGGGCCTCGACATGATCGCCGACGGAGACGACCTCGCTGGGATCGACATCGTGCTTGATGCTCAGTTCACGGGAGGGAATGACACCCTCGGTCTTGTAGCCGATGTCGAGGAGGACCTCGTCGCGGTCCACCTTGACGATGGTGCCCTCGACGATGTCGCCGTCGTTGAAGTACTTGATCGTGGCGTCGATGGCCGCCATGAAGTCATCAGCGGAGCCGATGTCGTTGACCGCCACCTGGGCGGGTGCTGCACTCGTAGAGATGGTCATGGAGTAGGGGATCCTGTTGTTGACGATGCCGCGCGAAGCCGCCACCGCACCACGAAGCCTCTCCGAGACCGCGCCGTCAGGGGGCCGCCCTGGCCACTAGGTCTGGACCGGGACACTCCGCACAACCCTCCAAGGCTACTCGCCCCCTCGTGCCCCTAGTGAGCCGCATCCTCCCAGGACCGTCCGACCCCCACCGAGACGTCCAGGGGGACCGCGAGATCGGCCGCCTGGGCCATGGCCGTGCGCACCGCCTCCTCGACCGCAGTCCGCTCGCCCGGTGCCACCTCCAGGACCAGCTCGTCGTGCACCTGCAGCAGTTGCCGGCTGGCCAGGGCCTGCTCCGACAGCGCCGCCTCCAGGCGAAGCATGGCCACCTTGACGATGTCCGCCGCCGTCCCCTGGATGGGCGCGTTCAGGGCCATGCGCTCGGCCATCTCCCTGCGCTGGCGGTTCGAGCTGCCCAGATCGGGCAGATACCGGCGGCGGCCCAGCATCGTCGACGTGTATCCCTCCGCCCTCGCCCGCTCGACGACCTCTGCGAGGTAGTCCCGAACTCCGCCGAAGCGCTCGAAGTAGGTGTCCATCAGGCCGCGAGCCTCAACCGGTCCGATGTCGAGCTGCTGCGCGAGACCGTAGGGACTCAGGCCGTAGGCGAGCCCGTAGGACATCGCCTTGATCCGACGCCGCATCTCGGCATCCACGTCGGACGCCGCCACCCCGAAGACCTGGCTGGCCACCGTCGTGTGGAGGTCCTCGCCAGAGCGGAAGGCAGCGATCAGGCCCTCGTCCTCCGACAGATGCGCCATGATCCGCATCTCGATCTGGCTGTAGTCGGCGGTGAGCAGACTCTCGAAGCCGGCTCCGACCACGAAGCACCCGCGTATGCGCCTGCCCGCCTCGGTGCGGATGGGGATGTTCTGCAGATTGGGGTCCGAGCTCGAGAGGCGTCCCGTCGCTGCCACGGTCTGATGGAACGTCGTGTGGATGCGCCCCTGCCGGTCGACCAGGGGAACCAGCCCATCGACGGTCTGACGCAGCTTCGCCCTGTCACGCCACGCAAGGATCTGCTCGAGAAGCGGGTCGCCCGTCTGCGCGAACAGCTGCTGCAGCGACTCCGCGTCAGTGGTGAAGCCCGTCTTGATCTTCTTCGTCTTGGGCAGGTTCCGCTCACCGAAGAGGATCTCCTGAAGCTGCTTGGGCGAGCCCAGATTGAAGCCGCGACCCACAATCCGGTGCGCCTCCTCCTCGGCCCTGCGCATGTCCAATCCGAACTCATCGGAGAGCCGGCCGAGTTCGGCAGAGTCGACCGCGATGCCCGTGTGCTCCATCTGGGCGAGAAGGGGCACCAGCGGCACCTCGACCTGCTCAAGAATCGCCGACTGACCCTCGAGCCGGGGCGTGAGGACCCGCACGAGCTCGCCGATGATCTCCGCCTGCCGCACCAGAGGTTCGATCGCCGATTCGTCCGATTCGAAGAGCAGCTGCTCGCTCTGCGCGGTCGACTCCACCGAGACACCCAGAAGCCGCTCGGCCACCTCGTTGAGGCTGTAGCCGCGCTGGCCCGGGTTCTCGACGTACGCCGCCAGAGCCGTGTCCATACGTAGGCCCGCCAGCTGAAGTCCTGATGCCGCAACGGCCAGCGCCGGGCCCTTGGCCTCGTGGAGGTCCTTCGCCTGGGCAGGGTCCGCCAGCCAGGCGAGTACGGCGGCACGGTGCGAGTCGACGGTGCAGTCGACGTACAGAGCGACATGCCGATCGTCCACCAGGGCCACCGCGTCGATGCGCCCCGTGCCGTGACCCCACTCGCCCGACACGGCGACAGAGGGAACACCGGCCGCCCCCGCCAGCCACTCGGCCAGCCCGTCCGCATCGCATACGACGATCTCCCGGGTACCCCGGTCCTCCTCGCGCTGATCGACCACGGGCCCTCCGGGCCTGACCCGCTCCAGCCGCTCGCGAAGGGCTCGGAACTGAAGGGCGTCGAACAGCACGTCGACGGCAGCCGGATCCCACGGCTCGAGCTCTGCAGCATTCAGGTCGAAGTCCAGGGGCACATCGTGGACAAGCGCCGTGAGGTCTCGGTTCATCAGCACCTGCGGCAGGGCGGCCCGCAGCGCGTCACCGACCTTGCCCGGGATCTCGTCCACTCGATCGACGAGGTGGGCGAGGCTGCCGTTCTCGCGGATCCACTTGGCGGCCGTCTTCTCCCCCACACCCGGGATGCCCGGGAGATTGTCACTGGGGTCACCGCGCAGTGCCGCATAGTCGGGGTACTGCCGCGGGGTGAGGCCGTACTTCTCCTCGACCGCCTCGGGGGTCATGCGAGCGAGATCGCTGACGCCCTTCTTGGGGTAGAGGACCGTGACGCGGTCGTCCACGAGCTGGAAGGAGTCGCGATCGCCGGTCACGATGTCGACCGGCCAGTTGCGCTCGCGGCTGCGGTCCACCAGCGTGGCGATGATGTCGTCCGCCTCGTATCCCTCGGCGGTCAGCACGGGGATGCCCAGCGCCTCGAGCACCTCCTTGATCAGCTCCACCTGCCCGCGAAACTCGTCAGGAGATTTCGCGCGATTCGCCTTGTACTCGGGGAAGGCCTCGGTTCGAAAGGTCATACGCGAGACATCGAAGGCCACGGCAACATGGGTCGGCTGCTCATCCCTCAGCACATTGATGAGCATCGAGGTGAACCCGAACACGGCATTGGTGGGCTGGCCTGTCGTGGTGCTGAAGTTCTCGACGGGAAGGGCGTAGAAGGCCCGGTAGGCCAAGGAGTGACCGTCGAGGAGCAGCAGCCGCGACGACGACGGATCCGCTGCTCCCCGATCTTCGTCCGGCACACCGGGATCCTATTGTCGGCACCATGACGACGTCCCCGGTGACACCCGACCAGATCCCCCTCGGCGCTCTCGGCGAACGGATGGGCATGATCCTCGAGGAGTGCTCCGTCTCTCGGGTCGTCATCTCCATGCCGGTCGAGGGCAACACCCAGCCGTACGGCCTGCTCCACGGCGGAGCCAGCGCCGTGCTCATCGAGACGGCAGGGTCGATCGGGGCGGCCCTCCATGCGGGCCCCTCGGCCATGGTCGTGGGCCTGGACATCAATGCGACCCACCATCGCTCCGCCTCGGCTGGCCGCGTCACAGCCATCGCTGAGCCGCTCTCCCTGGGGCGCACGCTCACCAGTTACGGGGTGACCGTGCGGGATGACGAGGGCCGGATCCTCTGCACCGGACGACTCACCTGCCTGATCCGGCCCCGGGAGTCATGACCGGACCTCGGACGGCCTGCGCCGTTTGCCGGGATGTCGGGCGACGGTCACCCGTTCGTGGTTATGCTGCCGGTCATTCGTGCGGTGCGCATCCGCGTGTCCGACCACCTGACGAGGAAGGGACCGACGGCGTGCATCGACGCATCCTTGCCGTCCTGGGTGTGCTGTTCGCCACCTTCGTCGCCCTCGTCGCGATGGCCTCCCCCGCTGCTGCGGAGGGTCAGGCCGTGGGGGGAAAGCTCGAGAACCGCGTCGAGGGGGTGAAGACACCTGTCGCAGGTGTCGAGATCGCCGTCGTCGGCGATGGGTTCCAGGGCACCGCCACCAGCGACGCAGACGGAGTCTGGCGGGTCGAGCTGCCCGCTCTGGGCAACTATGACGTCACCATCAATGTGGAAACCCTCCCCGAAGGCGTGGCCCTGACCGAGGAGGACAAGGTCACCATCGAGCAGGTCCCGGTGAAGCCGCCGCTGTTCGGCGGACTCAAGACTGTGACCTTCCCCCTCGGCCAGAGCACCGCGACGACGACGAGCCTGTGGGAGCAGACCGCCCAGTTGACGGTCTCCGGCCTCCAGTTCGGTCTGCTCATCGCTCTCGGTGCCCTCGGACTGTCGATCATCTATGGCACGACTGGCCTCGTGAACTTCGCCCACGGGGAGATCATCACGTTCGGGGCCCTCGCCACATGGACCCTCAATGCCGGATTCGGGCTGCCCTTCATCGTGGCGGCGATCGGAGGCCTGCTGCTCTCTGCAGCCTTCGGCTGGTTGAACAATGCGGCGCTCTGGCGCCCACTGCGCAAGCGCGGCACCGGCCTCATTGCCATGATGATCGTCTCGATTGGCCTGGCGATCTTCCTCCGGAACCTGTACCAGTTCTTCGCAGGAGCCGAGAAGAAGTCCTACACCGAGTTCGCCGGCATGGCGGGCCTGTCCCTGGGCCCGGTCTCGATCACCCCCACCGATATCGCCGTCATCATCATCTCTCTGGTGGCACTCATCGCGACGGTGCTCGTGCTGAGCAAATCCCGACTGGGCAAGGCAACCCGGGCAGTCTCCGACAACCCGAGCCTCGCGGCGGGCGCAGGCATCAACGTCGAGCGTGTGATCACGTTCGTCTGGGTCATCGGCGCTGCCCTGGCCGGCCTCGGCGGCATCCTGCTCGGCTTCACCCAGCAGGTGTCCTTCCAGATGGGCTTCCAGATCCTGCTTCTCGTCTTCGCCGCCGTGACGCTCGGCGGCCTCGGCACGATCTCCGGGGCCATCTTCGGATCACTCGTCGTAGGGCTGTTCATCCAGCTCACCACGCTGATCATCCCGACGGAGCTCAAGAACGTGGGAGCCCTGCTCGTCCTGATCATCATCCTCCTCGTCCGACCGTATGGCCTTCTCGGCCGTCGCGAGCGCGTGGGTTAGGGGGCGGATCACCATGGATTGGTCATACATCCTCGCCGTCATGGTCACGTCGGCCTTCGGCCTGCAGGCCATCGTCTTCGGCCTGGCGGCCATCGGCATCAACATCCAGTTCGGGTACACCGGCCTGCTGAACTTCGGACAGGCGGCCTTCATGGCCGTGGGTGGCTACTCGGTGGCCGTCGTTGTCGTCGAGTTCGGCTGGAGCTTCTGGGTCGGCGTGCCCATCGGCATCATCGCCGCGATCCTGCTGGCCCTGCTCCTCGGCATCCCCACCCTGCGCCTGCGGGCGGACTACCTCGCCATCGTGACGATCGCGGCCGCCGAGATCATCCGCCTCATCCTGCGGTCGGTGACCTTCAAGGAGCTCTTCGGAGGGTCCGACGGCCGACAGGCATTCGCCGACGGCTTCTTCGCGCTCAGCCCGTATCCGGACGACGCGGCAATCTCCATCGGTCCCGCCGTCATCAATGACCAGCAACTCTGGACCTACACCGTCGGCTGGCTCCTGGTGGCACTGGCGCTTCTCATCACCTGGCTGCTGGTGCGATCCCCCTGGGGTCGCGTGGTCAAGGGCATCCGCGAGGACGAGGATGCCGTGCGAAGCCTCGGCAAGAACGTCTTCGCGTACAAGATGCAGGCTCTCGTCCTCGGTGGCGTGTTCGGCGCTCTGGCCGGCTTCATCACTGCGATCGGAGCGCAGAACGTCAATCCGGACGTCTTCAAGACGGACGCGACCTTCTTCGCCTACGCGATCCTGATCCTCGGCGGTGCCGCACGGGTGTTCGGGCCGCTGCTGGGAACCATCATCTTCTGGGCGGTCTTCCAGGGCACCGACGTCTTCCTGCGCGAAGGCATCGATGCCGGTCTTCCGATCATCTCGCTCATGGATGGCACCCAGGCAGCCGTGCTGAGGGTCATGCTCGTGGGACTGGGGATCATGCTCCTGATGATCTACCGACCACAGGGAATCCTCGGAGACCGAAGGGAGCTGGCACTCGATGCCCGATAGCACCTCGACCTCAGGGACACGCCACGATGAGGCTGTCCGGGCCCTTGCCTCGGTTCCCCGGGTTCCCGGGGCGCCGAAGCCGGACCCGATCCTCGTCGTCGACGGCGTCAAGCGCAGCTTCGGCGGACTCACCGCGGTCGATGTCCAGCATGTGGAGATCCAGCGCGGCGCCATCACGGCACTGGTCGGCCCGAACGGGGCCGGCAAGACGACGTTCTTCAATCTCCTCACCGGCTTCGACACGCCCGACACCGGCCAGTGGCTCTTCGACGGCAAGGACCTCGCCGGGATGCCCGCCTACAAGGTGGCTCGTCTCGGCATGATCCGAACCTTCCAGTTGACCAAGGCCCTGTCGAAGATGACCGTGATCGACAACATGCGCCTGGGCGCCAAGAACCAGATCGGCGAGCGCATGATCCCCGCGATCCTCGGGCTCTGGAAGAGCCAGGAGGTGGCGGTCACCGAGAAGGCCGACGAGCTGCTGGCACGTTTCAAGCTCTTCGAGAAGCGAGCCGACTTCGCCGGCTCGCTGTCCGGCGGCCAGCGCAAGCTTCTGGAGATGGCGCGCGCGCTCATGACCGATCCGACCATGGTGATGCTCGATGAGCCCATGGCGGGCGTGAACCCTGCCCTGACGCAGTCGCTGCTCGAGCACATCAAGGACCTCCGCGAGCAGGGAATGACCGTGCTGTTCGTCGAGCATGACATGGACGTTGTCCGGGACATCAGTGACTGGGTCATCGTCATGGCTCAGGGCTCCGTCATCGCCGAGGGACCGCCCGACGAGGTCATGCGGGACGAGGCCGTCATCACGGCATATCTCGGCGGCCACCATGACAAGGCACTGACCGCGAGCGGCGTCTCGTACACCGAGGAGGCGAGCCAGTAATGAGCGACATGCTTCCGGGGGACCTCCCCCAGTACGTCTCGCCGCAGGAGCGCGAGCGGGCACTCGATCTTGATGCCAGCCAGCGTGACGAGCCGGTCCACCTGAGCAACTCCGAGATCCGCGACCGTGACGCCCACGTGGCCGGGTCCCAGGACGCCCTCATCATCGCCGATGACCTCGTCGCGGGCTACCTGCCCGGCGTCAACATCCTCAATGGGTGCGACCTGTATGCCAACCGGGGTGAGCTGGTCGGCATCATCGGTCCTAATGGTGCAGGCAAGTCGACCCTCCTGAAGGCCCTGTTCGGGCTCGTCAAGGTCCACACGGGGCATGTCACGCTGGCCGGTGACGACATCACGAACGTGCGAGCGGATCGGCTCGTGACCATGGGCATCGGCTTTGTGCCGCAAACGAACAATGTGTTCCCGTCGCTCACGATCCAGGAGAACCTGGAGATGGGGTGCTTCCAGGCGCCCGGAAAGTTCAAGGAACGCTTCGCCTTCGTCACCGACCTCTTCCCCGCTCTGGGGCAACGCAAGAGCCAGCGTGCAGGCTCCCTGTCCGGAGGCGAGCGTCAGATGGTTGCCATGGGCAGGGCGCTCATGATGGACCCGTCGGTGCTCCTGCTTGATGAGCCCTCCGCCGGCCTGTCCCCGCTGCTCACTGACGAGGTGTTCGTCCGGGTCAAGGAGATCAATGCGACCGGCGTCACCGTCATCATCGTGGAGCAGAACGCGATGCGCTGCCTGCAGATCGTCGATCGCGGATATGTCCTCGATCAGGGTCGCAACGCCTACACGGGCACCGGTCGGGACCTTGCCACGGACCCCCAGGTGGTGCACCTCTACCTGGGAACCCTGGCCCAGGCCTAACCCCACCCCTCAACCGCCGAGAGGCGGTGGATGGTCGTGAAGCGGCCCAGGTGTGCGGCGTGTCGCGACCATTGCGCGCCTCTCGGCGGTGGCTGTGGATAGCCAGTTGAGCGGTCGGGAGTCCGCCGCGAGGCTGGCGGCATGGTCCATCCCGCGCGCATACATGCCACCGTCGAGCAGGTCCGATCCGCGGCCCCTCCCGTTCGGGCCAGCGACGTACCCCAACTCACACGGGGGCGTGTTCGCGCTGCGGTAGACGCTGGCGCGCTGGTGGTCCTGCGTCGCGGCATCGTTCACCCTCGACTCGAGTGGGAGAACGCCGATGCCGGCGAGCGACACCGAATCGCACTGAGAGCCGCCCTGCTGGCCTTTCCCGGGGCGTGGGCGAGCCATGCGAGCGCCGCTCACCTGCACGGGCTCACCGACGGGCTTCCGGGTACCCGGTGGCATGAGACCGTGCACATCAGCCGCACCGGCACAACGCACCGCGAGCCCGGTCTGATCGTGCATGGACAGCAGGTTCCGCACGGGTCGGTTGGCATGCAGTTGGGGCTCCCGAGCAGCTCCCTGCCCCGGGCCTGCATTGAGGTCGCCGCCCGCCGGAGTCTCGGTGACGCCCTGGGCGTGATGGACCAGGGCATGAGGTCGCTGGTGAAGGCCTCACACCCAGATGTCCGGGCAGCGGCACTCTCCCCGGGCCTCCGAGAAGTCCTGCGCGACCTCTTCGACGGATGCGTCGCGCCCTATGGGCGCCACCGCTGGGTGACGACGGTCAGGCAGGCGGTGCGCTGGGCCGATCCTGCCGCCGAATCCCGACTCGAATCACTCTCGCGGGCCGCTGTGCTCCTCGCCGGGCTGCCGGCTCCTCGGTGCGGTGTGCCACTCCTCGGTGACGACGGTCGCACGTACTGGGTCGACATGTGGTGGGAGGAGCAGGCGCTCATCGGCGAGGTCGATGGGGCTGTGAAGTACGTCGAGCCATCCGCCCTCGTGGCTGAGAAGCGCCGGCAGGAGGCACTCACCGGACTGGATCGACGCCTGGTCCGTTGGGGATTCCCCGAGGTCGTACCCGACCCGAGCCTGATGCTGCGACGCCTGCAGCGTCACCTCTGATCGCCGAGAGGCAGTGAACGGTCGTGAAGAACCCCACCTCGCCGGTGTGTCGCGACCAGCCACTGCCTCTCGGCGGAAGAGGGCCCGGACAACGACGTGGGGGCCGCCCCGAAGGGCGACCCCCACGTGTGGGTGATCCGAGGATCAGCCGGCGTTCGGGCCGATGCCCTGCTTGACCATCTCCTGGATGATCTGAGCGGACTCGTCGAAGCCGATGAGGACGATCGCCTCGGGGCCCGCAGCCTTGATCTGCGCCACATCAGCGGCGAAGTCAGCAGCAGTCGGGTCGTAGACGACGTTGGCGACGATCTCGCCACCGCCCTCGGTGATCGCCTTGGTCACGTTGGCGTTCAGGCCGTCACCGTAGGCGTCCTGCAGCGACATGATCGCGACCTTGGTGTAGCCGTCCTGGAGCACCATGGAGCCGACGAAGGCGCCCTGGAGGACGTCCGACGGCGCGGTGCGCCAGTACAGGCCACGGTCGGGAGCCGTAGTCAGAGCCGGCGAGGTGTTCGCCGGGCTGATCATGAGAACGCCAGCACCCGTGACCTCGTCGAGGACCTGGAGGCTGGAGCCGGAGGACGCGGCACCGACGAGGATGTCGATACCCAGCGGCAGCAGACGCTTGACGGTCTGACGGCCGGTCTCGGTCGAGGTGTCGCCCGAGTCACCCTCCTCGAGGACGATCTTGTCGAAGCCCGGAATGCCACCGGCCTCCTCGATGTCCTTGATGGCGAGCTTGACACCGGCAACCTCCGGTGGGCCGAGGAAGGCAAGGCTGCCCGTGATCGGCAGGAAGGTGCCGACCTTGAAGACACCGTCGCCGGCGCCGTCCTGCGGCTTGCCGTCGATCGGGTTCGCCTCACCCTCGGGGACGATCTCGCCCTCGGCGTAGGTCACCTCGGGGAGCAGGACGTTGTCCGGCCCGAAGGTGTACACGCCGATGGAGGCGCTGGTGGGATCACCCGCGTCCCAGAAGTTCACGGCGCCAGAGCGGCCGTTGTAGTCGATCGACTTGCCCTCCTTGAGGAGCGCAAGGCAGCCGGCGTAGTCATTGCAGATGTCGGTGCCGTTGGTGATCGGAACCATCTGCTTAGCCATGTCGACACCAGCGTCCGACTTCGCTGCAGCCGCGGCCAGCGCCGACAGGATGACAGCGTCGTACGACTCAGGCGCGTAGGCGAAGTCGATCAGCTCCGGGTCGACCGCAAGGAGGGCATCCTTGAAGTCCTGGGTGTTCTCGGCACCGGGGATGGTGCCCTTGACGCCGTTCAGCGTGCCCGCGGGCAGCTTCTCGCCAAGGGCGTTGCCGGTGTTGCCGTCAACGAGGTACAGCGGGACGCCTACCGAGGCGACAGCCTCTTCGGCCGCAGCCTCCTCGGAAGCGGCGGGCTCGGCCGGTGCCTCCTCGGACGCGGCGGGCTCGCTGGCCGCTGCGTCGGTCTCGGCGGTATCGCTGCTTCCGCCGCAGGCGGCGAGAGTCAGCGAGGCCACACCGAGCACCGCAGCGGTCTTGAAGACCGTGGTGCGCTTCATGCAGTCTCCTTAGGAGAGGACAGGCGACGGCGGACGCCGTCGCGTTGCCGACACTCTACGGGGCCCGCTGTTACGCACGAGTAACCCACCGTCACATCGTTGGCGCTTCGTGACCGATCTGTGACCTTTGCAGCACTTTCCACGGATTGCCTCCCCCATCGGAGTCCGACCCGCCGTATCGACCCCGGCTGACGAGTTACGCCACCCGGGTCACGCCACCCGG
>DMPC01000064.1:23974-35099 GCA_003456155.1 Actinomycetota bacterium | reverse complement strand
CGGGTCACGCCACCCGGGTCACGCCCCCTCAGCGTCCCGGCCAGCTGTCTCGTCGGACGAGGAGTCGTCCGCCACCACCCGCGCGGCCGCCTCGGCCAGCGTGACCCGGGCATCCATGGCGGCCCGCCGAAGCCAGGCGAAGGCCTCGGGCTCCCCCAGTCCCAGGCGCTCCTGCAGCAGCGACTTCGCCTGCTCGACCACCTCACGGGCCTCACGACGCTCGCGCTGCCCGCGGACCTGATCACTGAGGGCGCGCATCTGCTGCCACCGCGCCACCGCCACCTCGATGGCCGGAACGAGATCGGACCGGCCGAACGGCTTCACCAGGTAGCCCATGACACCTGCATCTGCGGCACGACGGACCATCTCCTGCTGACTGAAGGCGGTCACCATCACGACCGGCGCCCACCCCTCACTCAGGATCTCCTCCGCAGCCGAAAGCCCATCCCGTCGGGGCATCGCCACGTCCATGAACACGACGTCCGGCAGCAGCTCACGGGTGCGGTCGACCGCGGCCTGCCCGTCCGCGACCTGGCCGACCACCTGGTAGCCCAGCTCCGTGAGGAGCTCCACGAGGTCCATCCGGATCAGTGCCTCGTCCTCGGCGACCAGCACCGTCGTCGCCCGCTCGGCCATGAGCACAGCGTAGGCCGATGTCGCGCCGCACTAGCATGGATGCCGCGCCCCGGTATCCCAACCGGCAGAGGAAGCGGTCTCAAACACCGTCCAGTGTGGGTTCAAATCCCACCCGGGGCACCCTCGAGGGACTGGTGCGGTTCAGGCCGAGTCCTGTCTGCCTGACCGGTCACCACCCGGTCAGGCGCGGTTCTCACCGCCCGACGCATCGGCGATCCGACCTAGCCTGACGACATCCCGTGAAGGAGGCGTCATGCGCATCAGGATGAATCGGGGACTGCTCGCAGCGATGATGGCGGCCACTCTGGCCGTTCCCCTCATCGCGTCCTGCGGCAGCCCGGCGGAGGAGACGGCCCAGAACGTCGTCGAGCAGGCGGTGGAGGGTGCGACCGGGGGCGAGGTCGACCTGTCCGATGACTCGATGAGCATCACCGACGAGGAGGGCAACGAGTTCGCCGTTGGCGAGGACATCTCGATGCCGGCGAACTGGCCGCCAGACGTGCCTCAGTACAGCGGCACCCTCTCCATGGCGAGTGTCCAGACGGATGGCACCGCGTATGCCATGTGGCTGACGGAGGCATCACCCGCCGAGGCGGCTGACGACTACGGCGATCTGCTGTCGTCCACGGGATTCACCCTCGACCAGGACTCGCGCATGGGCGGCACGATCGTCCGCGAGTACCGGTCAGATGCGCTGTCCGTCTCCGTCGTCGCCGGTGAGGCCGACGGAACGACGACCATTTCGGTCACGGCGATACCGCAGTAGGTCGAGCCCAGCCGGACCGGGAGCATGCTCAGGCGGTTGTCGCCGCGGGTCCGGGATCCAGGACAAGTCTGGGCTTGAGCTCCAGAAGCCGACCGAGGAGGCCGTTGACGAAGGACGGGGAGTCGTCGGTCGACAGTTCGGTAGCCAGCGTGACCGCTTCGGAGATCGCGACCGCTTCGGGAACCTCGGTGCTCCACAGGATCTCGAACGCCCCGAGCCGGAGAATTGCGCGGTCCACGGCCGGCATGCGATCCAGCGTCCAGCCCATCGAGTAACTGCCCAGGAGGTCGTCGATCTCGCCCTGATGATCGCGGACCCCCATGACGAGGACCGTCACGTACGGGTTCATCTCGGCCTGCCCGTCCTCACGGCGACGATCCTCGGTCGCGGCCAGGACCTCCATCGGCGGAAGGCCCTTGGCATCCGCCTCGAAGAGAACGTCGAGCGCTCGCTTTCGGGCCTTGCTCCGGGCTGACACGTCAGTCGTTGATGCGGCCGAGGTACGACCCGTCGCGGGTGTCGACCTTGACCTTGGTGTCCGACTCGATGAACAGCGGAACCTGGATCTCCGCGCCGGTCTCGAGAGTCGCCGGCTTGGTGCCGGCGGATGACCGGTCGCCCTGCAGACCGGGCTCGGTATAGGTGATCATCAGCTCGACGGACGCCGGGAGCTCACAGATGATCGGGCTGCCGTTGTGTACAGAGATATTCGCGATCTGATTCTCGAGCAGGAACTTCGAGGAGTCCCCGACCACGGAGTCCGGCACGGCGAACTGCTCGTAGGACGTGGTGTCCATGAAGACCCAGTCCTCCCCGTCCCGGTAGAGGTACTGCATATCGCGACGGTCGACCGTCTCGGTCTCGACCTTGGTGCCTGCGTTGAACGTCTTGTCCACGACCTTGCCGGACAGCACGTTCTTCAGCTTGGTGCGGACGAACGCGCCACCCTTGCCCGGCTTCACGTGCTGGAACTCGATGACGGTCCACAGCTGACCGTCGAGGTTGAGGACGAGCCCGTTCTTCAGATCGTTCGTGGTGGCCACGTGCACTGCTCCCGTGAGGTCAGTCACCCACGACGCGCAGCTCGCGCGAGCCGAATGTCAACACGCGCGGTCCCGTGTCGTCGACGACGAGGGTGTCTTCGATGCGGACGCCGCCCAGGCCGGGGAGGTACACCCCGGGCTCGACGGTGAACGCCATGTCAGCCTGAATGCTACCGACCGCGCGCTGACTGATCCCCGGCGCCTCATGGATCTGCAGGCCAACCCCGTGCCCAAGGCCATGCGTGAACCGATCCTCGAGTCCTGCGTCGCGCAGCACCCCACGGGCCGCGGCGTCCAGCTCGGCAGCCGCGACTCCCACGGCACAGGCCTCCATCGCTCGCTGCTGCGCGTCTCTCACTGCGGCATGAAGGCGCGACTGCTCCTCGGTGGGGTCGGTCCCGACCACGAAGGTGCGCGTCATGTCTGCGTGGTAGCCCCCGACGCAGGCACCCGCGTCAATCACGAGGAGATCGCCCCGCTCGAGGGGCCGATCACCGGGGCGATGATGCGGGATCGCCGAGTTCGGCCCGGAGGCCACGATGGTGGCAAAGGCACGGTCGTCCCCGCCCCGCTCGCCGAAGAGCTGCTCGAGACGTCGAGCGAGCGCGATCTCCGAGCAACCCGTCCGGACCTCGCTCGCCAGAACATCCAAGGACTCGGACGTGACCCGGCAGGCAAGCTCCAGCAACCGGAGCTCGACTTCGTCCTTCACGGAGCGCTCGCGTTCGATGATCGGTGGCACCCGGGTGGGCTCACCGCGCAGGACGGTGATCTGCGCGACCTGGCCCCATGCGATCGACTCCTCGACGCCGATGGATCCCGGACCAGCCTGCTCGAGCAGAGCAGCAAGGGTCGCGCGATCGATCACGACCGTAAGGCCTGGACACTCCTCGGCCGACTGGTCCGCGTAGCGACCATCGGTGCCCAGCGCGTCGTCATCCGGCTCCGGACCGAGAAGCAGGAACCCGTTGCTGCCGCCGAAGCCGGTGAGATAGCGGACGTTGGCGGGTGTGGACACGATCAGCCACCCGCGGAAGCCCTCGTGGTTCAGGGTCGCGCGCACCCGATTTCGCCGCGCGAGGTGGTCAGCGCGCACGCGTTACCGCCCCAGCAGCGAGGCCACCGCCCGAAGGCCAAGACGGTAGGAGTCGGTGCCGAAACCCGCAATGGTCCCCGTGGCGACACCGGAGATGACCGAGGTGTGCCGGAACTCCTCCCTCGCGGCCGGGTTGGAGATGTGCACTTCGACCAGAGGCGTCGTCAGCATCGCGCACGCGTCGCGAAGCGCATAGGAGTAGTGGGTGAACGCAGCAGGGTTGAGCACCACGGCCGCACCGGTGTCCTGAGCCTCGTGCAGCCAGGCGATGAGCTCCGCCTCGTCATTCGTCTGACGAACCTCCACCTCCAGGCCGAGGGAGGCGCCGGCCTCCTCGCATTCGCGAACCAGATCCGCATAGGTGGCGTGCCCGTAGACCTCAGGCTCACGCGTGCCGAGCCGGCTGAGGTTGGGACCGTTCAGGACGAGGACGCGTGCCATGTCGCGGACCCTACCCGCTCAGGAGCTGATGGCGTCGTAGGCCGCAGCGAGGAAGGACGGGTCCGGACCCGCCCAGATGCCGGGATTGCCGATGCCGTTGAGAACGACGAAGCGCAGCAGCGAGCCGCGCGACTTCTTGTCGATCGCCATCGCCTCTCGCAAGGCGTCCCAATGACCTCCGGGGTAGCTGATCGGGAGGCCGAGCGCCGTCAGCACGGAGCGATGGCGATCGACCTCCGCATCGCTGAGTCGACCACCGAGTGCTGCGAGCTCGGCCACATAGACCATGCCGACCGCGACGGCAGCTCCGTGGCGCCACTGGTAGCGCTCCCGGCGCTCCACCGCGTGACCGAAGGTGTGCCCGTAGTTGAGGACCTCCCTCCCCAGCGAGCCGTCTCCCGAGGTGGCCGATGTCTCGTGGAAGTCGGCACCCACCACATCAGCCTTGACCTGCACGGCCCGGCGGATCAGATCCAGCAGCATGTCGGAGCCAGGATCCGTCGCCCGGACGGGGTCCGCCTCGATATCGCTCAGGATCGTGCCGTCACGGACGAAGCCGATCTTGACGACCTCGGCCATGCCGGCAACAAGGTCGTTGCGCGGCAGGGTCTCAAGGGCATTGGCATCGCAGAGGACGCCGGACGGGCTCCAGAAGGCACCTACGAGGTTCTTTCCCGCCTCGGTGTTGATGCCGGTCTTGCCGCCCACAGCAGCGTCGACCATGCCCAGCAGCGTCGTCGGAACGTGAATCACCCTGATTCCTCGCAGCCAGGTCGCCGCGACAAATCCGGCCAAGTCCGTGGTGGCTCCGCCACCGAGTCCGATGATGGCATCGCTGCGCGTGAAGCCGGCTGCGCCGAGGGCCGTCCAGCAGAATGCGGCGACCTCGGCGGTCTTGGCGTCCTCCGCCTCCGGAACCTCGATGAGGATCACCTCGAAGCCTGAGTCGGCGAGGTCGTCTCGCATGGCCTCCGCTGAGACACCGAGGGCGCGCGGATGGATGATCGCCACGCGCTGCGCCCCGTTCAGCATCCCCGGAAGGTGCCCCAGGAGGCCGCGTCCGATGACGACGTCGTAGCGGCGCTCAGCCTGGACCGGGATGATGATGTCGGTCGTCACTCGACCACCTCCCTGCCGTGACTCGTGGACGAGGCGGGAGCCAGCAGCTCGGCGACGTCATCCACCACCTCGCGGAGCGGCCGGCCCGACGTGTCGACGACGTCGGTCGCCACCGACTCGTACAGGGGCGTGCGCTCCTGCAGGAGCGTGTTCAGCGTGCCCCGGACATTCCCCAGCAGGAGCGGACGCGCCGTGTTCAGGCCCACCCGGGAAGCGGCGTCGGCAACGCTCACGCGCAGCCAGACCACGCGGTGGCCCTGGAGTCGTTCGCGGGTCTCCTCGCGAAGCACGGCTCCCCCGCCCAGGGAGAGGATCCCCTCATGCGAGAGCAGGGCTTCGGCTACCGCGACCGCCTCCCGGCGACGGAAGGCCTCCTCACCCTCGTTGAGGAAGATGTCCGCCACAGCCATCCCCGCCTCGGACTCGATCAGGGCATCGGTATCGGTGAACGGGATGCCGAGGCGCTGGGCCACGCGGCGACCGACGCTCGTCTTGCCGGCGCCCGGTGACCCGATGAGGACCGCCAACGGGCCGGCTCCGGTCGAGGAGTCGGAGGTCATCGCACCGAGAGATTCTCGAGATAGCCGCGGAGGTTGCGCGCAACTTCGTCCACGCTGTCGCCACCGAACTTCTCGAGCACGGCATCCGCGAGAACCATCAGGACCATCGCCTCAGCCACCACTCCGGCAGCGGGAACAGCGCACACGTCGGATCGCTGGTTGATCGCGGGGGCAGCCTCCCGGGTCGCGACGTCGACGGTGCGCAGAGCCTTGGGGATGGTGGAGATCGGCTTCATGGCCGCACGGACCCTGAGCACCTCCCCGGTGGACATCCCGCCCTCGGTGCCGCCGGACTTGCCGGAGGTGCGCTGGAGCCTGCCGTCCGCGTCGACGATCTCATCCTGCGCCAGTGAGCCTCGGATCGCTGCCAGCCCGAATCCGTCACCCACCTCGACGCCCTTGATCGCCTGGATCCCCATCAGGGATGCGGCCAGTCGCGCGTCGAGTCGGCGATCCCAGTGCACATGACTGCCCAGCCCCGGCGGCAGACCGTAGGCCAGTACCTCGACGACTCCTCCGAGGGTGTCACCGTCGCGGTGGGCGGCGGAGATCTCCTCCTCCATCGCTGCCGCAGCCTCGGGATCCAAGCACCTGACCGGGCTCTCATCGACGACCGGGAGATCCTCGGGTCGAGGAGCAGCAGTGCCCTCGGGGACGGCTGCCGAGCCGATGCGCACCACGTGACTGACAACCTCGATGCCCGCTGCTTGACGCAGGAAGGCCCGGGCAACCGCGGCGATCGCAACCCGAGCTGCCGTCTCACGCGCGCTGGCTCGCTCGAGGATCGGTCGGGCATCGGTGAATCCGTACTTCTGCATCCCGACCAGGTCGGCGTGCCCGGGGCGGGGGCGGGTCAGCGGGGCGTTGCGCGCCAGCGTGGCGATGACGTCCTCATCCACCGGATCGGGAGACATCACCTGCTCCCACTTGGCCCACTCGCTGTTGCCCACCTCGATAGCGACTGGCCCCCCCAGCGTCCGGCCATGACGCACCCCGCCGAGGAAGCGGACGACGTCCTTCTCGAACTTCATGCGTGCTCCGCGACCTGCCCCGAGGCGTCGACGCGCGAGGTCCTCCCCCACCTGCGCCGAGGACACCTCGATACCGGCCGGCAGTCCCTCAGCGATCGTCACGAGCGCAGGGCCGTGTGATTCCCCAGCAGTCAGCCAACGCACCATGTCCTGAATCCTTCCAGAGACGCCCGGGACCGCTGAGGTCAGGCGGGAGGGATCACTCCGGGAGGGCAGCGGACATGGCGGCGGCCGAGGGCTCCCGACCGGTCATCAGGCGCACCTGCTCGACGGCCTGCCACAGCAGCATGTCGCGCCCGCTGGCCACGCCGCAGCCACCCCAGGCGCTCGCGAGGGCGGTGGGCCACGGGTGATAGGAGGCGTCGAGGAGCACTCCACGCGCCTCGCCGACCACCGCGGCCCACGCCGAAGCCGCATCACCGGGGAGCGTGCTGATCACCACATCCCGATCAATGCGGTGGGCTGCCGGCTCGAGGTCGGCGACCTGAGGCGACAGGCCGAGGGTCACCGCGAGAGCGGCGACCTCACCCGCAGCCTCATGGCGCCGGGCACAGATCAGGACGCTCGGGGTGCCCATCCGGGCCAGTGCCGCCACGGCACTTCGGGCCGTAGCGCCCGCCCCCAGCACCGTCGCGGTGTCAGGAGCGGCGGTGAGTCCCGCCCGTACCAGTGACTCCGTGATCCCGAAGACATCGGTGTTGACGCCACCCCAGCCGCTGCCGACGGGAACCACAGTGTTCACCGAGCGCAGGAGACGCGCCTCGTCGTCAACGTGGTCAAGCAGGCCGATCACCACTTCCTTCAGCGGCATCGTCAAGGACAGTCCGGCCCAGGAGTCGTCGAGTCCCGCGAGGAACCCTGCAAGACCCGCCTCATCCACGTCGATTGCCGTATAGGTCCAGTCCAGTCCGAGGCTTGCGTAGGCGGCGCGATGAAGGGCAGGCGAGAGGGAGTGCGCGACCGGTGAGCCCAGCACCGCGGCCCGATGCCGACCTGCATCGACGCAGAGTGCGGACTCACCCATCGGACTCACCCATCGGACTCGGCCTTCGCAGCCTCCTGCTCGGCGAGATACTGCTGGAACTCGCGCTTGTAGACCAGGAAGGTGTCGTAGTCCGCCGTGAACTTGGTCTCGCCCGTGCTGGGGTTCACGCTGACGAAGTACAGCCAGTCCCCCTCTGCCGGATCGAGAGCAGCCTCCATAGCTGCCTCGCCGGGCGAGTTGATCGGACGCGGAGGCAGACCCTTGTTGGCGTAGGTGTTGTAGGGCGAGGTTGTGCCCAGTTGCTCCTCGTTCAGCTGGATGTCGCTGATGCCGAGGGCGTAGGACACCGTGGAGTCCAGCTGCAGCGGCATGCCGGCGTCGAGGCGGTTGTAGATGACACGGGCCGCCTTGGCGAAGTCCCCGGGGGCCACCTCAGCCTGCAGGAGCGAGGCGATGATGAGTACCCGGTACGGCTTGATCCCCCGCTCTCGCGCACGCTCCTCCAGACCCACCTCCGCACTGGCCTGGTTGAAGCGCTTCACGAAAGTCCGCAGCAGGCCCGGCGCGGACTCATCACCGGCGAGGTCATAGGTCGCCGGGAACATGAAGCCCTCCGGTCGGTCCTTCGCCCAGTCGGGGAGTCCGAGCTCCGCAGGGCTGCTCAGTGCCTCCAGGAACTGCTCCTTGGGGATCTCGGTGGCCGCAGCCGCCGCGTCGACCGTCTGCTCCAGACGGAGCCCCTCGGGCAGAACGAGGCGGCTGTCCCGCCGCGACAGCGGATCCAGCATGAGTTCGAGCGCCTCGGTCGAGCTCATGCCCTGGCGGAGGGTGTACTTCCCTGGCCCGATCGTGGCTGCCCGCTCGTCCACGACGGCTGCATTGATGAACGAGTCGGCCGAGCTCACCACACCGGCCTCTGCGAGAGTCGAGGCGATCCTGGTCAGGGTGTCCCCTCGCTCCACGACGATCACGACCTCGCCGGTACCGGACCCCACGAACTCCTCGGGAGCCGACGAGCCACGCAGCCACGACACCGAGAAGGCGATCATCGTCACGGCCACGGCTACCGTCAGCAGGCCCGCCACCCACTTGGCCCACGAGCGTCGATGCCGGGAGGGCGGGAGCGGCCCAGACGACATCAGGGGTTCCAGTTGACTCAACGCCCCTGCCCTTCGTCGCCATCGGATGCCCGTGCCTGTCGGTCGAGCTCGCCCTGGAGCACCATGACGGCCGAGGCGCTGTCGATGAGAGCGCGGGAGTCCTTGGTCGAGCGGCCACCCGCCTGGAGGGCGCGCTGCGCCTGAACGGTCGAGAGGCGCTCGTCGACGAGGCGAACCGGCACGTCGACACGATCGGCGAGCCGCTCCGCCCACAGACGAGCGCCCTGGGCCGCAGCACCCTCCTGCCCGCTCATGTGCAGCGGCAGTCCCACGATCACCTCGATCGCCTCCCATTCGCCCACGAGCGCCACGACCCTGTCGAGCTCATCGCCGCCGGCGCGGATGGCCTCGAGGGGGACGGCCAGTGCACCCGAGGCGTCACTGCGAGCCACGCCTATGCGCACCGATCCGATGTCGACCGCCAAGCGCACGCCCCACCGCACGCTAGCCGCCCGCGCGCTCGCGCACGAGTTGCTCCACGGCCGCCAGGGCAGCCGGGATACCGCTGGCATCCGTCCCGCCGCCCTGGGCGAAGTCGGGCTTGCCCCCGCCTCGACCACCGATGTGCGGGGCTGCCGCCTGAAGCAGGTCACTCGCCGAGATGCCCAGTGCAATGGCATCCGGCGAGGCAGCGGTGACCACCGCCACCTTTCCGGCATCCACGGCTATGCCGATGAGGGCAGAGGGCACGCCCGATCGCGCGCGACCCTTTGCCTTCATGGCCAGCTCACGAAGATCCCCGCCCGTGGTGCCTTCAGGAGCCTGGAAGGACCACAGGCGGACGTCGCCGAGATCCTGACCCTCACCGATGATGCCGTCGACACTCGCGGCGAGCTGCGCGCTGCGCACCCGCGAGAGCTCACGCTCGGCATCCTTGAGCGAGGCAATCGTCCGCTCCACCCGCTCGACCAGCTGGTCGGCCGGCGCCTTGACCAGCTCCGAGAGTCGCGTGACGAGCAGGTGCTCGCGAGCCAGGAACTGATAGGCGTCCGCGCCCACCAGAGCCTCCACGCGCCGCACCCCGGCACCGATCGATCCCTCGGAGAGGAACGTCACGACACCCAACTGCCCCGAGCGCTGAGCGTGAGTGCCGCCGCAGAGTTCGTGGGCCCAGTCCCCGACCGAGATCACCCGGACCCGATCGCCGTACTTCTCGCCGAACAGGGCCATGGCGCCCATGGCCCTGGCTTCGTCCTGCGTCATGGTCTGCGCGGAGACGACGAGGTCGTCGATGAGCACCTCATTGACGTGCTGCTCGACCTCCGCGAGCACAGCACCCGAGACCGGTGCGGGGCTGGGGAAGTCGAAGCGGAGCCGACCTGGAGCATTCTCCGATCCCATCTGGGTCGCGGTGTCGCCCAGCCGCTCCCGGAAGGCCCGATGGATCATGTGGGTCGCCGTATGCGCTCGCGAGATGGCCCTGCGGCGGGCTGCGTCGATCTCACTGATGACGGTCGAGCCGGTCACGAGCTCCCCGTCGAGGACCTCCCCCCGGTGGATGAAGAGTCCCGGCACAGGAGTCTGGACGTCGTAGATCTCCACGAGGGCCCCGTCGCTGCTGCGCAGGCGTCCGTGATCCCCGAGCTGCCCGCCCGCCTCGGCGTAGAAGGGCGTGCGATCGAGGACGATCTCGACATGATCGCCGACACGCGCGGCCGGAACCGTCTCGGCATCCTGCACGATGCCGAGAACAGTGGACTCGGTCTGGGCCTCGTCGTACCCCGTGAAGGTGGTGGTGCCACCGGCCTGGAGGATGTCCCGATAGGCCGTGACGGCCGCGACACCGGACTTGCGCGCCTGCGAGTCGGCCTTCGCCCGCTCCCGCTGCTGCTGCATGAGCCGTCGGAAACCGTCCTCGTCCACACTGAGGCCTTGCTCAGCGGCCATCTCCAACGTCAGATCGATCGGGAAGCCGTACGTGTCGTGCAGCGCGAAGGCCTGCTCACCGGGCAGCTGGCTGCCCCCACCGGATCGCACTTCCGAGACCGCCGTGTCGAAGATGGTCGTGCCCGTGCGCAGGGTCTGCAGGAACGCCGTTTCCTCACCTACAGCCGTCTGCCTGATGCGGTTGGCGGTGTCGTTCAGCTCGGGATACTGCGGTGCCATGGTGAGGACGGTCGCGTCGACCAACTGCTCCATCGTGGCCTCGCGCGCCCCGAGGAGGCGCATCATCCGGATGGTCCGGCGCATGAGGCGACGCAGCACGTAGCCCCGGCCTTCGTTGCCCGGAATCACGCCGTCACCGATGAGGAAGACGCAGGTGCGTGCATGATCGGCGACCACCCGCA
>DMPC01000064.1:23235-23722 GCA_003456155.1 Actinomycetota bacterium | reverse complement strand
GTGGTGTCGATCTCGTAGATGTTGTCGACGCCCTGGAGGAGAGCGGCCATCCGCTCGAGACCCATGCCGGTGTCGATGTTCTTCGCCGGGAGCGGCTGGCGGATGTCGAAGTCCTCCTTCGAGCGGACGGCGGAGAGCTCGTCCTGCATGAACACCAGGTTCCAGACCTCGAGGTAGCGGTCCTCATCCGCGACCGGGCCACCCTCACGACCGTGCTCGGGCCCGCGGTCGAAGTAGATCTCCGAGCACGGACCTCCGGGACCAGGTACGCCCATCGACCAGTAGTTGTCCTTCGGGCCGCGGCGCTGGATCCGCTCGTAGGGAAGACCCGCGACGCGATGCCAGATCTCGATGGCCTCGTCGTCGTCCTCGTACACCGTGACCCAGAGACGATCCTCGGGGAATCCGTAGCCTCCGTCGCCGACCGAGGTCGTCAGGAGCTCCCAGGCGAGGGGAATGGCCCCTTCCTTGAAGTAGTCGCCGAAGG
>DMPC01000064.1:21411-23059 GCA_003456155.1 Actinomycetota bacterium | reverse complement strand
GTAGTCGCCGAAGGAGAAGTTGCCGGCCATCTGGAAGAAGGACGCGTGACGGGTGGTCTTGCCGACCTCCTCGATATCGAGGGTGCGAACGACCTTCTGGACGCTGGTCGCGCGGGGGTACGGCGCGGGGGCCTCTCCGAGGAAGTACGGCTTGAACGGCACCATGCCCGCGTTCACGAACAGCAGGGTCGGATCATCCAGCAGCAGCGACGCCGACGGGACGACCTGGTGGCCTCGATCGGCGAAGAAGCGCAGGAACCGGCTGCGGATCTCGGCGGAGTCCATCACGTGCCCTTCTGCTGTGACTTCTCGATGACGTGAGCGGCGGCAGAGCCCGAGCTGCCCGACGGTCCGGCTGACCGCGCCTCCGCGGCCGCCATGGCTCCCGAGGCGAGGACGCGAGCGGAGTTCACCGCCTGCATCGCACTCAGACCGACCTGCTGGACGCTCAGCACGACGCCTCTCTCCCGAGCCTCGAGCATGGCCTGCTGGATCCGCCGATAGGCGACGATGCCACCCGCGGCGCCCACGGCCACCCACACGATCCTGCGCATGGTCGCTCAGCCTACGGGACTCGCCGGGGGCCGACCCTGGGCCGTGGTCAGCTCGAGGTCTCCGAGCCGGGCTCGCGAGGCTCGCGCAGGGCGGCCACCTTCGCGGCGACATCACCCCAGGCCGCCTCCGCGCCATGGCGGGAGGGCCGGTAGTACTGGCGACCGACGAGCTCGTCCGGCAGGTACTGCTGTGCCGCGACACCCCCGGGGACGTCGTGCGGGTACTGGTATCCCGCCCCATGGCCGAGGGGTCGGGCCCCGGGATAGTGCGCATCGCGCAGATGTGTCGGCACTCGGCCGATGCCACCCGCTCGTACGTCCGCGGTGGCCTGCGAGATGCCGACCACGACCGCGTTCGACTTCGGAGCGAGTGCCGCATGGACCGTGGCATGCGCCAGGATGATGCTCGCTTCGGGCATGCCCACCATGGCCACCGCCTGGGCAGCGGCAACGGCAGTCTGGAGTACGTTCGGCTCCGCCATGCCGATGTCCTCACTGGCGAGGATCATCAGGCGCCGAGCGACGAATCGTGGATCCTCACCGGCCTCGAGCATCCGCGCAAGGTAGTGCAGTGCGGCATCGGGATCGCTGCCGCGCACGCTCTTGATGAAGGCGCTGATGACGTCGTAATGCTGGTCGCCATCCTTGTCATAGATGATCGCCGCCTGCTGGACAGCCCGCTCCGCGTCGGCCAGAGTCACGCGATGCTCTCCGTCGACGAACGTCGATCCGGATGCGGCCGCCTCCAGCCCGGTGAGCGCGCGTCGGGCATCCCCACTGGCCGTTCGAACGAGGTGTTCCAGGGCCTGCGGATCCACGGTCACGTGGCCGTCCAGTCCGCGCGGGTCGACGACCGCACGCTGGAGCAGCTCCTCGATATGGGCATCCGTCAGCGGTGACAGTCGCACGAGGATGCTGCGCGACATCAGCGGGGCGATCACCGAGAAGCTGGGATTCTCGGTCGTCGCCGCGATGAGGGTCACCCAGCCGTTCTCCACTGCTGGAAGGAGCGCATCCTGCTGGGACTTGCTGAAGCGATGAACCTCATCGATGAACAGGACAGTCCCCCGGCCCTGCATCGCACGCTGATCCCT
>DMPC01000064.1:12795-21072 GCA_003456155.1 Actinomycetota bacterium | reverse complement strand
GGTCCGAAGGGGCGACCCAGGGCCCAGTGCCGACTCCTGGCCGACCACCTCGTCGAGATCCCGAGGTCGCATACGGACAGCGAGCGGTGCGGTGGGGCCACCGCCCACGAGCGCATCGTCGAACAGGCTCATGACCGAACTGTAGGCAGGGCAGGTGCCAGGAGTCCCGAGGCATATCGCCCGCACTCGGTGAAGCCCAGCCGGGCGTACACCCGTCGCCCGGACTCGTTCGCGGAGTACATCTCGAGAACGAGCATCGGAGCTCCGTCCTCGATCGCGTCGGCCATGATGCGCGAGCACACCTGCGATGCCAGTCCACGACCACGGAAGTCGGGGTGGGTGCAGACGCTCACCAGATGGGCAGCCCCCGAGGCCTCGGCGATCTGGCCGGCCACCGCAGCGAGCCGTCCATCCCGCTCGATCCCTGCCCACCGCACGACTCGGGGGTCCCCGCGGAAGACATGCGCCGAGGACGAGTGAGCCAGCAGGTCGTCGATGCGCTCGTCCTCCGGCGACAGTCGGATCGCGCTCGACGCCTGCAGGCGAGCCTGGTCCGGCGGCAGGGTCCACAGGCACCACAGGCCCGGATCGGGACTCTTCAATCGCGCCGGCAGGCCGTCGAAGGCGTCCTCGGGCACCGTCACCCCATCGACGTCATGCTCCGCCGCGAGCCGCTCCACCAGCCGAACGATCTCCGCAGGTTCCTCCCCCATGCCGGTGACCCATCGCTCCCCGGGCCGGGTGGCACGGCCGAGCCAGGCAACGTTGCGCCCAGCAGCGATGGCCGGAATGGCCGTCGGCCCAGCCTCAAAGTCGGCACGCGAGACCATCCACGTGACGAGAGGATCTCCGGGGAGCACCTCGTGCGGCGAGATCACTCCTGCGAGGCTGGCGCCGCGTCCCTGCGCGCAGGAACGGCATCGATCCCGGCCTCCTTGCGCTGCTGCGCGGTGATGGCGGTGGGCGCTCCGGTCAGCGGGTCATGGCCCGCCCCGGTCTTCGGGAACGCGATGACGTCGCGGATGGAGGACGCGCCCGCGAGGAGCATGCAGATCCGATCCAGCCCGTAGGCGATGCCGCCGTGCGGTGGGGGGCCGTACTGGAAGGCATCGAGCAGGAAGCCGAACTTCTCCTGCGCCTCCTCCTCCGTGAGACCGAGGAGCGCGAAGACCCGCTGCTGGACATCCCCGCGGTGAATACGGATCGAGCCACCGCCGATCTCGTTCCCGTTGCACACGAGGTCGTAGGCCCAGGCGAGCGCATCACCGGGCGCGCTCTCGAATCGATCGATCCACTCATCCGTCGGCGACGTGAACGGATGGTGCACGGCCGTCCAGCCCAGGGCGACGCCGTCCTCGATGACCTCCTCGAACATGGGGGCATCGACGACCCAGAGGAAGGACCACGATGACTCGTCGATGAGGGCGAGCCGATGCCCGATCTCCAGTCGAGCCGCACCGAGCAGAGCACGCGCATCGCTCGCCCGACCAGCAGCGAAGAACACGGCGTCGCCGGGGGCTGCACCTACGGCGGCCACCAGGCCGTCGCGCTCCGCATCGCTGAGGTTCTTGGCCACCGGGCCGCCGAGAGTGCCGTCCTCAGCCACGGTGACGTAGGCAAGGCCCTTGGCCCCCCGCTGCTTGGCCCACTCCTGCCAGGCGTCGAACTGGCGTCGAGGCTGATCCGCCCCACCGGGCATGACGACGGCACCCACGTAGTCCGCCTGGAACACCCGGAAGGGGGTGTCCACGAAGAAGTCAGTCAGCTCCACGAGCTCGAGGCCGAAGCGCAGGTCGGGCTTGTCGGTGCCGAAGCGCCGCATGGCGTCCGCATATGGCATGTGCGGCACATCGCCGATGTCGTAGCCGAGGACGTCCTGCCACAGAGCACGGACCACTGCCTCGCCCGTCTCGATGACATCGGCCTGCTCAACGAAGGACATCTCGATGTCGAGCTGCGTGAACTCCGGCTGACGATCACCACGGAAGTCCTCATCGCGATAGCAGCGGGCGATCTGGAAGTAGCGCTCCATGCCTGCCACCATCAGCAGCTGCTTGAACAGTTGGGGCGACTGCGGCAGCGCATACCAGTGCCCTGGCTGGAGCCGAACGGGCACAAGGAAGTCGCGAGCCCCCTCAGGTGTCGAACGCGTCAGCGTCGGAGTCTCGATCTCCAGGAAGTCACGGGCGAGAAGCACATCCCGACACACCTGGTTCACCCGGGATCGCATGCGAATCGCGTCACCGGCTGACTTCCTGCGCAGGTCGAGGTAGCGGTGGCGCAGCCGGACCTCCTCCCCGACCGTGACCCGATCGTCGATCGGGAACGGGAGTGGGGCGGCGGCGGAGAGGACTTCGAGGACATCGGCCATGACCTCGATCTCGCCCGTCGGAAGGTCAGGGTTCTCGTTTCCGTCGGGGCGCCGCTCGACCGTGCCGACGACCTTGATGCAGAACTCATCCCGAAGCCCGTGGGCGACCTCCGTGTCACGGACCACCACCTGCACGATGCCGCTGGCGTCGCGCAGGTCGAGGAAGGCCACGCCTCCGTGGTCACGGCGACGGGCGACCCAGCCCGCGAGCGTCACCGTCTCGCCGATGTTCGAGGCGCGGAGCGAGCCGGCGGTGTGCGAGCGAATCACGGTTGTGCCTCCTGGCTGGTGGTGGTGAGGACGCGCGGGACCAGATCTTCCTCCGGCGGGCGCCAGTCCTCTGCGTCAGCCGGGGCCTGCGCCCCCGATCGGATGTCCTTGACGCTGTGCCCGCCGCCGTCGGGGAACCAGACGAAGGGGATGCCGCGGCGATCGGCGTACTTGATCTGCTTGCCGAACTTGTCCGCCGACGGTGCCACCTCGCACGAGATGCCGCGGGATCGCAGGGTGGCAGCCACCTGCTCGCTCGACGGCCGCGAATCGTCGTCCAGAACGGCGACCAGCACGACGGTCGGAACGGGACGGGTGACGCGAACCAGATCGCGCCCGAGAAGGACGGACACCAGCCGGGTGACACCCAGAGAGATCCCGACGCCCGGATAGGTCTGCTTGCCATCCGACGCAAGGGAGTCGTAGCGACCCCCCGATGCGATGGACCCGACCGATTCGTAACCCACGAGCTCGGTCTCGTACACGGTGCCCGTGTAGTAGTCCAGGCCTCGAGCGATACGCAGATCCGCCACGACCGAGCCGGGCCGGAGCAGGTTTGCGCCGTCGACGACCGCCGCGAGCTCGATGAGACCCTCGTCCAGCAGCGGATCGGAGACACCCAGGGAGCGAACCCGGTCGACGAAGGACGAGTCGGGGGTGCGGATCGCCGCGAGCGACAGGCATGCATCGGCCGCCTCCTGCGTGAGGCCTGCATCCTCCTCCAGCAGCCGCTTCGTGGCCTCGATCCCGATCTTGTCCAGCTTGTCGACCGCGCGCAGCACCGACGCGGGGTTCGTGGCCCCCACCCCCCGGTAGAAGCCCTCCGCGAGCTTGCGATTGCTGACCTGGATGACCGCCGGGGGGATGGGCAGCTCGGCGAGGAGGGCCGCCATCGTGACGGCCATCTCCACCTCGTACTGGAACGGCAGGACGTCGCGCCCGACCACGTCGATGTCGGCCTGGGTGAACTCGCGGAACCTGCCCTCCTGCGGGCGCTCGCCACGCCAGACCTTCTGGATCTGATATCGCTTGAACGGGAACTCCAGATGCCCGGCGTGCTCGAGGACGTAGCGCGCGAAGGGAACGGTCAGGTCGAAATGCAGTCCGAGCCCAGCATCGGCATCCCGCTCGTCGGCGTGGAGCCGGCGCAGGACGTAGACCTCCTTGTCGATCTCGCCCTTGCGCAGCATCTGCTCCAGCGGCTCGACCGCTCGGGTCTCGATGCCACCGAACCCATGAAGTTCGAAGACGCGACGTGCGGCGTCCTCGATGAACTGCTGCACAACCTGGCCCTCGGGGAGCCACTCCGGAAAGCCACTCAGGCGCTGGGGACGGGCCACGTCACAGGCCCTTCGCGCTGGCGGGAGGGTCCTGACCCGCCACCAGGGGCTGCAGGAACGGGTTGGTTGCGCGCTCCTCCCCGATCGTGGTGCGCGGACCATGGCCGGGCAGCACCACGAGATCGTCAGGAGACGGCAGGACGACTCGACGCAGCGAGGCGACCATCTGCTCGTGGTCGCCTCCCGGCAGATCGGTACGACCGATCGAGCCGGCGAAGAGAAGGTCCCCGCTCAGCATGACGTCATCGGTCACGAACACCGACGAGCCCTCGGTGTGCCCAGGGGCATGTCGAACCGTCAGAGGGATCCCCGCGATGTCGAGCTGCTCCTCGTCGGTGAAGGTCCGGACATCCGTCGGCTCGGTGAGCTCGAGTGCGTTCTTGGTCATGGCCAGCAGTTGCTCACGAGCGGCGCTGAACGAGCTGCCCGCGGGATCGGCCAGCCGGTAGCGGTCGTCAGCGTGGATGAGCGCGGGAACCGAGAACTCGGCGGTCAGCGGTGCGACGGACCAGACATGGTCGATGTGCCCATGGGTCAGGAGGACGGCTGCCGGAAGCAGTCGGTGCTCGCGCAGCACCTCTTCAACCCCGTCGATGGAATCCTGGCCCGGATCGATGATCAGGCACGGCTCGCCTGGGCCGTTGGCCAGGACGTAGCAGTTGGTCGCCCACGAGCCCGCGGGAAATCCGGCGATCAGCACTCCGTGTCCCTCTCGTCCTCGACAGCCGCCTCAGCCTACCCAGAGCACGGGGCCCGTCCCAGCGACCGCTCCGAAGCCTGATGCGCGGGCGCCCTAGACTCACTCGGCGGAGAGGGGTTCACCATGGCAGGCAGCAAGAGGGAGCGGGAGCTGGCGCGCGCCAAGTACGAGCGGCAGCAGGCCCGCCGGGCAGCAGGGGCCGAGCGCAGGAGGCGCAACCAGCGGATCACGGCGATCGTGGTCGTGGCGGTCCTGATTCTCGGGGCGGTCGCCTACGTGGTGGTCAGCACGCGGGGTTCGGACGAGCCCAGCGCAGCAGCCCCCGACGCAGCCGCCGACCAGGCCGGCAGCGAGCCCAGCACGGACGAGCCGATCGAGGAGCCCTCCGTCCTCAATTGCGGCGCCCCCCTGCCCACCCGCGCCAACACCATCTCCTTCGACGCACCCGGGAATGTCGATCCGGCCAGCTCGATCACGCTGACCACCACCTGCGGTGACATCGTCATCGCCCTGGATCCCGCGGCAGAGAAGACCGTCCGCAGCACGACCTTCCTCGCTGAGCAGGGGTTCTACGACGCGACCGCCTGCCACCGTCTCACCACCGACGGGATCTTCGTGCTGCAGTGCGGCGATCCGGCCGGGGATGGCACGGGTGGCCCCGGCTACACGGTCCCTGACGAGAACCTGCCTGCGGACGGCCCCGCCAACTACCCGGCGGGCACCGTGGCCATGGCGAACGCCGGACCGGGCACCTCGGGCTCGCAGTTCTTCCTCGTGTACGAGGACACCACCCTGCCCCCCGCCTACACGGTCTTCGGGACGATCACGCAGGGGCTCGACATCGTCCAGGAGATCGCCTCCGTCGGAACGGAGGACGGCGCGGTCGACGGGCGCCCGCGCCAGCCCATGATCATCGAGACGGCCACCGTCCAGCGCTCGTGACACCCCCTCCCAAGCGCCCACGGCTAGGCTAAGGCCGTTGTGCCCGCAGGCATGCCGTCGCATGCTCACGACGAAAGCAGGATGACCATGGCCGAGAACGGCGTTCCGACGCCTGCGGCGCTGCGCCCGCCGACCCCCGTGTCGGCTGCTCGTGTCCCCAGTCCTGCTGCCCCCGCCGCCCCAACCGCCAGCAACCCCGCGGCCTTCGGGCACGTCGATCCTGACGGCACCGTTCACCTCCACGCTCCCGAGGGCGACATCGTCGTGGGCCAGTGGGCTGCGGGAGACCCCAGCGAGGGCTTGGCCTTCTTCGGACGCAAGTACGACGATCTCGTCGTCGAGGTCGAACTGGTGTCGGTTCGCCTCGCCGACGGGCGTGCCTCCGGAGAGCAGGCTGACTCGGTGGTCACGAAGGTCCGTGAGGCCCTGGCTGCGCGCTCCTTCGTCGGCGACGTGCGGGCTCTCGAGGCGAAGTGCGACGCCCTTGCCGAGGCTGCCGCGCTCGCGCGGGAGGCCAACAGGGCACGCCGCGCTGCCGAGCGGGAGGCCGCCCTTGCAGATCGGCGCAGGCTCGCCGACGAGGCCGAGTCGCTCTCGGGCTCGACCGCGTGGAAGGCCACCACTGAGCGCTATGCGGCACTCGTCGAGGAGTGGAAGGTCCTCCCCCGCGGGGATCGTGCCGCGGAGCAGGAGCTGTGGAAGCGCATCAGCGCCGCCCGAACGAGCTTCGACAAGCGGCGCAGGGCGCACTTCAGCGAGCTCGATACCCAGCGCAAGGACATCGTGGCGGGCAAGAGGGCTCTCATCGAGCGTGCCGAGGGCCTCGCGACCTCGACCGACTGGCAGCGCACCGGAAAGCAGCTGCGCGACCTGCTCGACGAGTGGAAGGCCCTTCCGCGGGCGTCACGTTCGGATGAGGACCGTCTTTGGAAGCGTTTCAAGGCTGCGCAGGATGCCTTCTATGCGGCACGCACGGCGGCACAGGAGGCCTCCGAGGAGGAGCTGCGCGTTCATGTCCCCGCCAAGGAGGCCCTACTGACCGAGGCCGAGGCGCTCCTGCCCGTCACGGACCTCGCAGCCGCGAAGAAGGCGCTGCGCGGCATCCAGGATCGCTGGGAGAAGGCCGGGGACGTACCGCGCAGCGAGCGCGGCCGACTCGAGGGTCGACTCAAGAAGGTGGAGGACGCCGTTCGGTCGCAGGAGGAGGCGGCCTGGAGCCGTTCGACCGGCACCGTGGCCACGGATGCCTTCGCCCAGGCCCTCGAGCGGCTTGAGGCGAAGCGCGATGCCGCGACCGCTCGAGGCGACGCCAAGGCCGCGGCCGAGTTCGAGGCACAGATCTCCTCGACCCGCGCACTCATGGGCCAGCGCTAGCCGAGTATCACACCCGGTAGGCGTCGTAGACGCCCTCCACCTGCCTGACCGCCTTGAGCACGGAGCCGAGGTGCTTGGGATCGGCCATCTCGAAGGTGAAGCGTGACAGCGCGATGCGCTCACGCGTGGTGGTGACCGCGGCACTGAGGATATTGACGTGCGTGTCGGAGAGCGCCCGCGTGACGTCCGACAGCAGCCGGGCACGGTCCAGGGCCTCGACCTGGATGTTGACGAGGTAGACGCTGTTCGATGTCGGAGCCCACTCGACCCCGACCAGCCGATCCGGCTCGGCCTGGAGACCGGGCACGTTGATGCAATCGGCCCGGTGCACGGAGACGCCCGCCCCTCGTGTCACGAAGCCGACGATCTCGTCTCCCGGGACAGGCGTGCAGCACTTCGCCAGCTTGACCCACACGTCCGCAGCACCCTTGACCACGACCCCGACGTCACCTGAAGGACGGTTTCGCAGGCCGACAGTGCTGGGACTCACCGTCTCGGCAGCGTCATCCGCGGCGCCATCGACCCCGCCCGCGGAGTCCACCAGCTTCTTGACGATCGTCTCCGCCGAGATCCGACCCTCCCCCACCGACGCGTACAGCGCGGAGATGTCCTGCTGGTGCAGGTCGGCGGCAATCGCGGTCAGGGCCTGGTTGGTCATCATGCGCTGGAGCGGCAGGCCCTGCTTGCGCATCGCCCGGACGATGGAGTCCTTGCCGTTCTCGATCGCCTCATCGCGGCGCTCACGGGTGAACCAAGCCTTGATCTTCGTCCGCGCCCGGGCCGACTGCACGAAGTCGAGCCAGTCCCGACTGGGTCCGGCACCCTCGGCCTTCGAGGTGAAGATCTCGACGACGTCCCCGTTCTCAAGAGCGGACTCCAACGCCACGAGCTTGCCGTTGACGCGCGCACCGACGCAGCGATGCCCGACCTCGGTGTGCACCGAGTAGGCGAAATCGACCGGCGTGGCGCTGGTGGGCAGCGCGACCACGTCGCCCTTGGGCGTGAAGACGAAGACCTCGGAGGAGCCGAGGTCGTACCGAAGGGAGTCGAGGAACTCATCGGGATCCTCGGTCTCCCGCTGCCACTCGACCAGCTGTCGAAGCCACGTGAACTCATCCGGCGCGTTCTTCGAAGGAGATCCCTGCTTGTAGCGCCAGTGGGCCGCCACTCCGTACTCGGCGGCGCGGTGCATGTCGTTCGTCCTGATCTGAAGCTCCACCGGCCTGCCGTCGGGGCCGATGACCGTGGTGTGCAAGGACTGGTACATGTTGAACTTCGGC
>DMPC01000064.1:12473-12611 GCA_003456155.1 Actinomycetota bacterium | reverse complement strand
GCATCGCGATGAAGTCCTTGAAGCGACCGGGAACCGGGCTCCACTTCGAATGGACGATGCCCAGCGCGGCGTAGCAGTCGCGGACGGAGTCGACGAGAATGCGCACGCCCACCAGGTCGTAGATGTCGGCGAAGTCGC
>DMPC01000064.1:2373-12296 GCA_003456155.1 Actinomycetota bacterium | reverse complement strand
GGTCGTAGATGTCGGCGAAGTCGCGCCCGCGCACGATCATCTTCTGGTACACGGAGTAGTAGTGCTTCGGGCGCCCAGTGACGGTCGCCTTGATCCTGGACTCCTTGAGGTCGCTCTCGATCTGGGAGATGGCCCGCTGGAGGTTCTGGTCACGCGACGGGGCACGCTGGCCGACCAGCCGCACGATCTCCTCGTACATCTTGGGGTACAGCGTGGCGAAGGAGAGATCCTCGAGTTCCCACTTGATCGCATTCATGCCCAGACGGTGAGCGAGAGGTGCATAGATCTCGAGCGTCTCCTTGGCCTTCTGCTGCTGCTTGGCCTCCGGCATGTGGCGCAGCGTGCGCATGTTGTGCAGGCGGTCAGCAAGCTTGATCACGAGGACTCGGATGTCCCGAGCCATGGCGATGACCATCTTCCGGACGGTCTCCGCGGTGGAGGCCTCGCCGTAGCGCACCTTGTCGAGCTTGGTCACCCCATCGACCAGTTGGGCGATCTCATCGCCGAAGTCCTCGCGCAGGGCGTCCAGCGCATAGCCGCAGTCCTCGACGGTATCGTGCAGCAGCGCCGCGGCCAGAGTAGGAGCTGTCATGCCGAGTTCGGCGAGAATGGTCGCGACCGCCAGCGGATGGGTGATGTAAGGATCACCCGAGCGGCGCGTCTGGTCCCGATGGAGGTAGGCCGCCGTCTCATAGGCGCGCTCGACGATACGGGTGTCAGCCTTTGGATGGTAGCGGCGCAGGGTGCGCAGGAGCGGCTCCAGTTCGGGGTGGGCCTGGCGACCCCCCGTCAGGCGCGCCAGCCGGGAGCGGATGCCTCCGGAATCAGCCCCGGGCGCAGGCAGGGAGGCCGGGCGCACCGGCTCCGTGGTCACCTGCTCCTCAGCGCTCAACGGATCTCCCGAGTCCTGCGACGGTGGCCTGACGACACCGCCGGGACCTCAGTGTAGGACCGGACCGACCGTCAGCGCTGCGAGCGCGGTTTGCGCCGGGGCTGCTGACGCGGCCCCGTCCCCGTGCGCGTGACCGGAACAGACGACGAGCCCTCTGCCCCATCGTCGTAGGCGCCCTGGGCCGACGCATCGGCTTCCGGCTTGCCGCGACCCTGCTTGCGCCGGGCGAGAACCCGGGCCTGAAGGGCCTTGATCTCCGGCTGCCGGTTCTTGAGATCGACCAGCAGCGGGGTCGCGATGAAGATCGAGGAGTAGGTGCCCGCGGCCATGCCGATCGCGAGAACGAGCGCCAGATCGAGAAGGGTTCCGGCCCCGAGCAGGCCCACTCCGACGATGATGATCGCGAAGACCGGGAGAAGGGCGACGATCGACGTGTTAATGGATCGCACCAGGGTCTGGTTCACCGCGAGGTTGGCCGACTCGGCATACGTCAGCACGGACTGACCGGTGATGCCTCGGGTGTTCTCCTTGACCTTGTCGAACACCACGACCGTGTCGTAGAGCGAATAGCCCAGGATGGTCAGCAGACCGATGACGGTCGCAGGCGTGACCTCGAGACCGACCAGTGCGTAGATGCCGATGGTGATGACGACGTCATGCACCAGGGCGACAAGCGCGGCGATCGTCATGCGCCACTCGAAGTAGATCGACAGGAAGATCGCCAGGAGGACGAGGAAGATCAGCAGCCCTTGCAGGGCCTTCTTCGAGATCTCCTCGCCCCAGGTGGGCCCGACCACCTGGACCTTGACATCGTCCTTGGCCATACCGCAGGCGTCGGCCAGCAGGCCCGTGACCTCGGAAGCCTTCGCAGGAGTGAGGTCCTCGGTCTGAACGCGCACCGTTCCGCTCGCCGTCTCGGTGACGATGACCTGTGCTCCCGTGGCTGTCTCGGCCACCGTGCGGGCCTCCTCGACCGAGCAGGTCGCGTTGGGCAGCGAGAAGTCCGCGCCTCCTCGGAACTCGATGCCGAAGTTCAGCCCGCGAAAGAGGACAGCACCGACCGCGATCAGCAGGATCACCGCCGAGAGGATGTACCACTGGCGCCGCCGACCGATGAAGTCGAAGGACAGCTCACCGGCATACAGTCGATGGCCGAGCCCGCTTCGCTTGCTCATGCCGTCACCTCCTCGGTGGTGTCGCTGGCGGATCGCCCTCGGCGAGATCGCGAGGCGCTCTGCGTCACCTCGGGCGCACGCCCGAGGCGGTCAGCACTCAGGCCCGTCCACTTGGACCCCCTCTGCATCCAGCGGGATCGGCCCATCATGACGACGACCGGATGCGTGAACCAGAAGGCGACCAGCACGTCGATCAGGGTCGTCAGCCCGAGAACGAACGCGAAGCCGCGGACGTTGCCCACGGACAGGAAGTACAGGACCACCGCCGCCAGGATCGAGACGAAGTCCGCTGCCAGGAGCGTGCGACGCGCCCGCACCCATCCGGTATCACAGGCCTGACGCAGGGTGCGACCCTCGCGAATCTCGTCGCGGATGCGTTCGAAGTAGATGATGAAGGAGTCGGCCGTGATGCCGATCGCGACGATCGCACCCGCCACGCCCGCCAGGGTCAGGGTGAGGCCGATCATCTTGCTCAGCACGACGAAGGTCAGGTACAGGATCCCGGCCGCCACCACCAGGGACACCACGGCGACGAGGCCGAGGGCTCGGTAGTACAGCAGCAGGTAGATCGCGACCAGCAGGAGGCCGAGGAGTCCCGCGATGATGCCGGCACGGAGCTGGTCGTTGCCGACCGTCGGGGAGACGGTCGTGATGTCGACAGGCTCCAGGGTGACGGGGAGGGCTCCGTACTTCAGGATGTTCGCGAGATCGCGAGCCTCCTGCGCGGTGAAGTTGCCCTCGATCTGCGCAGAGCCACCGAGGATCGGCTCGTTGAATCGCGGCGCCGAGGTGACGACGCCGTCAAGCACGATCGCGAACGCGTTACAGGGACTCGCTCCCTCGACGCCGCACTCCGGGAGTGCACTGAGCTGGGTCGAGGCATCGGCAAGCGCCTTGGCTCCTTCGCCGTCGAATTCCAGCGAGACCACCCAGCCGACTCCACCCTGCGGGAGGACCGCATTGGCGTTGGTGACGTTGGTGCCCTGGATGAAGGCAGGCTGGAGGTTGTACTTCGCCGAACCCGTGTTGTCGCAGGTGCCCAGCCACTTCTCCGGGTCATCCGGACGGCCGCCGGTGTAGTTGAGCGGATTGGTGCAGTCGAGCTCAGCCAGCTGTGCCTGGTACTCCGGCGTGTTCTCCGTGGCCTGGACCAGCGGAGCGGCCGAGGCGGAAGGTGACGGTGCCGCACTGCCCGAGGGATCCGCAGAGGAGGCAGCGTCCGCCGAGGCACTCGGCGCAGGAGTCGCTGCCGGACTGGCCTCAGGAGTCGCGCCCGGACTTGCCTCAGGCGTGGCACCCGGACTCTCCTCAGGGACCGGGGACAGCGACACCGGGGAGGCGATCGACCAGACGGGTCGGAAGTCCAGCAGAGCGGTGCGCTGCACGAGGTCCACCACGCGATCCTGGTTGACCCCCGGCACCGAGACGATGATCACCGCTCCATTGCCCGAGCCCTGCGTCGTCACCTCCGCCTCGGCCACACCGAGTCCATCGACGCGCTGACGGATGATCGAGACCGTCTGGGTCAACTGCTCTTCGGTGATCTCCGCACCCTCGGTGACGGGCTTGGGCTGGAGGATCACCTGGGTGCCGCCCTGGAGGTCCAACCCCAGTCGCACGGTCGATTCCGTTCCCGGCCAGAAGGCCCACACCAGCAGCCCCACGATGAGCACGCCGAGGGCGACGAGCAGCCGAAGCGGCTTGCTGGTGGTCGGAGGCGCCACGGTGCTCCTTCAGGTCACGTTCAGGGTCGGCGCTCGGCGCCGGCCCACCAGTCTAGGGGGAGGGGAGGGTCAGGCCTCGTCGGCCGCAGCCTCGTCCACCTCGGACTCGGGGCTCGGCTGCACGACCCGCGCCACCGCCGCCGGGATGACCCGCATGAACACGCCGGGCGACACCTCCAGGCTCAGCTCCTCATCCGTCACGACGGCGATCGTGCCGAAGATGCCGGCAGTGGTCATGACCTCGGCGCCGGGCCGCAGGGAGCGCTGCATCTCCTGCTGCTGCTTCTGCCGCTGCTTTCCCGGCCGGATGATCAGGAAGTAGAAGGCGGCACCTGCCGCGACGATCAGCAGCAGACTCATCGGATCCATCGATACCTCCAGGTGGGCGCACCGAGCGGCGCACAATGAGGCTACCCGAAGCCGGTCAGGTCAGGTCGAGGGCCTGCTGATCCGGGCCGGTGGGCTGCGGCGGCTCCACGCCCGCGTGCCGCCATGCTGCGGCCGTCGCGATGCGGCCCCTGGGGGTGCGCATGAGCATTCCGAGCCGGACGAGGAAGGGCTCGGACACCGTCTCGATGGTCTCCGGCTCCTCCCCCACCGCCACGGCGAGGGTGGACAGGCCCACCGGGCCTCCCGAGAAGCGGTTCACCAAGACATCCAGCACCGCCTGATCGATGCGATCGAGTCCCAGCGCGTCGACCTCGTAGAGGTCGAGTGCCTCCTGGGCGGATCGCTGGGACACCACGCCATCACCGTGGACCTGTGCCCAGTCACGTACGCGACGCAGGAGCCGGTTGGCGATGCGCGGAGTGCCGCGGCACCGTCCCGCGATCTCCGCGACACCCTCGGGGTCGACACGGACGTCCAGCAGGTCCGCGGACCTGGCGATGATCACCTCGAGGTCGCTGGCGTCGTAGAAGTCCAGATGAGCGGTGAAGCCGAAGCGATCCCGAAGCGGGCTGGGGAGGAGGCCGGCCCTGGTCGTGGCGCCGACGAGAGTGAACGGCTCGATGTCGAGGGGAATGGCCGTTGCGCCAGGCCCCTTGCCGACCACGACGTCGACCCGGAAGTCCTCCATGGCCAGGTACAGCAGCTCCTCGGCTGCCCGGGCGGTCCGATGGATCTCGTCCACGAAGAGCACCTCGCCCGGCTGCAGACTGGAGAGCACCGCAGCGAGGTCACCGGCATGCTGGAGTGCCGGACCCGAGGTCATGCGCAGCGGCGCCTGCATCTCCGCCGCGATGATGCCGGCCAGGGTCGTCTTGCCCAGGCCCGGAGGGCCACTCAGCAGGACGTGATCAGCGGCACGTCCTCGACGCGAGGCAGCCTCGAGGACGAGACCGAGCTGGGACTTCACCCTGTCCTGTCCGACGAACTCCGCCAGGGAGGTGGGACGCAGCGCGCCGTCGACAGCAGCGTCGTCGGAGTCCGCTCCGGGCTGCAGACTCATGATCGATCCAGGCTGCGCAGGGCCGACTTCAGCAGGGTGCCGATCTCGGCATCCGGACCCTGGGAGTCGGCCCGGGCGATCAGATCCTGATCCAGCGAGGCGATGGCGACCTCGGCATCCTTGGCGGACCACCCCAAGGAAGTCAGGCCCGCTGCGACCGAGGCACGCCAGCCGGATGCCGCCACCCCTCCTGCGGCGCGGATCGACGCCCCGGCCGGTGCGCCGAGCTTGTCCGCCAGTTCGAGGATCAGGCGCTGGGCACCCTTGCGCCCGATACCCGGCACCGACATCAGGGTCGCTTCGTCGCTGCTGCTCACCGCGCGACGCAGCTCGTCGGGTGTCATGGCGCCCAGCAGGGCCAGGGCGATCCTCGGGCCGATCCCGGACACGGTCTGGACCTGCTCGAAGATGCGACGCTCATCGGCGTCCAGGAAGCCGTACACGGTCCAGGCATCCTCGCGAACGACCATGGTCGTCAGCAGCTCCACATGATCGCCCGGCCGCAACGAGAGCGCGGTCACCGGAGTGCACTGGACGGTGACGCCGAACGAGCCAAGGTCGACGACGAGATGATCGACGCCCGCGTCGCGGATGGTTCCGCGGAGGAAGGCGATCATCGAGCGGCCGCCAGGGCCCTTGCCAGTCGGCGCTGGCTCTCCCCTCGCCAGATCTGGCAGATCGCGATGGCGAGCGCGTCGGCCGCATCGGCCGGTCGAGGCGCCGCCTCCAGGCACAGGATCCGCGTCACCATCGCTGTGACCTGCGCCTTCTCGGCGCGTCCGCTGCCGGTCACCGCTGCCTTGACCTCCGTCGGCGTGTGCAGGGCCACCGGGATCCCCCGCTGACCGGCGAGGACCAGACCCATCGCCGCGGCCTGGGCCGTCCCCATCGCGGTGCGGACGTTGTGCTGGCTGAACACTCGCTCGATCGCGATGACCTCGGGTTCGTACTCGTCCACCAGACTCGCGATGCCGGCCTGGACGAGGGCCAGCCGCTGCTCGATGGGCAGGCTCGGCTCGGTGCGGACGACGCCGATGTGCAGGGCGCGCATGGCACGCCCCGGCGCGCCTTCGACCACCCCGGTGCCGCAACGCGTCAGACCGGGGTCGATGCCCAGTACCCGCATCGCCCCTCCTTCCTGCGGCTCCGTGCCGACTCCAGCCGTGCCCCGCGCGCTGCGGCGGGCCCGGTATCCGAACAGGTGTTCGGACGATACGGGAAGGCTAGCGGGTGGGCCCGTCAGCCGCCGGGACCGGCGGGAACGGGTGTGTCGGCGGGCGCAGACCCCGTGACCAGCGCGAATCCCCCACGCAGGTCCTCGGTCAGGTCGGCGAGATCCTGCACCGCCCGATCGTCCGCCGAGATCCCGATGTAGGCGGTGCCGTCGTAGGTGACCATCGTGACGTTCACGGCCGCGCCGATCGTCGCGACCAGCGGATAGACCGCAGAGACCCGGACGCCTGCCAGGAACAGGGTGAGGGGTGGCCCGGGCACGTTGCTCGTCGTGAGGTCCGAGGCCCGCGCCGCCTGGGCCAGCATAGGGACAGGGACGAACCAGCTGATGTCGGCGAGAGGGTCCGCCATCCGGATGGCGGGCTCGTCCCGCCATCGCTCGACCAGAGCATGCGCCTGCTCCATGTGCTCGGTGGGAGTGAGCCCGGCGATGGAGAGCGGGAATCGGGCAATGCTGACCGCATTCGACGCCTGACCGGACCGATCACCGGCATCGCCTCGCAGGCTGATCGGCACGTTGATCCGCAGTTCCTCGACCACGACGCCGTGCCGGCGGTGGTAGGCGTCCATGCCCCGGGCAACAGCGGCAAGGAAGGCATCGTTGACGTTCATCCCCCCCGCCTTGGCCGTGGCGCGGATGCCCTCAAAGGGCAGGCTGAATACCGCGAAGCTGTAGGTGGTGCCGCGACCGACCAGGACGGGGGACATCGGGCCGTCGGGGAGCGCCGTCACCCGCCCGATTGACGTGACCGTGTTGAGAGCGGCCCCCCACGTGCGCACCGGATCGGTGAGGGTGCCCCGGGCCAGGTCGGCGAGGCCCCGCACGGCGGATCCTGCCGCTCCCCCCAGCAGCCGGAGCGTGTCGACCATGTTCGCCGCGCTCACCTCCCGCAGGCTGACGTCCTCGGCCGGCGGCGGCGGCGGGGCCGGGGCCTCGTGGGGATCGGAGTCGGGGCCGAACTCGAAGAGGGTCAGCCCCATCATCACGGTGGCCTGGCCGTCGGCGATCGAGTGGTGGAGCTTCAGCAGGAAGGCGGCCGTCCCGCCCGGCAGCCCCTCGACGAGGGCCGCCTCCCAGAGGGGCCGATTGGGATCGAAGTCGGTCAGGCTCATGCGACGCGCGTCATCGAGGAGGTCCTGCCACCCACCGTCCTCGGGGATGCGGTACCGGCGCAGGTGCACGCTCAGGTCGAAGTCCGGGTCGGCCGCCAGGCGAGGAGCAGACAGTCCCATGACGCCGTAGAGCGGGCGCATGCGCAGCGTCGGGACGCAGAGGGTGAGGCGCTCCATCCGGGCCCGCAGGCGAGCCCAGTCCGGTGCGGACTCCAGGATCGTCAGGGCCACGACGGTCGATCGCATACCCGGATCGCCGCTGGCGGTGCGAAAGGTGGCAGCATCCCAGCCACGCAGTTGCGTGCCCACGAAGTCATTCATGCCCCACCGCTTCCCTCGATGCTCGACGACCTGGCCGATCGCGTCGCTCGGCGCGATCGATCTCCTGACTGTCCGGGATCCCTACCCGATGGACTCCATGACCTCGTCACTGACGTCGAAGTTCGCAAAGACGTTCTGCACGTCGTCGCTGTCTTCCAGGGCCTCGATGAGCCGGAACACCTTGCGCGCGCCGTCCTCGTCGAGCTCAACCGAGACGCTGGGCAGGAAGTTCGTCTCAGCGGACTCGTAGTCGATGCCGGCATCCTGAATGGCCTTGCGCACCCCGATGAGGTCACCTGCCTCGCTGATGATCTCGAAGGACTCACCGAGGTCGTTGACCTCCTCCGCACCCGCATCGAGGACGACGAGGAGCACGTCATCCTCGGTCATGCCCTCGGTCTTCGGAACGATCACGACGCCCTTGCGATTGAACAGGTAGGAGACCGAGCCCGGGTCCGCCATCGAGCCGTTGTTGCGAGTCATCGCGACACGCACCTCCGTCGCGGCCCGGTTGCGGTTGTCGGTGAGGCACTCGATGAGCACAGCGACCCCGTTCGGGCCGTATCCCTCGTACATGATGGTCTGCCAGTCGGCGCCGCCTGCCTCGGCGCCGGAGCCGCGCTTGACCGCCCGCTCGATATTGTCGAGAGGGACGGAGTTCTTGCGCGCCTTCTGGATGGCGTCGTACAGAGTGGGATTGCCGTCCGGATCGCCGCCCCCGGTGCGGGCCGCCACCTCGATGTTCTTCACCAGGCGCGCGAAGAGCTTTCCGCGCTTGGCATCGACAACGGCCTTCTTGTGCTTCGTCGTCGCCCATTTGGAATGGCCGCTCATGCCTTCACCCTCACGCTCTCGTCACTAGACATCGAGGTCAACCGATCACCATGCGCACGAACAGCTCGTGGATCCGGGTGTCGCCCGTCAGCTCCGGATGGAAGGCCGTCGCCAACAGCGGACCCTGCCGGACGGCAACGATCGTACCCTCGGCGCCACCCCGTTCGACGCGCGCGAGGACATCGACCGAGGGGCCGACCTGCTCAACCCATGGGGCCCGGATGAACACGGCGGGGAAGTCCGGCTCCCCCACAGCAGGAATCGGCACCTCGGACTCGAAGGAGTCCACCTGACGGCCGAAGGCGTTGCGGCGCACGGTGATATCCAGACCGCCCACCGTCTCCTGATCAGGCCGGGCATCCTCGACCCGGTCGGCCAGCATGATCATCCCGGCGCAGGAGCCGTACATCGGCATGCCCGAGGCCCGCGCCTCACGCAGAGGTGTCATGAGGCCGTCCGCGAGTGCCAGCTTGGACATGGTCGTGGACTCTCCACCCGGGATGACCAGCCCCTCGACACCGCCGAGCTCAGCGGTCGAGCCGACCGGCCGCGCACGTGCTCCCGCCCGCTCCAGGGACGCCAGATGCTCGCGGACGTCGCCTTGGATCGCGAGCACCCCGATCAGCGGACCGGGAGAGGTCACCAGCCCCGATCCTCCAGGCGGTGGTGGACAGGGATGTCGGCGACGTTGATGCCCACCATGGCCTCACCCAGCCCGCGCGAGACCTTCGCGACGATGCCCGGATCGTCGAAGTGCCGGGTGGCCTGGACGATCGCCTGGGCGCGCGCGGCAGGATCTCCGGACTTGAAGATGCCCGACCCGACGAAGACACCGTCAGCGCCGAGCTGCATCATCATCGCCGCGTCAGCAGGGGTGGCGATGCCGCCGGCCGTGAAGAGCACGACGGGCAGCGAGCCGCGCTCGGCCACCTCTCGGACCAGCTCGTAGGGGGCCTGGAGCTCCTTGGCCGCGACGAAGAGCTCATCCTGCGGGAGGGACCCCAGTCTCGCGATCTCCCGGCGAATGGTGCGCATGTGGGTGACCGCATTGGAGACGTCGCCGGTTCCCGCCTCGCCCTTGGAGCGGATCATGGCGGCGCCCTCCGTGATGCGGCGCAGCGCCTCGCCGAGGTTGGTGGCCCCGCACACGAAGGGAACGGTGAACTGCCACTTGTCGATGT
>DMPC01000064.1:2042-2202 GCA_003456155.1 Actinomycetota bacterium | reverse complement strand
ACTGCCACTTGTCGATGTGGTTGGCGTAGTCGGCCGGAGTGAGCACCTCGGACTCATCGATGTAGTCGACGCCCAGCGACTGCAGGACCTGAGCCTCGGCGAAGTGCCCGATCCGGGCCTTCGCCATCACCGGGATCGACACCGCGGCGATGATCCCCTC
>DMPC01000064.1:0-1714 GCA_003456155.1 Actinomycetota bacterium | reverse complement strand
CCCTTGAGCATCTCGGCCATGCCTCGCTTGACCCGCTCCGTACCCACGTGCTCGTTCACGACAACCTCACCTCTCGACCGGAACCCCCATCGTAGAGGGAACGCCCCAGGTCGGCGATCCGCGCTCCTGCCCGCCGGCGCAGGCAGTCCCAGACGTGCGGCCATGGGCCCCCTTCAGGCTCCCGCACAGGCCCCGGGTCGCCCCTAGCGCGAGCGAAGCCCCTCGGGCATCGCATCGTCCATCTCCCACGTCTCCGGCCATGGAGTGTGGCCGGCGAGACGGAAAAGCCGGACGAGTCGCTGGCGTCGCACCTGCCGACAGGCGCGGACGGCGTCATTGTGGAACCTGCGGGAGAGCTCGACCCGGCGGCAGGAGGCAGCAAGGTCGTCCAGCAGGGCACAGCCGTCCGGATCGATGTCTACCTCGGCCACCTCATCCACGTCGAGTGCGGCACCCAGCGCAGCGGTGAGGTTGGACTCCACGAGCGCCCGCTCGGCGTCATCGCGATCGCTCGCCCTTCGGGATTCGTGGGCCGCCTCCACGATGACCAGGCTGGTCGCAGGGTCGAGCAGCCCTGACGCAGCGAGCTCCAGACACGTGGCGGAACGGCGAAGCAGATGCCCGTCCAGGGTGAGAGCCGAGGTGTCGATCCGCTGATGGAGCCGATCCAGTCGCCCCGCCGTCATGCTCAGGTAGAAGCCCACCAGGGCGATCACCACGATGCCGACGCCCAGCCACCACCACAGGGCGGTCATGACTCGCCCCTCGCTCCACTCAGTCGGCCGACCAGCTGCCCACGGAGGTCCACGGTGACGGTCTCGCCGGGGACGCGCACACTGTCGTAGACAGCGATGACGTCATCGACGACTCGATCCCAGTCGAAGTCGCGAACCCGGCGATTCGCCTCAGCGACATAGCCGGCTCGCAGGTCGGGATCTCCGAGCAGGCGAACAAGGCCGGCGGCCAGGTCGGACGCATCGCGATTACGGAACAGCAGCCCACTGCGACCGTCCTCCAGCACCCTTCTGAAGGCAGGGAGGTCGGCGGCGATGACGGCGGCGCCTGCGGCCATCGCCTCCACCAGGACGATGCCGAAGGACTCACCGCCGGTGTGCGGGGCGACATAGACGTCGGCCGACCTCAGGGCTCGGGCCTTGTCGCCGTCGCTGATGCGGCCGAGGAACGTCACGGCACCCTCCGCGCCAGCGGGCACCAGGGCACGCTGCTCCTCGATGTCACCTGGCCCGGCGACCAGCAGATGGAGGTCCGGTACCTGCTCCAGCACCTCCGGCAGCGCCTCCCAGAGCACCTTGAGCCCCTTGCGCGGCTCGTCCATCCGGCCGAGGAAGAGCACCGTCGGGCGATCAGCCGGCACCCCGGGCAAACGGTCCACGCCGACGTACTGCGAGACCCGGACTCCGTTCGGGATCAGCACGGCATCCCCACCGAGGTGCGCCACGAGGGTGCGGCGGGCGTCCTCGCTCACCGCGATCCGCCCACTGAGCTTCTCCATGGCGGTCTGGGCGATGTAGTACCCCGCATTGAGGATCCGCGAGCGCTCATGTGACGAGTGCCAGGTCGCCACCATCGGACCACGCCCGACCCAGAGCGTCAGCAGGGACAGGCTGGGGGCGACCGGCTCGTGCACGTGCACGACGTCGAAGGCGCCCTCCTTGATCCAACGGTGGATGCGCCGGGTGGGCTTGACCCCGAA
>DMPC01000088.1:13210-20308 GCA_003456155.1 Actinomycetota bacterium | reverse complement strand
CGAATGCCGGGTCCAGGAGTGCCGCGTCGAACGCGGCCTCCAGCTCATCCAGCGCGGCGGTGAGCGCCTCCGGTACGAAGCGGCCTCCGTAGGGTCCGAAGTGCCCCGAGGGGGCGTCCAGAATCGTCATGCCAGCTCCGATCAGCCGCGGCCGTGACGCAGGGCCGGGTGGGCGCCTGCCGTGACGAGATCGTGGACGGCCGCCCGGGGATCCTTGCCCGTGACGAGGCTCTCGCCCACGAGAACGGCATCGGCACCCGCCTCCGCATACTCGATGAGGTCGCGGGCGTCTCGCACCCCGGACTCGGCGATGGAGATGCATCCGCGCGGAATGCGTGGGGCGACACGGGCGAACGTGCCACGATCCACCTCGAGAGTCTTCAGGTTGCGGGCATTCACGCCGATGACCGTGGCACCGGCAGCGACCGCCCGATCAACCTCGTCCTCGTCATGCACCTCGACGAGCGGGGTGAGCCCCAGGCTGTTCGTCCGCTCGATCAGGCTGACGAGCGCCTCCTGATCCAGGGCCGCGACGATGAGCAGGATGAGGTCGGCACCAAAGGCCTTCGCCTCCCAGAGCTGATAGCTGGTCACGATGAAGTCCTTGCGGAGCACCGGGATGTCGACCGCGGCCCGCACGGCCGCGAGGTCGGCCAGCGAGCCGCCGAACCTGCGCTGCTCGGTCAGCACGCTTATGCAGTGGGCTCCGCCCGCCTCGTACTCACGGGCGAGCGCCGCGGGATCGGCGATCTCGGCGAGCGTACCCTTGCTGGGACTGGAGCGCTTGACCTCCGCGATCACGCAGACGTCCTCGCCACCGAGGATCGCGCGCACGTCACGAGCAGGGGGAACGTGCGACGCGCGCTCCTTGAGCTCCTCGATGGGGACAACGGCCATGCGCTCCGCGACATCCGCGCGGACGCCGTCGATGATGTCGTCCAGGACCGTCACGGTCTCAGCGTAGCCACGTGCGAGGGATGCGCCTCCCGGCGCCCTAGCCGATGCCTGATCCCAGGTACGGCACCACATTGCGGATGACGCCGAACGCCAGCAGCAGGACCACGGCGAGGATCAACAGCCGGGTGCGTCGGCGGAAAGCCCGGTAGGTCACCGCCGGCGTGAACCCCTGCCACGAGCGCCAGACCCACCGGCCCCACAGGACGAGCGCGAGCGGCACCAGCACCACCAGCAGCACGTTGTGATCGAGCGCCCGCGGGACATCGCCGGTGATGAGATCGTGCGTGCCCCGCATCAGTCCGCAGCCGGGGCAGTCCACCGACAGCAGAGCCTGGGTCGGGCACAGCGGGTAGTGACCGGGCTGGTTCGGATCCACCGCTGCGAGGTAGGCGAGCCCGACGATCGTGCCCGCCGCCGTGGCCAGCGGGCCCACCATGCGCCGGGCTCGCGCCCGATCATCGACCCGGACAGGCAGGGCGAGCGACTCAGGCGCCGGACGCTCGTCCGCCTGCGCGTCGACCGCTGAGTTCATCCCTCGAGGGTACGCCCTGGTGGGGCATTCAGGCGGGCGGTCATGGCGCCGCCGGCAGGTGGACGCTGAACCGAGCGCCCCCCTCCGCAGCCTCCCCCACCTCGGCTCGCCCACCGAGCCCCGACGCCAGCCGGCCGACGAGCGCCAGTCCGAGCCCGGTGCCCACCGGACGCACCCCGCGATACCTCTCGTGCAGCGCCCCCGGCTCGAAGGCCACCGAGCGGTCGTCATCGGTGAGCCCAGGGCCCGAGTCACGGACCTCCACGACAGCACCGGGACCGTCGGCGCGGATCGAGAGCACCATCACCGAGTCCGGTGGCGAGACGCGCAGGGCGTTCTCGGCCAGGTTGTCGATGATCTGGCGAACGCGGATGGGATCCGTCGTCACGAGGAGGGGCGCCTCCGGCAGTTCGACGATGGCCGTGAGCCCCTCGCGCTCCGCACGATCGCGCCACACATCGCCGGCCTCGCGTCCGAGTTCGACGAGATCGACCTCAACGCCGACGATCGGGAAGTCCACGGCCCCCAGACGCGCCAGGTCGAGCAGGTCGGTCACGAGTCGGTCGAGTCGGGCTGCCTCGAGAGCGACCGTCGCCCCTGTTCGGGCGACATCCTCCCCCTCGATGACCCCGTCGGCCAGTGCCTCGGCGTAGCCCTTCACCGCGGTCAGCGGGGTACGCAGCTCGTGCGAGACCGACAGCAGGAACTCCCGCTGCCGGCCCTCCGAGGTGACCAGCGCGCTGTTCAGGTGGTTCAGGCTCTCCGCGATGTCGGCGATCTCCATCGGGCCCTCCGGCTGGAGGGTGAGGTCCCGCGATCCGGTGGCCATCAGGTTCGCCGCATCCCGGGCAGCCCGAAGCGGCCGGATCAGGCGGCGAGCGGCCCAGTATCCGATCGGCACGGCGATCAGCAGGCCGATGAGCAGGCCGACCACCAGGCGGCGCACTGCGTCGATGGTCTGCACGCCGACGACCGTCAGCGGTTGCTCGAGGATGACGGCGGCACCGGAGGCCAGCGGCCTGCCCTCGATGAGGATGGACCCCTCGGCCGTCTCCCCCGTCGCCGAGATCGGTCGACCTGAGAGCACGTCGGCCATGAGTGCATCGGAGACACCCGGGGGTGGCGCGCTGCCGATGATCACCAGGTAGCCGGTGATCTGCTCGGCCCGCAGCGCGAGCATCAGCTGTCGCGGCAGAGGTTCACCTCGTCGACCGGTGTCGCCACGATCGAGTGCCGTGGCGGTCAGGTCCGCGAGCCGGACGAGATCACCCCGTGTCTGCTGCTCGGCCGCGTTGCGGACCAAGGGGTAGGACGCGAGCCCCGCGACGATTGCCGCGATGGCGGCGATCGCGGAGACCAGCAGGACGGTGCGCGTCACAAGGCTCATGCGACCACCGTTCGCATGGCGAGTCGACGGGCTCACGACGTCTCCAGGCTCTCCGGACTCTCCGCGGAGTAGCCCACACCACGCACGGTGCGGATCGGGCTGGCATCACCGAGCTTGGATCGCACCTGCGCAATGTGCACGTCGACCGTCCGCGTCCCGACGACGGCCGCGTATCCCCACACCTCCGACAGCAGCTGATCCCTGCTGTAGACGCGCCCCGGATGGCGCATCAGGTGCGCGAGAAGGTCGAACTCAGTGGCGGTCAGGGTGACCGGCACAGCATCCACGGTCACCCGCCGGGTCACGAGGTCGACCGTCACGCCGCCGAGCTCGAGCGGCGCCTCGTCCGGCGCGATGAGCGAGGCACGGCGAACCACGGACTTGATGCGCGCGACCACCTCCCGGGGACTGAAGGGCTTGGTGATGTAGTCATCGGCGCCGAGCTCCAGACCCAGCACGCGGTCGACCTCGTCGTCGCGTGCCGTGCAGAAGAGGATGGGCACCCAGTCGCCGTCGGCCCGAAGCCGCCGGCACACCTCGGTGCCGTCCATGATCGGCAGGCCTACGTCGAGGACGATCGCGACAGGGTGCATCGTGCGCGCCGCCGCGAGAGCGGACTGACCATCGGTCGCCACGTGCACACCGAAGCCCTCGCGCGAGACATACAGGCGAAGCAGGTCGGAGATGGCCCGCTCGTCCTCGACGATGAGGACGAGGCCACGGGAGGCTTCAGCGGTCACAGGACAAGGGTCGCAGACCTGGACCTCGATGATGAGGCATGCCGTCTGCTCGGGGTCAGGAGCGTGTCAGGATCGCGCAAGACCGTGGGTCAGTGCCTGGTCTTGCCCAGCCCGGCCTTCGACATGATGGTTCCGACGATCGGGCCGACCACGACGAGCGCGGCGCTGCCCCAGAAGAGCGGCCAGTTGCCGAGGATCACCGCCAGCGTGCCCAGGATGAAGGCGATCGTGATGATGATGACGGTCGTCCACGCGGCCGGGGTGGACCCGTGGTTGTCGTGAGGGGCCTGGGTCGACTGCTGCTGCGACATGAAGGCATTCAATCAGATGCCGACGTGGTGGTCCGATCAGCAGGCGGGCCGCCGTCGCGTGGGTCACGTGTCCGGTCGCCACCCGTGTCACGGGGCCCCACATCGATCGGCTCGCTGACCGCATCCAGGGTCGGATCCAGGGTGGGATTCGGGGTCGGATCCGGGGTCGGATCCAGGGTCGGATCCAGTCCGCGATCCTGGGCCTCCCATGCGCTGAGCGGCCGCGGCGATCTGCTCGCGGGCCTGGCGCCGTCGTACCGGGCACCCATCGCCGGCCAGGTGGCACCCCGGGCCAGGGTCCAGGCGCCGCCGAGCATCACCAGGACTCCGCCGACCGCGCCGAGCGCTTCGACCGAGCCGGACGAGGCCACCGGTGCGAGGGCCGCGACGACGGAGCCGAGCCCCGCGAGCACCAGAAGAGCCCCCACAACGCGACGAGCCGGACCGCGTGTCGCCACGATGCCGAGCACGGCGGCAAGCGTCAGCCACGGCAGCGAGAAGGCGATGACCAGGCCCGCTGTCCCTGCCGTGACGAGCACGAGGGCCGTCACATAGGCCCGGACCGGTGAGGTCGTCACCGTGCAGCCATCAGGGTCTGGGCCGCGGCGACAGCGCGCAGCACGGCCGCCGCCTTGTTGGCACACTCATCGGCCTCAGCCTGGGGCAGCGAGTCGGCCACGATGCCAGCGCCTGCCTGGACGTGCGCAACACCATCCTTGACCAGCGCTGTGCGAATGGCGATCGCCGCGTCGAGGTTTCCGGCGAAGTCGAAGTAGCCGACGCAGCCGCCGTACAGCCCGCGCCGCAGCGGCTCCAGCTCGTCGATGATCGCCATCGCCCGAGGCTTGGGCGCTCCGGACAGGGTGCCGGCGGGGAAGGTCGCCGCCAGGACGTCGTAGGCGGCGCGGCCTTCGTCCAGGAGTCCGGTGACCGTCGAGACGAGGTGCATCACATGGGAGTACCGCTCGACGCTCATGAACTCCACGACCCCGACGGATCCCGGCCGGCACACGCGCCCGAGGTCGTTGCGGGCGAGATCGACGAGCATGACGTGCTCGGCGCGCTCCTTGACGTCGGCGCTGAGCTCCTCGGCCAGCGCGACGTCCTCCTCAGCCGTCACTCCGCGGCGTCGGGTGCCTGCGATGGGATGCAGGACACACTGCCCCGCCTGAACCGTCACGAGCGCCTCCGGCGAGGAGCCCACGATGTCGAATGCCACCTGCTGCGGGAGCTCGTCCGGCGGGGCCCCTGCGTTCGGATCCTCCAGCGACGGGACGCGGATCAGGTACATGTACGGGCTCGGATTCGTCGCGCGCAGCACCCGGTAGACGTCGCGAGCGGAGGCCGAGCAGGGAACCGAGTAGCGCTGCGACACCACGACCTGAAAGGCATCGCCCGCGCGGATGTACTCCTTCGCCGTCTCCACCTGGGCGAGGAACTCGGCAGGAGGAGTCGCGGACTCCACGTCGATGGCAGCCGCGCGGTCATAGGTCGCCACTCCCAGTGCCATCGGCGCAGCGAGCTGCTGCTGCATGCGATCCAGACGCTGGACGGCGTCGTGCCAGGCCTCGTCGACACGCTCGTCGGTGGCGTCGTAGTTGATGGCATTGGCGATGAGGAGAACCGACCCGTCGGCGTGGTCGAGGACGGCCAGATCGGTCGCCAGCAGGAAGCCCATGTCGGGGATGCCGAGGGTGTCGGGGTTGTCGTCGGGCACGCGCTCCCACGCACGCACCGCGTCATAGGTCAGATAGCCGACGAGTCCGCCGGTGAGCGGCGGCAGATCAGGGAGCGCCGGGGTACGCAGCAGCGCCACGGTGTCGCGGAGCACCTCCAGGGCGCTGCCTTCCCGCGGGACACCCACGGGTGCCCTGCCCAGCCACACGGCCTGACCGTCACGCTCCGTGAGCATCGCGGCGCAGTGCACGCCCACGAACGAGAAGCGCGACCACGTCCGGCCCTGCTCGGCGGACTCCAGGAGGAAGGTGCCGGCACGATCGCCGCACAGCACATCGAACAGGCCGACGGCCGTCAGCCCGTCGGACAGCAGTCGCCGCACGACCGGGATGACGCGTCGGTCACGAGCCAGTTCGCGGAAGGTGGCGAGGTCAGGCGCGACAGCGCCCGTGAAGTCGGTCATCGATCCTGCTCCGACATTCCCTCGGCGACGACGATGCCGTCGGCGTCGAAGCAGGTGCGATCGCCGGTGTGACAGGCACCGCCAGTCTGGTCGACAAGCAGCAGGACGGTATCGCCGTCGCAGTCCAGGCGCACCTCACGAACCTGCTGCACGTGACCGGACGTGTCACCCTTCGCCCAGCGCTGCTGACGGCTGCGACTGAAGTAGACCGCCCGGCCGGTCTGGAGGGTCTCGCGCAGGGCAGCCTCATCCATCCAGGCCATCATCAGCACCTCACGGGAGTCCCACTGCTGGGCGATCGCCGGCACAAGCCCCTCCGGGGTGAACTGCGTGCGGTCGAGGAACGCCGCGATCTCCTCCGGGGACATGCGCCCATTGTGCCGGTGTGCCAGAGTCGACCCATGAGCGCCTCGCAGCACGCCCGGCGGGAGCGACGCGCCCTGGCCGAGCTCCTGCTCCGGAGCGGCCCTGTCGCTCCCACGCTGTGCGAGGGCTGGACCACCACCGATCTTGCCGCCCACCTCGTCATGCGCGAGTCGCGACCGGACGCCGCAGTCGGAATCCTGATCCCCCCGCTCGCGGGGTGGACCGACCGCGTCCAGGACTCGATCGCCTCGCAGCCCTACCCCGAACTCGTCCGCAAGGTTCGCACCGGGCCGCCGACGCTCTCCGTCTTCTCGCTACCCGGGGTCGATGGCGCCGCGAACCTCGTGGAGTTCTATGTCCATCACGAGGACGTGCGTCGCGGGTCGGGTGAGTGGCAGGTGCGTGAACTGCCGGGCGACCTTGCGGATGCCCTGTGGAGCCGGCTCACCGCGATGTCCCGACTCCTGTTCCGCCGGGTCCCTGTCGGGGTCGTGCTCGAGCGCACCGACGGTGGCGGAGCGACGTATCCGGCTCGCAAGGGACCAGACGCCGTCACCCTGCGCGGCACTGCCGGCGAACTGCTGCTTCGCGCCTACGGTCGCCATGCTGCCGAGGTGGAGGTCATCGGGACGCCGTCGGGTGTCGAGGCGTTCGAGTCGGCGTCG
>DMPC01000088.1:10710-12952 GCA_003456155.1 Actinomycetota bacterium | reverse complement strand
CCCCGCGTGATGCCTCAGCGCACCGGATAGCCGGCTTCGGCCAGCTCGCCCTTCACCTCGGCGATGGAGAGCGTGCCGAAGTGGAAGACGCTGGCGGCGAGCACCGCGTCTGCGCCGGCTCCCACCGCCGGCGCGAAGTCCCCGATCCGGCCAGCGCCGCCACTGGCGATCAGCGGGACCGTGACCTCGCGGCGCACGAGTTCGATGAGGGGCAGGTCGTAGCCCGACTCGGTCCCGTCGGCATCCATCGAGTTGAGCAGGATCTCGCCCGCCCCGCGTCGCGCACCCTCGACTGCCCAGTCGATCGCATCGATTCCGGTGCTCCGACGTCCACCGTGGGTGGTCACCTCGAACCCGCTCGGCGTCGAGACGCCCTCCGGGCAGCGGCGGGCGTCGACGCTGAGGACGACGCACTGGCTGCCGAAGCGCTCGGCCGCGTCACTCAGCAGGGTCGGATCATGGATGGCCGCGGTGTTGACGCTGACCTTGTCGGCTCCCGCCCGCAGGAGGCGGTCGAAGTCCGCCACCTCGCGCACGCCCCCGCCCACCGTGAGCGGGATGAACACCGTCTCAGCGGTGCGCCGGACGACGTCGTAGGTGGTGGCTCGGTCGGAACTCGATGCAGTGATGTCGAGGAAGACGAGTTCATCGGCCCCGGCCAGGCCGTAGGCCGTCGCGAGCTCCACCGGATCCCCGGCGTCGCGGAGATCGACGAAGTTGATGCCCTTCACGACGCGACCGGCATCGACGTCCAGGCAGGGGATCACCCGGATGGCGACGCTCACGGCCGAGGAGGTCCCCACTGGTACGGGTCGTACCGGGCCTCGCTCGCCGCGATGGCCTCCGGCAGGGTGAAGGCGCCGTCGTACAGCGCTCGTCCGATGATCGCCCCCTCGATCCCATGCGGGACCATCTCCGAGAGCTTGTGGAGATCCTCCAGGTGGGCGATGCCGCCGGAGGCGATGATCGGACGACTGGTCGCCTTGCACACCTCCTTCAGCAGGTGGAAGTTCGGCCCGTGCATCGTGCCGTCCTTCGCGACGTCCGTCACGACGTAGCGAGCGCACCCGGCGGCATCGAGCCGGCCCAGGGTCTCCCACAGGTCGCCGCCGTCCTGCGTCCATCCGCGTGCGGACAATGTGTGACCGCGAACGTCGAGGCCAACCGCGATGCGCTCGCCATGCTCGCTGATCACCTTGGCCGTCCAGTCGGGATCCTCCAGCGCTGCCGTCCCGAGATTGACGCGCTCGCATCCGGTGGCGAGTGCGCGGGCGAGAGAGTCGTCGTCGCGGATTCCACCCGACAGCTCGACCTTGACGGCCCCGCGGAACTCGTGCACCACCTTGGCGAGCAGGTCGGCATTCGATCCCCGGCCGAAGGCAGCATCGAGATCGACGAGGTGGATCCACTCGGCACCCTGATGCACCCAGGTACGGGCAGCGTCAACCGGGGATCCGTAGTGGGTCTCGGTGCCGGCCTTGCCCTGGACCAGGCGCACGGCCTGCCCATCAGCGACGTCGACGGCGGGCAGCAGGACGAGGGGGGCGAAGGCGCTCACCGTCACAGCCTATTCGTCGCTCTCCGCGTCGCGGCTCGGGGAGGCGCGCCTCAGTCCAGCGAGGAGACCCAGTTGCGCAGCACGACGGCACCGGCATCACCCGACTTCTCGGGGTGGAACTGCGTCGCCGTCAGAGCGCCGTTCTCGACGGCGGACACGAAGTCCTCGCCGTGGTGGGTCCAGGTGACCAGCGGTGCGGCCATGCGGGGATCCTCGGTCACCATGTCCCAGCTCCGCACGGCATAGGAGTGCACGAAGTAGAAGCGCTCCCCCGCCACGTCAGCCAGCAGCCGCGACCCCTCGGGTACCCGGATCGTGTTCCAGCCCATGTGCGGCAGCACATCCGCGTGGAGACGCTCCACGGTGCCCGGCCACTGGCCCAGCCCCTCGACCCGGGCACCGTGCTCGACGCCTAGACCGAAGAGGACCTGCATGCCCACGCAGATGCCGAGAACAGGCCGACCACCGGACAGCCGTCGATCGATGATCGTGTCGCCACCCACTGCGCGGATCCCCGCCATGCAGGCTGCGAAGGCACCGACGCCTGGGACCACGAGGCCATCCGCGTTCATCGCGGCATCGACGTCGTTCGTCACCGTGACGTCGGCTCCCACTCGCTCCAGGGCGCGCTGCGCCGAGCGGAGGTTCCCCGAGCCGTAGTCGAGGACAACGACCGAGGTCATG
>DMPC01000088.1:3415-10442 GCA_003456155.1 Actinomycetota bacterium | reverse complement strand
ACGGACTTGAACTGCGCTTCCACGACGTGATGGGCGTTGCGGCCCGACAGCACGCGCACATGCAGCGTGATCTGCGCTGTCGCGACGATCGACTCCCAGATGTGCCGGGTGAGAGTGGTGTCGTAGGTGCCGATCAGCTCGACGAGCTCCGGCTCCTCATGCACGAGGTAGGGACGACCGGAGAGATCGACGGCCGACTGCACGAGGCACTCGTCAAGCGGGACGAGGGCGTCGCCGTAGCGACGGAGCCCGGCGCGATCGCCGAGCGCCTCGTTGATGGCCGTCCCGAGGGCGAGCGAGGTGTCCTCGACCGTGTGGTGCGCATCGACCTCCAGATCGCCCCGAGTGTGCACCGTGAGGTCGAGACCGCCGTGCTTGGCCAGCTGGGCGAGCATGTGGTCGAAGAACGGGACACCGGTATCGATGGTGCTCTGGCCGGTTCCGTCGAGCTCGAGCTCGACCAGGACGGTGCTCTCCTTGGTGCTGCGGTCCACACGTGCACTGCGGCTCATGACCGGTCGTCCTCTCGTCGTCCCTGGCCCTCGTGGTCGGCGCCGAGCACGTCGCGCAGGGCGGACCTGAACCTATCGTTCTCCTCCGGCGTTCCGATGCTCACCCGCAGCCAGCCCTCCGGGCCCGTCTGGCGGACGAGCACATCGCGAGCGAGCAGTCCGCGCCAGACCTCATCGCGATCGGGGAAAGTGCCGAAGAGCAGGAAGTTGGCGTCGCTGGGAGACACCCGAAGCCCCTCCTCCACCAGCCACGCGGCAAGCGAGTCCCGCTCGCGCCGAAGCAGCGCCACCTGCGCCTGCAGCACGTCCGCATGGGCGAGGGCGGTGCGGGCGACGGCCTGGGTCACCGCCGAGAGGTGGTAGGGCAGCCGCACCACCATGAGCGTCGACACGACGGCAGGGTCTGCCGCCACGCAGTAGCCCAGCCTCGCGCCCGCCAACGCGAAGGCCTTCGACATCGTGCGGGTCACAACCATGTTGGGATGATCGGCCAACAGGGAGACGGCCGAGGGCACGCCGTCATGCCGGAACTCTGCGTAGGCCTCGTCGACGATGAGCATGGCCCCGGCCAGTCGCGCGCCCTCGGCGAGGGTCGTGAGGTCCTGGATGGGCAGCGCAGTCCCCGTCGGGTTGTTGGGCGAGGTGACGACGACGATGCTGGGGCGCCGTTCAGCGATCGCCGCGAGTGCGACGGGGATGTCGACGGCGAAGTCCTCCGTGCGCGAGTAGGTCGCGAACTCGGTGAACGTGTCGCGCGCGTACTCCGGGTACATCGAGTACGTCGGATCGAAGGTGATCGCCAGTCGGCCCGGGCCGCCGAAGGCGAGGAACAACTGGTGCATCACCTCGTTCGAGCCGTTCGCCGCCCAGACCTGGGAGACGTCGACCGGGGCCCCTGCTTCGCGGGCCACGTACTCCGCCAGGGCCAGGCGGAGGTCGGTGGCGTCGCGATCGGGGTAGCGGTTCAGCGAGATCGCGGCCTCGGCGACCGCTCGCCCCATCGCCTCGGCGAGATCGTCCGGCAGGTCGAAGGGATTCTCGTTGACGTTCAGTCGCGCAGCGACGTCGAGCTGCGGCGCTCCGTACGACTCCTGGCCGACCAGGTCGTCTCGGATCGGCAGGACAAACCCGCCGCTCACCCCTCGTCCTCGAAGCGCGCTCGCACCGCCTGCCCATGGGCCGGCAGATCCTCCGCCTCCGACAGCGCCAGCACATGCGGGGCCACGTCGCGCAGGGCGTTCTCGTCGTACTCGACGACATGGATGCCGCGCAGGAAGGACTGGACCGAGAGACCTGACGAGTGACGGGCCGACCCGGCAGTCGGGAGGACGTGGTTGGAGCCGGCCGCGTAGTCGCCCAGCGAGACCGGCGCGTAGGTACCGACGAAGATGGCGCCCGCGTTGCGCACGCGAAGGGCCCACTCGCGGGCGTTGCGCGTGTGGATCTCCAGGTGCTCGGCCGCGTAGGCGTCGACCACGCGGAGCCCGGCCTCCAGGTCATCGACCAGGACGATGGCGCTCTGGGCACCGTCGAGCGCCTCGGTGATCCGCTCGACGTGCTTGGTGGTGGCGAGCTGGGCCTCGACCTGTCGCTCCACCGCGTCGGCGAGGTCCGGATCGTCCGTGACCAGCACTGCGGCGGCGAGCACATCGTGCTCGGCCTGGCTGATCAGGTCGGCCGCAACGTGCGCCGGATCGGCGGACGAGTCGGCGAGGATCATGACCTCGGTCGGGCCGGCCTCGGAGTCGATGCCGATGACGCCCTGCAGCGCGCGCTTCGCCGCCGTGACGTAGATGTTCCCAGGACCGGTGACGAGGTCGACCGGCTCGCAGCGGCCACCCTCGGGCAGCTCGACACCGTAGGCCAGCATGGCGACGGCCTGGGCGCCGCCCACGGCGTAGACCTCCTCGACGCCCAGCAGAGCACAGGCCGCGAGGATCGTGGGGTGCGGCCAGCCGCCGAAGTCACGCTGCGGGGGTGACACGACCGCAAGCGAGGCCACTCCTGCCGTCTGCGCCGGGACGACGTTCATGACGACGCTGCTCGGGTAGACGGCCCGGCCACCGGGGACGTACAGGCCCACGCGATCGACCGGCAGCCAGCGCTCGGTGACCGTTCCGCCGGGCACCACCACGGTCGTGGTGTCGGCACGACGCTGATCCGCATGCACCCGGCGTGCGCGGTCGATGGACTCCAGGAGGGCGTCGCGCACCCGCGGGTCCAGCGCCTCAGCCTGCTGCTGCAGCACCTCCTGGGGAACGCGAAGCGAGGGAGGCCGGACGCCATCGAGCTGCTCCGACCACCGAAGAACGGCCTCAGCACCCTGGTCGCGGACGTCGGCGAGGATGGGACGGATCCGCTCACCGGCATCGGCGACGTCCATCGCGGCTCGAGGCACCACATCACGCGGGTTCGCCTGCGAAGCACGAAGGTCGATGCGTCGGATCACGCCCTTACCTTACGCTGCGCTCGTGTCCGAGCCGCTTCCCCTGTTCCCCCTCAACACGCCCCTGGTGCCCGGGCTGGTGCTTCCCCTGCACATCTTCGAGCCGCGCTACCGGGGGCTGGTGCGGGACCTGCTCGACATGCCCGACGAGGACGAGCGGGAGTTCGGCATCATCGCCGTGCGCGACGGCAGGGATATCGGCCGGGACGGCATCGACGCCCTGTTCCCCATCGGTGTCTCGGCGATCCTGCGCCAGGCCGAGGAGCTCGAGGACGGCCGCTTCGAGATCGTGACGACCGGGAGTCGGCGATTCCGGCTGCTGGATCTGGACGACAGCGCTCCCCTCCTGCGCGGCGAGGTGGAGTTCCTCGAGGATCTCCCCGGTCCGGTCGACACCGTGCTGACCGGGCAGGTCAGCCGGCGGTTCCATGACTACCGGGCGGCGCTCAGCGGCCAGGTGCAGGCCACCGTCGAGGACGACGAGATCCCGCAGGACCCGACCGTGCTCTCCTACCTCGTGACAGCGGCGATGGTGATTCCGCCGGACGAGCGACAGCACCTTCTGGCGGCGGAGACCACGTCGGAGCGACTGACCTACGCCAGCAGCCTCCTGTCCCGCGAGACGCTGCTGATCTCCGAGCTCGCAGCCGTTCCTGCCCTCGATCTGCCGGGCGCCGCCCCGTCCCTGAACTAGGCGGCGGCCGATTCCATGGCAGCCAAGGCAGGCGGCACACCCGCGACCCTCGCCCTCACCCGGGCCGGCGTCGAGTTCTCCCGACACACGTACGACCACGATCCCCGGGCGTCCTCCTACGGACTCGAGGCGGCTGCTGCGCTCGGGCTGGACCCCGCTCAAGTGTTCAAGACGCTGATCGCCGACATCGACGGCGACCTCGTGGTCGCGGTCGTCCCCGTCGCCGGCTCCCTGGACCTCAAGGCGCTCGCGACAGCGGCCGGAGGGCGCCGGGCCGAGATGGCCGACCCGGCGCGTGCCCAGCGCATCACGGGGTACGTCCTCGGCGGCATCTCTCCGCTCGGTCAGAAGCGCGCCCTGCCCACCTACATCGACTCCACCGCCGCGGAGCTCACGAAGGTCTATGTGAGCGGCGGCCGTCGTGGCCTCGACCTCGGCCTCGACCCGACCGACCTCATCGAGATCACCAAGGCCGTGGTCGCGCCTATCGGCCGGCCCGACGCCTCTCCTGCAGCCAGTCACCCAGCGCCAGGAAGGTGACGACGCCTGCGGAGGCGAGCGGCCACATCAGGTACATCGCGCTCAAGGACACCTGCAGCGGACCATCCACGACGAGCTCACCGGTCGTCGTGGCCTGCAGCCCCTCGATGTCGACGGATCCGAGCCTCGTGCCGACGAACCACATCGCCGCCGTGCCCACGGCGCTCGCGAGCAGGGCACTGACGAGAACCGAGGCCAGATGCTCCCGCCGCATGTAGGCGAGGCCGATCGTGACGGCCACCCCGGCGACGAGCGCAAGCACGCCGAACGCGATGTCGGACGAGAAGTACTGCTCGGGCTGGAAGGCATCCGGGGACACGCCGTCCGGGCTGATGACCGTGGGGACGCGGGGCGCCAGGGCCGACCAGACCACCCCCAGGGCAGCACCGCTCACGAGCCCGAAGATCAGGCCCGCCACGATCACCGCCGAGGCCTTCCGTGTCGTGGTCATCCCAGGCACGCGGGCCCGAGGAGGGCCTTCAGGTCGCCGTACAGCGAGGGCGAGGGCGTCACCCGGAAGCGGTCGTCAAGCCGGAGCACGGAGGTCTTCGCTCCTCCGGTGAGGTGCAGGTGGACCTCCGTCGTTCCCGGGTGCGCCGAGAGGACGTCCTTGAGCCGCTCCACCAAGGGCGGGACGCAGCGTGCCGCTGCCATGGACAGTCGCACCGGGCCCGACCCGGCCTCGCTCAGATCAGGCTGAGTCACCTCCATGGCCACCACGCGGACCCCGTCATCATCGCTGCGGTCGACTCGGGCGCGGACGATGACGACGGCATCGTCGACGAGCATCGTGCCGACAGTGCCGTAGGTCTGCGGGAAGACCATGACGTCGACCGAGCCCTCCAGATCCTCGAGCGACACGATCGCCCATGGGGAGCCCTGCTTCGTCGTCTTGCGCTGCACGCCGGTGACGAGTCCACCGATCGTGACGACAGTCCCGTCGGCCCGCTCATCCAACAGGACAGCGGCGATGGTGCGGTCGGTGTGCTGCGCCAGAACGTGCTCGGCGCCCTGGAGTGGGTGATCGGACACGTAGAGGCCGAGCATCTCCCTCTCGTGGGCGAGCAGTGTCGTCTTGTCCCACTCCCCCACGGGCACCTCATCGCGGGCGAGCACGGCATTCTCGCCTTCGGCCTCGAGCCCGCCGAAGAGGTCGAACTGCCCGTGCGACTCCGCCCTCTTGATGTCGACGGCCGCATCGACGACCTGCTCGTGGATCTGCGAGAGCCCCTTGCGCGTGTGGCCGAGGGAGTCGAACGCACCCGCCTTGATCAGCGACTCGATGACGCGCTTGTTGCACACCGAGGCGTCCACCTTGGCAATGAAGTCGTGGAAGTCGGCGAAACGGCCCACCCGTCGCCGGGTCGCAATGATCGACTCGACGACGTTGCCCCCGACGTTGCGGATCGCCGAGAGACCGAAGCGGATGTCGCTGCCACGAGGCGTGAAGTCGGCATCGGAGTCGTTGACATCGGGAGGCAGGACCTTGATGCCCATACGTCGGCACTCGTTCAGATACACGGCCGACTTGTCCTTGTCGTCCTTGACGGAGGTCAGAAGTCCGGCCATGTACTCGGCCGGGTAGTTGGCCTTCAGGTAGGCCGTCCAGTAGGACACCAGCCCGTAGCCGGCCGTGTGCGCCTTGTTGAAGGCGTAGTCCGAGAACGGCACCAGGATGTCCCACAGCGTGCGAATGGCCGCATCGGAGTAGCCGTTGGCGCGCATGCCCTCGCTGAAGGGCACGTACTCCTTGTCGAGGATCTCCTTCTTCTTCTTGCCCATCGCGCGACGAAGCAGGTCGGCGGCGCCCAGCGAGTACCCGGCGAGCTTCTGGGCGATCGCCATGACCTGCTCCTGGTAGACGATCAGGCCGTAGGTGTCGTCGAGGATGTCGGCCAGTGGCGCCGCGAGCTCCGGATGGATCGGAACGACCGGCTTACGACCGTTCTTGCGGTCGGCATAGTCGTTGTGCGCATTGGCGCCCATCGGCCCGGGTCGGTACAGGGCGAGAACAGCCGAGATGTCCTCGAAGTTGTCCGGCTGCATGGATCGCAGCAGCGCGCGCATCGGGCCGCCGTCGAGCTGGAACACGCCCAGGGTGTCGCCGCGGGCCAGGAGGTCGTACGTCGGACGGTCGTCGAGCGTGAGCTCCTCCAGCACGATCGCCGTGCCCTGGTTGCCCTCGATGTAGCGCAGGCAGTCGTCCAGCACGGTGAGGTTGCGCAGGCCCAGGAAGTCCATCTTGAGCAGGCCGAGCGACTCGCATGCGCCCATGTCGAACTGCGTGATGATCGCGCCGTCCTGCTCGCGCCGCCATACGGGGATGACGTCCATCAGGGGCTCGCGGCACAGGATCACGCCTGCCGCATGCACGCCCGGCTGCCGCTTGAGACCCTCCAGGCCCTTGGCCGTGTCGACGACCTGGCGGGCGTCGGCATCCGACTCGTACAGGGTCCGGAACTCGGCGGCCTCGCCGTAGCGGGGATTCGCCGGATCGAACGCCCCCGCGAGACTGATGTCCTTGCCCATCACCGCCGGCGGCATCGCCTTGGTGATGCGGTCGCCCAGGGCATACGGGTGTCCGAGCACCCGGGCGGAGTCCTTGATGGCCGCCTTGGCCTTGATCGATCCGTAGGTGACGATCTGGGCGACGCGCTCCTCGCCGTACTTCTCGGTCGCGTAGCGGATCATGTCGCCACGGCGGCGCTCGTCGAAGTCCATGTCGATGTCGGGCATGGAGATGCGCTCGGGGTTCAGGAAGCGCTCGAACAGCAGGCCGTGCTTCATCGGGTCGAGCTCGGTGATGCCGAGGGCGTAGGCGATCATCGCGCCGGC
>DMPC01000088.1:0-3157 GCA_003456155.1 Actinomycetota bacterium | reverse complement strand
GGGAAGCCCATCTGGATGATGACGCCGACCTCGTACTCGGCCTGGCGGCGCACGTCGTCGGGAACCGATCCCCGATACCGCTGAAGCAGGCCTCGCTCCACCTCCTTGACCAGCCAGGACTCCTCGGACTCCCCCTCGGGCACGGGGAACCGCGGCATGAGATTCGCGCCCTCGGCGAACTCGACGTGACAGCGCTCGGCGATCAGCAGGGTGTTGTCGCAGGCCTCGGGCAGCTCGGACCACACGGTGCGCATCTCCCGCGCACTCTTGACGTAGAAGTCCCGGGCGTCGAAGCGGAAGCGCTTGGGGTCGTCCATCGTTGTCCGAGTGCCGATGCAGAGCAGGACGTCGTGGGTCTCGGCATCGGAGGCATGGACGTAGTGGAGGTCGTTCGTCGCGATCAGCGGGATGTCGAGCGAGCGGGCAATGCGCAGGAGGTCCTCGCGGAACCGGCGCTCGATCGCCAGCCCGTGATCCATGAGCTCGCAGAAGTAGTTGTCCTTGCCCAGGATGTCGCGAAAGTCAGCCGCGGCGGCCAGGGCCCGGTCGTAGTTGCCGGCCTGCAGCCAGCGGTTGACCTCGCCACTCGGGCAGCCGGTGGTGCCGATCAGCCCGGTGCCGTAGCGCTCGAGCAGCTCGCGGTCGAACCGCGGCTTGAAGTAGTAGCCCTCGAGGCTCGCCAGGGACGACAGCCGGAACAGGTTGTGCATGCCGGGGGTGTTCTCGGCCCACAGGGTCATGTGGGTGTAGCTCTGCTTGCCGCGCCCGGCACTGGAGTCGTCCGGCGTCGCCTCGTCGAAGCCACCGCCGAAGTCGAACGGCCGGCGCTCGAAGCGGCCCTGGGGGGCGTAGTAGCCCTCGAGGCCGATGATCGGGGTCAGCCCCCGCGCCCGGGCCCCTTTGTAGAAGTCGTAGGCCCCGTAGAGGTTGCCGTGATCGGTCATGGCGACCGCGGGCATCCCCAGCCGCTCCACCTCGTCGAACAGGTCGCCGAGCCGCGCGGCCCCGTCCAGCATCGAGTACTCGGTGTGCACATGCAGGTGCACGAAGTCCTCGGACGGGGGCATGGCCCCACCCTAACTTTCCGACGGACATTCCCTCCGCCGTTGCCGGGGAGAGGCGCCTTCCTGGTCAGGCACCTGCCCGCAGGAGGTCCAGGGCCGACCGCAGATCCTCCGGGTAGTCGCTCTCGATCGTGATCCGCTCGCCCGTCCGGGGGTGGTCGAAGCTCAGGCTCCGGGCATGCAGCCACTGCCGGGTGAGCCGCAGGCGCTTGGCCAGCTCCGGGTCGGCGCCATAGGTGATGTCCCCCGCGCACGGGTGCCGCAGGGCTGACATGTGCACACGGATCTGATGGGTGCGCCCGGTCTCGAGATGGATCTCGAGGAGCGACGCGTGCGGGAAGGCCTCGAGGGTGTCGTAGTGCGTGACGGACGGCTTGCCGTCGCGGACGACCGCCCACTTGTAGTCATGCTGCGGGTGGCGCCCGACCGGTGCGTCCACGGTGCCGCTCAACGGGTCGCAGTGGCCCTGCACGACCGCGTGGTAGACCTTGTCGACCGTCCGATCCTTGAACTGACGCTTCAGGCTCGTGTACGCGGACTCGCTCTTCGCCACGGCCATCACTCCGGAGGTGCCGACGTCGAGGCGGTGGACGATCCCCTGACGCTCCGCCGCACCGGAGGTGCTCACCCGGTAGCCCGCCGCGGCCAGCCCCCCCACCACGGTCGGCCCGGTCCAGCCCGGGCTGGGGTGGGCAGCGACCCCGACCGGCTTGTCGACCACAACGACGTCGTCGTCATCGAACAGGATCCGCATGCCCGGCACGGGCTCCGGCGGCACCGGCTCAGTAGTCGGCTCGCTGAGGTCCACGGTCAGGGCCGCGCCCGCCACCAGGCGCTCGGACTTGGCCGCCGGTCGGCCGTCCACCAGGACAGCGCCCTGCTCGACGAGCTCCGCGGCCCGGGATCTCGACAGTCCCAGCAGGCGGGTCAGCGCCACATCGAGCCGCTCCCCCTCCAGCCCCTCGGGCACCGGCAGGACGCGAGCACTCACGAGCGTCGACCGTTGATCTCGACACCTCGCAGGGCCAGCAGGACCATGCCCGCCGCGGACAGCGTGATGAACATGTCGGCGATGTTGAACACCGCGAAGTAGGGCAGCTGGATGAAGTCGACGACATACCCCAGGCCCGGGCCCGGGGGGCGGGTCAGCCGATCGATCAGGTTGCCGAGCAGCCCTCCGAGGAGTCCGCCGAGGGCCACTGCCCAGCCCAGGCTGCCCAGGCGACGGGACGTGCGCAGGATCACCCCTGCGACCACGATCGCCACGATGGTGAAGATCCACGTGTAGCCCACGCCGATGGAGAAGGCAGCTCCAGTGTTCTCGACATAGGTGAACTTCAGCAGCCCCCCGAGCAGGACGATGGGCCCCTCGCCATCCTCGAGGCGGGGGCGGATGCTGGAGACGACCCACCACTTGACCAGCTGGTCGAGGACGACCGCACCGATGGCGACCCCGGCCAGGATTCCCAGGCAGCGTCGACGAACCGCGGGATCAACCGCAGGCCTGGCGTCCTGGTCGTCGGGCGCAGCGTCATCGGGCGCAGCGTCATCGGGGCCGGGGGTGTCCGTCACAGAGTCGTCAGCCACACCAGCCCCGCGCCCATCCTCCGCCTCGGTCATCCCCCCACCCTACGGCGAGCCGGAGCGCGGCCACCGAGTCGTCCGCCGGCCCGGAACCGGCCTAGAGGAGGTACCTCTCCTCGGCCTGCTTGCACGTCATACACAGTGTGGCTCGGGGGAAGGCCTGAAGCCGGTACTTGCCGATGGGATTGCCGCAGGACTCGCAGATGCCGTAGGTGCCCTGCTCGAGTCGCTGGAGAGCGTGCTCCACCTGCTCCACCATGCTGCGGGCATTGTTGGCCAGCGACATCTCGTGCTCGCGTTCGAACGTCTTGCTCCCGGCATCGGCCTGGTCGTCGCCCGCGCCATCCCCGGAGTCCCGGATCAGGTCGGCAAGCCCCTCCTCCGCGCTCACCAGCTCCCCCTGCAGCCTGCGGAGCTCCTCATCGAGCTGACCCTTGACCTCCTTGAGCTCCTTGGCGGTCCATGGGGTTTCGTCCTCCCGGACGACCAGCGGGCGAGAGGCCTTCTTG
>DMPC01000052.1:5135-9147 GCA_003456155.1 Actinomycetota bacterium | reverse complement strand
TACCAGCCCGGACCTGCCTATGTTGGGTGTCGAGGACGATGACCAGGTCCCGCGTCGTATCGGTGAGGTAGAGCAGGACCCCGTTGCGGTCGAGGACGGCGGTGCGGGGAGCTCCCCCGATGGTCACGGTCCACTCCCGGCGACCGTCTTTGGTGGAGAGGGCCAGGACGCGTCCATTGGCGGCATCGGCCGCGTAGAGGCGCGTGCCCCGCGGGCTCACCGTGGGGGCGAGAGGCAGTCCCCCGGAGCGGAAGCGGCTGATCTGCTTCAGGTTCGTGGTGTCGAGGGTGACCACGGCGCCTCGCGTCGTGACGTACGCGCGACGTCCGTCGGGTGACAGCACAGCGCCGGTGGTGGCTCTGTCGAGCGAGACCGCGTGGGTGGGCCGGGCATCCGGCTCGACGGCCTGGCTGGGGGGGCTGGTCACCGCGTGACCGGTGACGAGCAGGGTCAGCAGGCCGAGGCCGGGGAGGAGGAGCCGTGTCCGCCCGCGCATTCCTGCCATCGGGGAAGGCTATCTGCTCCCCTCCGAACCCGGCGTGGGGCGAGATACCCGCCAGAAAAGGGGGTCCCCGCTTCGGCGTGGCGCCATGGCGCGCCTCCCGCACACCTCCGCCCATCGTGGCTAGCGTTCCGTCAAGTCCCCCTTCCCCCTCGTGAGGACTGATGAGTCAAGACGTCGTCGGCGACGCGGACGAGCACGTGCGTCCGCTTGTTGCCATTCGTGATGCGCAGGTGCGGGCCGAGCCCGGCCAGTACACCGTCACGACGGCCGAGGTCCGCAATCCCGGTGCGATCGTCGAGACCTACGACCTGCGGGTACTCGGGCCGGCAGCGGCGTGGGTCGACGTCAGCCCCACCTTCGTCTCCCTCTTCCCCGGGGACTCCGAGGACGCCACGATCGCCCTCCAGCCGCCGCTCTCCTCGCGCATCGTGGCTGGCACCTATGCCGTGGGGGTCCAGGCGATCTCGCAGGTCCGTCCGGAGGTGTCGACGACCGCCGAGGTGACGGTCACGGTCCCGCCGTTCTACCGGTTCCGGTGCTACGTCGCGCAGAGCACCTTCACGGTCCGCACCAAGGCGACGATGCTCGTTCAGATCGTGAACGAGGGCAACTCCACGGTCACGTTCAGCGTGACGGCCGAGGATCCCGAGGGATTCCTCAATGTGCAGCCCGCCACGCCGACGGTGACGCTGGCGCCGGGCGAGGCACGGTGGGTGGACATCAATGTCAGGGTCGCGCCCAAGCTGGTGGGATCGACCTTCAACACCCACTCGTTCATGGTCACGGTGCTGCCGATCCGTGACGAGGACGCCGATCAGCCGATCCTCGACGTGGACTCCGAGCTCGCCAGTGGGGGTATCGCGCAGCGGCCCTTCATCAGGGTGCGCCTCGGCGCGCTCGGCCGACTGATCCTGCTGCTGGGCATCCTCGGGCTCATCGCAGGCTTCTTCCTGTCGAGGTGGATCGCCAACAATGCCCCTCCCAAGGAACTGAATCCGCCGACCCCATTGGAGTTCCAAGCCACGCTGGGCTCCTCCCCCACCGATGTCATCCTCACGTGGGCCGCCTCGCCGGGTGCGACGGGCTACACGATCTATGCGGTGGGCTCGACCGGTGACCCCGTGCCGACGCCGATCCCGACGGTGGTCGTGCAGCTCCCCGGTGGCGGCGCCATCGGTCAGGCTGCTCCCCTCGTCGTGGGCAGTGATGGGATTGAGCTCTCGGACACTCCGGTATGCGATGACTGCGCGTCGGTGGCCCAGGTCGTGGCGGGTGTCTCGCGTTTCGTCGTCGAGAACGTGCCCCCGGGCGAGGCGTGCTACCGGATCGCCGCGACGCGCGACGCGTCCCAGTCCCTGTACAGCCCGATCGCGTGCACGTTCGTCCCGGACCCGGCCCTGCGCGACGATGACGGCAACGGGATCCCCGATGCCGAGGAGGCTGCTGCCGCCGAGGCGGAGGCAGCAGCGGCAGCGGCCGCCGCTGCTGAGATCCGACCCTGTCCGCCGGTCACGTTCTCGGTGCGGCCGGTCTCCCCGACGAGCGTGGCCCTGCTGTGGCGCAAGGCGACGCAGCCGCCCAAGGGCTTCCGGGCGCCGGAGGGGATGGAGATCCCCGAGGTGCGAGCTCGCCAGTCGGTTCCACTGCTCGAGCCGAAGGAGTCCACCCCGCTGCTGCTGCGTGGGGGAGGCGGCAAGGACGACATGGCCCCCGGATCAGGGGCATCCGGATCGGGTGCGTCCGGATCGGGTGCGTCCGGATCAGGCGCGTCCTCGTCCGGTGGCGCCCGCGTGTGCGATCCGGATCAGGAGATCACGGCGTGGACCATCCAGCGGCGCATCTTCACCGGCTGGTCCAACGTCACGCCCGGCCCGGCCCCATCCGACACGGCGTTCGAGGTCACCGGCCTGGAGCCCGCCACCCAGTACTGCTTCCGGATGCGTGCCACGGGCCCGGCGCGCACCTCGCGCTTCACCCCGCGGGTCTGCGCCGTGACCGATGCCCAGCCGATCCTCGCTCCGGTCCCGTCGACGAGCAGCGGTTCCGATCCTGCCCCCACCTCGGCCCCGGGGACGATCATCATCGACGACCTGCCCCTGTAGCGGTGGGCCTGGGCGAACGCCAGAGTCGAGCGGACACCAGTCTCAGGCGGCTGCCAGACTCACGAGGTCATGCCCGGCAGTGAGGTGCGTGGCTGCACGTCGGTCGGCAGGTCGATGATCTGCGGGGGCTCCGGGGGAGCCAAGAAGCGCGTTCCGCTGATGGCAACCTCGCTGCTGCCCTGCTCGGACGGCGCCCTCGGGGGGTACACCGAATCGATCGTAAGGGTCACCGTCCTCGTGGTCACCTTGTCGAACGAGACGAGCTGCTGCAGGTCCTCGTTGTTCTGCACCAGATTGAGGGAGGCCTTCACCTCCGTGCCGTCGTCGAAGGTGAGGGTGATCTCGTGCGGGGTCGCCACACTTCGCGGATCAAAGATGCCGTTCTGGATTCCCGGCAGGATCACCATGCGGTTGATCGTGTAGACGCCGTCGAAGGTGAAGGTGAGGAACTCCCCGACTCCTTGGTCCTCGGAGGGCTGAGATGCCCAGAACACGGCGGCATCCGAGCCCGCGGCGTCCCTGGCCGACGTGCCTCGCAGGGTCGAGCTGGCGGTGACGCTCTCGATGTTGGCCTGGTCGCCCGTCAAGGGGTTGATGAAGGTGTTGATCACTTGGTACACCTGCGTGATCCCGAAGCGCACCCGGAAGGCATTCGGCCCGAACATGGCGAAGATGATGCTGCCGAAGAGCACTCCGGACAGCGTGAGCACGAGGATCGGGCTGCGCCAACTGCGACTGGGCCCGCGGCGACGGCGCTCACCCGGCTTCGGGCCCTCCACCCTGGCCTGCACTTCATGGGCGATGGTGGACGGCGCGATGGTGGCCTCGGCCATGACCGTCCCGCACCACAGGCAGTAGCGCCGGTCGACCGTGTTGAGGCGGGCGCAGTTCGAACAGGGCAGTTCCCCTCGCGGATCCTTCAGCCCCAGTGCCCGGGTGGACTCGACGGTGCGTCGGGGCAGTGCCTGCGGGGCGCGTGCGAGCACCTCGAGGGGATCGGCCTCGACGACGATCTCTTCGACCTCGACGACGATCTCCTCGACCTCGACGACCTCGATGACGTCGGGCTGCGCCGGGGCGACCTCGGCCCTTCGTGGCCACAGCACGATGGCCCAGGCGAGGCAGACGATGGCCGCCCCGACGCCGATGATCCGGTCCACCTGCCACCACAGCAGGGGAGCCGCGATGGCGCCAAGGATGAGGACAGCGATGGAGGCGGTGTACCCAGGGGAGGACGGCGCCGGGGCGTCGGATGCCCGAGTAGGCACGAGCACCGCGGCCCACGCGATGAAGACGATGGCGGCCACGAGCCCGATGAGCCAGTCCACCCCCCACCACAGCAGTGGGGTCACGATCGCACCGGTGATCAGGACGGCCACCGGCGCCAGGATGGAACCGCTCCGCT
>DMPC01000052.1:4676-4812 GCA_003456155.1 Actinomycetota bacterium | reverse complement strand
CCACGGCGGGTCGCCGGCGAACTCCAGGTAGGCGCCGCACTGCGGGCAGTGCGGACCCCACGGCACCGTCGAGGTGCACGTGAGGCAGGTGATCGTCGTGAGCGCCATCGTGGATCTAGCCGATTCTCACGTCGAC
>DMPC01000052.1:1902-4302 GCA_003456155.1 Actinomycetota bacterium | reverse complement strand
ACCTGCGCCGTGCCGCTCCAGGAGGACACCAGGTGCGCGGCGCCGACGTCCGCGCGCAGACCCTCGGCGTCGCGCGCATCGTTCGTCAGGGCGAGGATCCAGGAGCCGAGGTAGGCGACCATGTCGGGCGGCGCCAGGAGCGGATCGAGGTAGGAGTCGAAGCAGTCGAGGGTGGTGATCACCGGAGCCCACACCTCGTCCAGGGCATCGAGGAAGGCGACGATCATCGGATCCTCGGCCAGCTGGGCGGGCACATGCTCGACGAGGGGGAAAGGGGTGCGGGCACCAGGGATGCCCTGCCGACCGGGCTTGGCGGGAGCGGGATCGGTGGTCATTCGCGCACCTCGATCTCGCTGCCCACGTAGAACAGCAGGGAACGCTGATCCGGCTGGACGACATCACCGGGAATCCCGCGGACTCCCGTGACGACATCGGCGGGAATGAGCCGAATCACGTCGACGTACGCCACGCCCGGCACCCGTTGGAGCACTGAGTGGACCTCGGCCAGGAGGAGGGGATGGCCGAACGGCCAGCCATCACCGCGCGGGCCTCCGGTGACCGGATGCAGGTAGGCGCGCAGGGCCTGATCCGCCCGCACGGAGACCGTCCGCATGTCCGATCCGGGGGTTGCGACGATGCGGGTGGCGACGACGACTCCGAGATAGGAGGGCGGCTCCACGTGCACGATGGCCCCGAGGGGACGCCGCGGGTCGATGAAATCCCGGATCTGCCGCAGCACTCCCGTCGTCGGCTGGAGCAGGGAGAAGTCGCTGACGTCATCCGGGACGGACGGAATGACCTGCACGAGCACATGACCCGGCTTGCCCACATCCGACGCATCCCGACATTCGACGCGGGCGATCGAGGGGGCGGCGAGGCGCACGAGCATCTCGTAGTCCCGAGCCGTGACCGCCCGCATCTGGGTGCGCACCGTCACCGCCGCGCGACCCTTGAGGTCATCGAGAGTCTCAGCATCCGAGCCTCCGGTGGCGGAGCGCCGATTGATCACACTCTCGACAAACGGAATGCTCGACCGCAGCACTGTCAGGGTGCCCGCATCGACGTTGCCCTGATGGCCACCTCCGACAAGGTACCTCGGCACGCGCACCATGCTCTGTGCCGGTGGCGTCGCACCGTAGAGCCGTGCACTGCCATCAGGTTGGCGGATGACGGGGCCGAAGCTGATCTGCCCAGCGACCTCATCAAGGGTGAAGTGCTGGTCGGTCGGTCCGGACTCGGCGAAGCCCTCGACTCGGGTCCAGGTGTCCCAGCCGTGTGCCCCACTGACCTCGATCACCAGGCCACCCTGGCCGGCGATCAGCGGCGACCGCGACAGGGTCAGGCGATCACCGGGAGTGCCGCTGCAGGGGCCCAGCAGCTCACCGACGACAGGATCGCAGTGCTGGGCGACGACCACTCCGCCGATCGTGTCCGAGGTGATGGCTCCGATCGAGGGCGACACCTTGTAGCGCGGCTGCCCCACCACGGCCTCCACGACGCGAATACGCAGCCAGGCAGCCTCGACACCCGCGATGACCGACCGAGCGTGTTCGCGAACGAAGAACTCCATGCTTCCATCGCGGTTGAGGCCCCCGGTGTCATCCGAGATGAGGGTGACGGTGGACCACTCGCGCCCGTCCCAGACATCCACGGCATAGGGGGGATTACGAGGATCGACACCAATGCCCTCGATTGTCGGGCTGCCGGTGAATGTCAGGCGCGTGATGCAGCCTTCGACCGTCGCCGAAAGGCCGATGTAGAGAGCGTCGCCGGTCTGCGGCATAGGGGTGAACGCGGGGAAGTCCTGTCCGAGTGCCCGCTCCTCGTCATGGCTCTCGAACCCGCCCTGATCGATCTTGGTGAGAATCTGCTCGACCTGCACGGTGGGAATGACCAGGTCGCGCTGCGTGGCGAAGGTGATCGGTGGCGCGGGCGTCGTCCGCGGCGTGGACACCAGCGTGCCCGCGGGAATGATGACATCGAGTTCCTGGGCGATGGAGAGCCGGAACTCGATCTCGGTGCTGGCGGCCCCCGGGGGAATCAGCCGCTCGCCCAGGAGCTCCAGGAACTTCACGTAGTGCCGATCGGGCACCCGATTCAGGCGGTAGATCAACTGGTCCGCCATGTAGGCGAAGGTCTCGATCAGCGTCACTCCCGGATCGGAGACGTTGTGATCGGTCCAGTTCGGGTTGCGCAGCTGCACGAGGCGCTTGGCCTCGTCGACGAGGTCCTGGAAGCCGCGGTCGTCGAGATTGGGTGCGGGCAGGGTCACGGCTCCACCTCTGTTGGGATCACGTAGAAGGGCACGAGGAGGTTGCGGGGATCGTACGTCCCCTTCAACTGGTACTTCACGGTGATGTTCACCAGTGAGGGATCGTCACCGAACTCCGCCTTCACCTC
>DMPC01000052.1:1533-1709 GCA_003456155.1 Actinomycetota bacterium | reverse complement strand
ACATCGACCCGTGGCTCCCAGCGAGCCAGGGAGTCCCCGACCTCCACCTGGATCCGGCTGAGCAGGTCGATGGTCCCGGGCTCGAACAGCATGTCGTGGATGGCGCAGCCGAACTCCGGGCGCATCGGGCGCTCGCCATAGGCGGTGCCGAGGATCAGGCGCATGGCGCGCTCGGC
>DMPC01000052.1:545-1211 GCA_003456155.1 Actinomycetota bacterium | reverse complement strand
GCTGCCTTCATGGTCAGGCTCGCGGTCGCGTCGATCGTCACGTTCGTGCCCTTGAGCTTGAGAGCCGATGTAGCGGCGACGTTGATGTTGGGTGCCGTGACGTCGACCTTGCCCTTGGCGTTCACCTTGACCGGACCGCTGCTGTCCACGGCAACGTCCTTGGCGGTCACCTTGGCATTGCGCTCGGACTTCACGATCACGTCCTGCGCACTGTTGATGACGACGGAGTTGTCGCCCTTGGTCGTGACGGTGATGCCGTCCTTGTCCGACAGGACGATCGAGCAGGAGTTGCCGTTCTTCACCTGGATGGTGATGCTCGAGGAGTCGCTGCTGTCGTCGAAGATCAGCTGGTGGCCGGCCTTGGTTGTGAGAGCGGTGACGACAGGCTTGCCCTGCTCGATCAGTTTCGCATTCGGGATCTTTCCGGAGGCCTTGCCGAACACGCTGCCGATGACGAACGGGGAGTCCAGCTGACCGTTCTCGAAGGCGACGATGACCTCGTCCTTCGGGTGCGGCATCAACTNNTCAACTGCAGGCCGACGTTCTCGCCGGCACCGAGCTGGAGCACGCGGCACCAGTCCGAGACGTACTTGGCGTCCAGCCACGGCAGAGACACCTTCACGCGACCCAGCTTCTTGGGATCGTTGATGTCGCTCACGATTGCCG
>DMPC01000052.1:0-321 GCA_003456155.1 Actinomycetota bacterium | reverse complement strand
CCTTGACGGCGAGGTTGCCCAGGGATCGATCGTCGAGACCGGTGCAGTAGATGTCCGTGGTGAAGCCGCCGGCGCTGGGATCGAACACATGCGTGACGGCACTCACGGTATGGATGCCGGAGGCGTCGGCGAAGTCCTCGACCTGGATCAACCGGTTCAACTTGACCAGCGGGTTCCCGCGCACGACGAGGGTGAGATCGATGGCCGACCCGGCGATGCGTGCCGCCGCCCCCTTGGCTGCCCGGTCAGCCTGGGCCTTGGTGGAGGCGAACAGCTCGAGGCTCGTGATCGTTCCCGCCTTCTTCGACGACTGGAACTTGT
>DMPC01000201.1:2511-2765 GCA_003456155.1 Actinomycetota bacterium | reverse complement strand
ACCTCGACGTCGTCCGGGACGACCATACGGTCCTCATGCCAGGTGAACCACGGGCCCGCGGGTACCGGTAGCGCGGCATCCTGGTCGAAGGTCACCAGGCCGATCTCCTGCTCCTCCACGGGTGCCCGCTCGACATGCCCCCCGAGCGTCTCCGCGAGCAGTTGACCGCCGAAGCAGACTCCGAGGTAGGGGATGTCGTCCTTCACGAGGGTGCGGATCAGGTCGATCTCCGGCTCGACCCACCCGCGAGCCCG
>DMPC01000201.1:0-2187 GCA_003456155.1 Actinomycetota bacterium | reverse complement strand
GAGAGCAGGCTTCGCCTCCGGCTCATGGCTGATCAGGAGGAAGCGCAGCGCCGCGGGGTCAGTCACCGTCACATCACCGCACGGTAGCGAGTCAGCTCCCAGCCGCTGACGTCATCTCCCTGGTCAGCATGCTCGGCGAACTCCGCCGCCTCGCGGCGCTGCATGATCAGGAAGTTCTCGACGAAGACATCGCCGAACACGGTCCTGGTGAAGGGGGTGTCGAAGTTGTCGATCGCCTCGGTGATGCCGACCGGAAGACGTTCCCATCGCTCATCAGCGTGGGGGTCGCCCTCGACCATCGGCATCAACTCGTAGTCGTTCTCCAGCCCGTCCAGACCGGCCGCGAGGCAGCCGGCGAGGACGAGGTAGGGGTTTGCGTCCGCCGCGGCCCAGCGGGCCTCCAATCGATTGCCGCTGCCCGCCCCCACGATCGACCGCACGCCCACGAGTCGGTGGTCCAGCCCCCAGGTCACCTGTGTGGGCGAGAACGAGTAGTCCTGGACGCGCTTGTAGCCACTGATGGTCGGCGTCATGATCAGCTGCAGCTCCTTGTGGTGCGCGAGCAGCCCGGTCAGGTACCGACGCATGACGCTGTTGCCGAGGACGGTGTCCTCGTCCTGCTCGGCGAAGACGTTTCGGCCATCCTTCGTCAGGGACTGGTGGACGTGCATGCCGTTGCCCGCCTCGAGGAGGAAGGGCTTGGCCATGAATGTCACATTGAGGCCGTGGCGCTTCGCCACCAGGCGCACGATGTACTTGAAGTAGACCGTGTGATCCGCCATCTCCATCAACGGGCCATAGCGCAGATTGATCTCCGTCTGGCCAGGCCCGTACTCCACGTTCGTGGCCTCCACCTCGATGCCCGTCTTGCGCAGGGACTCGCGGATGTCGAGCATGAACGGCTCCATCTCCCAGCCGCGGTAGATCGAGTAGCAGTTGATGTCCTCGTAGATCGGCTTCCAGTCCGGGGTGAAGAAGTGGCACTCGAGCTCGGTCGCCGCGTCGACCCCGAAGCCCATCGACTCGGCTCGAGCCAGTTGCCTCTTCAGCATGTTCCGGGCATCCATGGCGACCGGCTCGTGGGTGGAGTTGTCGAAGGTGTCGCACATGACGATGCCGACGCCCTCGGTCCAGCCGGCAACACGGAAGCTCGAGAGATCGGGCACGGCGTGCATGTCCGGGAAGCCGTCCTCCTCGTTCACCCACGGCGTCGAGAAGATGAAGCAGGTGGGGTCCCAGGTGTAGACGACGTTGGCGATGTGGAAGCCGCCCCCGCGCAGGAACTGGCGGACGGGAATGCGCTTGCCTCGGGGCATGCCCCAGGTGTCGACGATGACGCACTCGACGGTGTGGATGTCGTGTTCCTCGCACAGGGCCGCCACTCGATCGCGCTCGGCCGGATCCCACGCCATGGAACCTCCCAGATTCTGAGATTTCGGATACTTGATAAATGTAGTCTTCGAGGTGCCTCCCGTCCGGCTTTCCGACCGAAAGGCCCTCCATGCGCGCCGTCGCTCTCACCGCTCCCGGCTCCCCCCTCGTGGTGAGCGACGCTCCCGAGCCCGCCGCCCCTGCCGGAGGGGCCGTCATCGACGTCCTCGCCTGCGGCATCTGCCATTCGGACCTCCATGCCGCAGCGGGCGACTACCCCACCACGCTGCCCGTGATCCTCGGCCACGAGATCGCCGGTCGACATCCGGACCTCGGACCGGTGCTCGTCTACGCCTGCTGGGGCTGCCGTAAGCCCGACTGCTGGGCGTGCTCGTCCGAGCAGGAGATGATCTGCCCGAATGCGACCGAGGCCGGGCTGTTCCGCGATGGCGGGTACGCCGAACGGATGGCCGTGCCCGACGTCGGCTACCTCGTGCCGCTGGGCACCCTCGATCCCGTTCATGCCGCGCCCCTGGCCTGCGGTGGGCTGACCGCCTACCGGGCCGTTGATCACACCCTGGCGACCCTGGCCGCGGCGAAGTCCCCTCGGGCGCTCGTGATCGGAGCCGGCGGCCTCGGCCAGTTCGGCCTCCAATGGCTGAAGATGCGATCCGACGCTGAGATCACCGTGGTCGATGCCTCGGCTCAGAAGCGGGCCCTCGCCCTGGAGCTGGGAGCCGACACCGTGGCCGCGCCGGGGGAGGTCGAGGGGACCTTCACCTGCGTCATCGACTTCGTCGGGGCAGAGCCGACACT
>DMPC01000099.1:4888-6926 GCA_003456155.1 Actinomycetota bacterium | reverse complement strand
GACGGCTGTCACGGACGTCACCCGGCTCGAGGAGTACTGCGGCCTGACGGCCGACTCGCGGCTCCTGGACTGGGGCTGTGGAGCAGGCCGGCTGGCGGTGGGGGTTCGGGAGCGCTTCACGGGCGGCCGCATCGCCGACTACCACGGGGTCGACATCCAGCCCGAACTCATCGAGTGGGCCGACCGCAACCTGGCCGGGCCGGGGTTCCGGTTCACCCTGCTCGACGTCAGCAACGAGCGCTACAACCCTGACGGCACGCCGGAGCGCACCCTGGGGGCCGATCCGGACTCCGTCGACGTCTTCTACGCCTACTCCGTCTTCTCGCACATGAACGACGACGACACCCCGGCCTACCTGGCGCTGATCGCCGAGGCCCTGGCGCCGTCCGGCCGGGCCTTTGTGACGTGCTTCGTGGAGGAGGACGTCCCGGGCTGGGAGGAGAACCCGGAGGGCTACGGCCCGCTGGAGTGGAAGGGCCGGCTGCACTGCACGCGCTTCTCCCGTCGCCACTTCGAGGATCACGTGAACGCGGCGGGTCTGGCGGTCGACCGGTTCGAGTACGGCCGGGAGACGGACGGGCAGAGCCTGTACGTGCTCCGCCGACGGTAGCCACCTCGGCGCCCCACCCCCGGCGTCGGTCACCTGAATTCCCCCGATTCTGGGCTAGGGTCGAAAAGACCTGTTCTGGAACCCGAAAGGCCTTCTCGCATGCGTCGTGCACTGACCGCAGCCGTTCTGACCGTCTCCCTCGCCGTGTCCGGCGCCTCCCTCGCGGCTCCCGCCCTGGCGGACTCCAGCGGAGGCCCCGTGACGGACGTGAACTTCGGCATGCACATCCCGCAGATCTCCCAGGGTGAGCAGGCGACCGTGAACGAGGGCACCGTGCGCCTGTGGGATTCGGGCGTCGCGTGGGGCCAGGTGCAGCAGAAGAAGAACCAGTACTGGTGGAACGGCCTCGACGCGGCCATTGCCAACGCCAACCAGCAGAACCTGCAGATCCTGTATGTCCTCGGCTCGACCCCCACGTGGGCGGCGTCGGACACCAAGCAGGGCAAGTACCCCAACAAGGGCGCGGCGTCCATGCCGAAGGACATCAAGGACTGGCGGAACTGGGTCACCGCGGTGACGAAGCGGTACGGCAACTCGATCGATTCGTACCAGATCTGGAACGAGGCGAACCTGACCACCTTCTGGGACGGATCGGCCAAGCAGATGGCGACCCTGACCCAGGAGGCCGCCAAGATCATCCGGGCGAACGACCCGTCCGCCAAGATCGTCGCGGCGAGCACGACGGTGCGCCTGCAGAGCGCCTACAAGAAGTTCTTCCCCAAGTACCTCAAGTCCCTCAAGAAGGCCGGCTGGCCGGTCGACGTCATCTCCTTCCACGGCTACCCCGCGGCCAACGGCACCCCGGCCGATCGCGTGACCTACATCAAGCAGGTGCAGGCCGACATGAAGAAGGCGGGCGTGCCGGCGAACAAGGCCCTGTGGGACACCGAGGTGAACTACGGCATCGCCGGCCCGGGGGCGATCGCCCGTCAGGTGATCTCCGGTCCGACCGCCGCCGGCTGGGTCGCGCAGACCTACCTCGATGACGTGCTCTACGGCATCGGTCGTGGCTACTGGTACTACTGGTACAACAACTCGAGCCTCGTGGGCATCCAGATGTACACGGGCACCGAGGGCGCCACGGGCTACCAGACGGCCCGCAACTGGCTCAGCGGCGCCTTCTACTCCTGCCAGGCGGGCCAGGGCGGTCAGCCCAATGTCTGCCAGCTCGGCGACAACGTGAACCCGAAGGTGATCGCATGGATCAACTCCGGGTCGGCTACGTTTACGGTGCCCGCGAACGCGACCCAGACCTGCAATGCGCTCAACCAGTGCACGCCGGTCACGGCAGGGTCCCAGGTGACGATTGGAAGCATGCCGCAATGGTTCGGAAACCCCGCAAGCTAGTCCTGCTCACGGCGGCTGTCGCTGCCACCGGCCTCGTGGCTGCGGGGTGCTCCTCCGGGGGTTCTGACGCGTCGGGCGGCG
>DMPC01000099.1:3754-4637 GCA_003456155.1 Actinomycetota bacterium | reverse complement strand
GGCATGCACATCGAGGGCGCTGAGGGCGGCGCATGGGCGTCAGCTCCGTTCGGGGCGCTTCGCCTGTGGGACAACGGCACCGCGTGGTCGCAGATCGAGCTCGAGCCGGGCGTCTACAAGTGGGACAACCTCGAGGGTGCGCTGGAGAACGCGCAGTCCAAGGGCATGACGGACGTGCTGATGGTGCTGGGCACCACGCCGGAGTGGAATGCCAAGGAGGTCAACCCCGACGACTACCCGCAGCCGGGTGCCGCGAGCGCACCGAAGGATCTGGCTGCGTGGGATGCCTGGGTCACGGAGGTCGCGACCCGCTACGGCGATCGGATCTCGTCCTACCAGATCTGGAACGAGGCGAACCTCAAGAACTTCTTCAACGGCACGCCCGAGGAGATGGCCGAGCTCACGAAGCGGGCCTACGACATCATCAAGAAGATCGACCCGGACGCCCTCGTGGTGTCGGCGTCTCCCTCGACGCGACTGACGGGCCCGTTCGACAAGTTCTTCCCTGCGTACCTCAAGGCGCTGGGGGAGAAGGGCTGGCCGGTCGACGTCTTCGCGGTGCACACGTACCCGGCCGCTGACGGCGATCCGGCGGCCCGTGGTGTGCTGCTCGATGCGGTGAAGGGCTACCTCACCGAGGCGGGTGCTCCGGATCTGCCGCTGTGGGACACCGAGTTGAACTACGGCCTCGCCGGCCCGGGCGATCTTCCCAAGCAGGACATCACCGGAGCGCGGGCCGCGGGCTTCGTCGTCCGGACGTACATCGACGACCTGCGCTACGGCGTCGACCGCTCCTACTGGTACATCTGGACTCCTCGTGAGTACCCGCTGCTGGGTGTGCAGGCGTTCCCGGGCTCGGATGCCGAGCAGGGCTTCTTCGCGC
>DMPC01000099.1:3019-3480 GCA_003456155.1 Actinomycetota bacterium | reverse complement strand
GGGTCCAGTTGGGTCGTGGCGTGGGCGCAGTCCGGTGAGGTGCCGTTCACGGCGCCGGAGGGCACGGCCCTGGTCTGCGACCCGCTGGCCAACTGCACGGAGTCCTCGGCCGGCGCCGAGGTGACCCTGACGGAGATCCCGGTCCGCTTCTACACGCAGTGATGCGCACCGGCAGGGGAACGCCCCTTCCGTAGTCGCCGGGATTGTTCGGGCCGTGGCGGAAGCTCACGGCGGGATCAACTGGTTGGCAACTGGTTGATACGAGCCTAGGCTGAGGGCGTGACGATCACCGTGGGGGCCTTCGAGGCCAAGACCCGTCTGTCCGAGTTGCTCGCGCGGGTGGAAGCCGGCGATGAGATCACGATCACCAAGCACGGCCGCCCGGTGGCGCGGCTGGTGGCGATGACGCCGACCCCGGCCCGGCGTGACTGGGCCGACTACTGGCGGCGCGTGGACGAGCG
>DMPC01000099.1:2377-2846 GCA_003456155.1 Actinomycetota bacterium | reverse complement strand
ACGAGCGTCGGGTGAAGCTCCCCGATGGCCTGTCGATCAAGGCGGCGATCGAGGAAGGCCGCGAGTGAAGGGCCTCGTGCTGGATGCCTCCTTGGCCTTGGAGTGGTTCTCCGATGCCGCGTCGCCGGCCAGTCTCGCCAAGAGGGCATTGCTGGACGAGCACGTGGTGTTGGTCCCGCACCTGTGGCGATTCGAGGTGATGAACGCGGTCACGGTGTGGCTCCGCCGAGGGGCGGTCACCCAGGCGCACGCCTCCTGGCTGCTGACGGAACTGCTGTCCCTGCCCTTCGCCGTGGTGGAGGAGGGGGATCCCGAAGCGATTCTGGGCCTGGCCCACGAGCACCGGCTCACCGCGTGTGACGCCGCATACCTGCACGTCGCCATGATGAGCGGGGAGCCTCTGGCCACCCTGGACCGCGCTCTTCACAAGGCCGCAATCGCCGTCGGCGTCACCTGCCTGTGATCCCCG
>DMPC01000099.1:1031-2162 GCA_003456155.1 Actinomycetota bacterium | reverse complement strand
CGGGCGCTGCTACCGTGAGCGAACGCTGGCGAAGGAGGTGCCCCGTGTCGCTCGAAGATCGCACGACGCCGGACGCCGCATCTGCCGCCCCTGATGACCTCCAGCACACCATCCCGCTGGTGATGCCCTCGCGGATCGGCTGGGCTGAGGCCCACTCGCACCGCGACCGTCCGCATCTGAGGCGCGACCCCCTCCGGGTGTACGCCACACGGGCCGTCCTCCTGGACCTGCTCGCCGTCATCGTGGCGGGCGTCACCGGCTTCATCCTGCGCTGGGCCATCCCCTACTCGGTCGAGCTCAACGACCCGACCTACGTCTCCTTCGTCGTCGTCGTGGTCGCTGCATGGATGGCCGTGCTCGTCCTCCGGGGCGCCTACGACACCCGCATCCTGGGTGTCGGCTCGGAGGAGTTCAAGCGCGTCGTGGCGGCCACTGCTGCGGTGTTCGCCGCGATCGCCCTGGTGGCCTTCGCCTTCAAGCTCGAGCTTTCCCGCGGCTTCGTCCTCATCACGTTCGTCGTCGGCCTCGTCCTGCTGCTGGTCGTGCGGTGGAGCCTTCGCGCGTGGCTGCGTCATGAGCGCCGCTACGGTCACTTCCTGCATCGCACCGTGGTGATCGGGCAGGGCGACGCGATGACGGAGATCGTCGACATGCTCGACCGTGACCCGGTCGCCGGCTTCACCGTCGTCGACGAGATCGACGAGATCTCGGCCGATGCGTCGGAGGAGAGGCTTGATGCCTGGCTCGACGAGGTCATGACCCGCATCTCGCTGCAGGACGCCGACACCGTGGCGGTCGCCGGCTCCCCAGCCATGGGCCCCAAGGTGATCCAGCGCCTGGCCTGGCGGTTGGAGGGCCCGCGCGTGGACCTGCTCGTCGCGCCCACGGTCGGCGATGTCGCGGGCCCGCGAGTGTCGATGCGCATGGCCGCCGACCTGCCGCTGCTGCACTTGGACGAGCCGCACCTGACCGGCCCGAAGCGCGCGATCAAGCGATCCCTCGATGTGCTCTTCGGCGTCGTCCTGTTCCTCGTGTTCCTGCCATTCATGCTGGTGGCCGCGATCGGCGTGCCGCTCACGAGCAAGGGGCCGATGCTCTACTTCCAAGAGCGCGTGGGCCGTGGCGGTCAGA
>DMPC01000099.1:0-732 GCA_003456155.1 Actinomycetota bacterium | reverse complement strand
CGCATCACTCCCTTCGGTCGATTCCTGCGCCGCTGGTCGATCGACGAGATGCCGCAGGTCGTCGCCGTCATCGCCGGGTCGATGTCTCTCGTGGGGCCGCGCCCGGTGCTCGTCGATGAGATGCCACTGCTGGGTGACGCCGACCACCGCCGCCATCTGACCAAGCCCGGCCTGACGGGACTGTGGCAGGTGTCGGGGCGCAAGACGACCGACTGGGACGAGCGCATGCGCCTGGACCTCGAGTACATCGAGAACTGGTCTCCTGCGCTCGACCTGGTCATCGTGGCCAAGACCGTCAAGGCCGTTGTCGCGGGCGACGGCGCCTACTGACCCCCACCACCCGCTCCGCGAACGGCCACTGGGCGCAGTTCCGGGAGCTTGCGGAACCCCGGTCCGAAGGGGCGTCCTCCGTATACTCACGAGGTGTCTGTGAGCCGTCCACGCCTCGTGCTTGGCGGCCTCGCCATCGCCGGGGTCGGCGGATTCGTCCTATGGATGCAGGCGGGCCTGGCTTGGTCAGCGGTGAATCTGGCGGCGGGGGGCTACGGCCTCCAGGCGAACCTGTCGAGCGCGGCTGACGGCCTGACCTCGGGCGACTATGCCGCTGCGCAGCAGTTCTACGAGCAGGCCGAGGACGCCACCGTCCTGATGCAGAAGTCCGTCGACATCGCACCCTTCGAACTCGCCGGACGCATCCCCGGTGTCGGCACGGCGATCGAGAACTGGCGCCTC
>DMPC01000048.1 GCA_003456155.1 Actinomycetota bacterium | reverse complement strand
AGTTCATCCACCAGGACTCCAACGGCGGTGGTGGACGCATCCGTCCCGGTGGCACGCAGTACATGACCGCGGGCGACGGCATCCTGCACATCGAGACTCCGCCGGCCGAGCTCGTCGAGGCCGGTGGCCTCTTCCACGGCCTTCAGCTGTGGATCAACCTGCCGCGGGAGAAGAAGCGCATTGCCCCGCAGTACCAGGACCTGCAGGGCGCCGACTTCTCGCTCCTCTCCTCACCCGACGGCGGCGCACTGGTGCGCGTCCTCGCCGGCAGTATCGATGGCCACTCAGGCCCGGGAATCTCGCACACCCCGCTCGCGATCACGCACATCACCATCGCGCCGGGCGCCCAGGTGGTCGTGCCGTGGCCCCGCGAGTACAACGCCCTCGCCTACGCCCTGGCCGGCAGCGGCAGCATCGGTGCTGAGCGCCGACCCTTCAGCGCCGGGCAGCTCGCCGTCCTCGAGCAGGGTGACTCAGTCGTCATCAGTGCTGACGATCGCCAGGAGTCACGTACGCCCAGCCTGGAGGTCTTCCTGCTCGGCGGCGTGCCGCTGCGCGAGCCGGTGGCGGCCTATGGGCCCTTCGTCATGTGCACGAAGGCCGAGCTGGTCGAGGCCTTCGAGGACTATCAGGCCGGTCGACTCGGCACCGTTCCCGCGGATGCGATCCAGCCGCACCGCTCGACCTGACACAGCGTCCTGCGCGGATCAGCCCCGCTGGCGGCGGTACGTCTCCAGGTCGAAGTAGTCACGCCACAGGGCGACCTTTCCGTCGCGCACGACGAACACGGCGGCAATCGGGATCTCGACCCAGCGGCCGTCGACGAGGAACCTGTCGGTTCGCTCGTTCATCACGATGTCACCTGACTCGATCTGCCGGTGCACCACCCACTCGACCTCGGTTGCTGCCTGGGTGACGCCGCCCGACAGCACCGACCGCACGCCCTCGGGTCCGTGGACCTTGCCGATCGGGACGTTGTCGTACTCGATGTCGTCCGTGACCAGCGCGCACACCGCATCAAGGTCGCGTCGCTCGCATGCCTGCACCAGGGCCGTGACAATGTCACCAGCCGTGGCTCCGCTCATGCGGTTCGTCGGTGGACGCGGACGGGCACCTCGATCATTCCGCGAAGGCCGAAGCTCGGGCCGAACCGCAGAGTTCCCGGATCGAGGACCTCCAGGGCCGTCACGTTCTCGGCCAGAGCACGAAGCGCGGATGACGCCTCAATGCGGGCGAGTCCCGCGCCGACGCACACGTGGATACCGTGGCCGAAGGCCAGGTGCTCCTTGACGTTCTCGCGCAGGGGGTCGAAGGCGTCAGGGTCGTCAAACACCTCAGGATCCCGGTTGGCTGCGCCATACGCGAGGAACAGCGTGGATCCCTCGGGGATCACCACGCCGCCCAGCTCGGTGTCGCGGGTCACCCGCCGCCACAGGCCCATCACGGGCGAGGAGTAGCGGATCCCCTCCTCGACCAGGCCCCGCCGGAAGGCCTCATCGTCGCGAATGCGATCCCAGACCGACGGATCGCTCGCGCGCATCTCATCGATACGGACGATCATGTCGGCGAGCGCTCGGATGGTCGTCTCGTTGCCGGCCACGACGAGCTCGCGCACCAGCCACACGAGCTCGTGGTTGGTGAGGGGAGTCTCGCCTTCCTCCGCCTGGACGAGTTGGGAGAGCAGGTCATCGCGCGGATTCTCGCGTCGGTCGTCGAGGATCCCGCAGATCACCTGCTGGTACTCGAGCACATCGCGCTCGACCTCGAGCCAACGCTCGGCCGACAGTTTCCCTCCGAGCGCGGCATTGGAGGAATCCGACCAGCGGCGGAGGTCGTCGCGGTAGTCGTCCTCCACTCCCAGGATCCGCATGATCGCCCACACCGGCAGGGGCACGGTGATGTTCTCCATCGCATCGACCACCTCGCCGTCGGGGAGGGCCGCCGCGACCTGATCGGCGACCTCGTCGACGAGCGGCTCCATCCACGCGAGGCCGCGCACGGTGAACGAGCGGTTCACCATCTTGCGGTAGCGCGTGTGATCGGGCGGGTCGTTGGTGCCGAGGGCCGGCCGGTACGGATAGCCCTGGGCCCGCAGCGCCTCGACCTCGGCCAGCACCTCCGGCGGCGGCGTATCGCGCCGAGCGGGCGGCATGTGGTTGCTGAACCGCTCCGGATCCATGAGGGCCTCTCGTACCAGCGCCCACGTCGTCACGAAGAACAGGCCGGGCTGATCGGGGATCTCGTACACGGGCGCCTGATCGCGCAGCTGGGCGTACGTCGGGTAGGGATCCTGGTAGAAGGCATCCGTGTGCGGGTCCAGCCGCGGCAGTGTCTCGGTCACGGGACGACGGTAGGTGAGGCAGGCCTCCACGGCAACGGGTATGCAGGAATGCCCCCGGCGGCCTAGCCTCGACTCCATGGATGAGGCCCCGGTTCAGCTCAGTGTCCTTGGCGAGCCGCTGGAGATGTGCGGCATGGATCCCGTGACCGGCTTCTACCGTGACGGCTTCACCACGACGGGCCCGGACGACCTCGGCTCGCACACGGTCTGCGCTGTCGTCACGGCGGAGTTCCTAGAGCATCAGCGCGCGGTGGGCAACGACCTCTCGACCCCCATGCCGCAGTACGGCTTTCCGGGCCTGAAGCCCGGAGATCGCTGGGCGGTCTGTGCGGGTCGCTGGCTGCAGTCCTATCAGGAGGGGCTGGCCGCTCCTGTCGTCCTGCGGGCGACCAACGAGGCAGCGCTCGCGATCGTTCCCCTCGAGGCCCTGCAGGAGCATGCCGCTGACATTCCGGACGATCCGGGGTCGCTGCTCGCCTGAAGTGCTCCCGTTGCGCGACACATGTGCGACACACCTGCGTCACTGCTGGGTCCGCCCCACGGGGCCACAGCGCCCTGGCCGACGGACACTGAAGGAGCGAGGGGGGTGACCCCCGCCCCGCACCAGTGGATCCGGACCCGGGAGGCATCATGATCACCACCCATCGATCGTCGCTTCTGGCACTCGCGGACGAGCCCGTCGCATCCGGGGTGTGGTGGAGCGCGGTGGCTCGCGCCCTGGACGACCTGGCCGATCGACTCGACGCCGACGCTCTCCTCGATGCCGGCCCGGACGGAGCCTTGGAGCGGGCCGTGGATGACGAGCCGACACTCGCCAATCGGGCCAGCAGCGCCAACAGTGAGCGGATGGCCCTCCAGGTGCGGGTGTTCGAACTCCGGCGATTCGTCGCCGCCCATGCGGGCGATCCCGATCAGGTGGAGCCTGTCGCGGGTCGGCTGCGCGGCGTGGCGAAGGGGGAGCATCACTATGAGAAGAGGGTCCGGGCCGTGGTCTGGGACTCCCTCTCGCGGGACATTGGAGGAGAGTGACCCCCTGGCCCCTTCCGCATGACAGCATGCGCGCATGCACATTCGCCTGGGTGCCCGCGTTGCCGTGTCGACTCTCGTGTCCGCCCTGCTCTTGGGACTCCTCCCGTCGGGGGTAGGCACAGCCCAGGCGGTCGAGCCCGCGGCTGACCGATCGCGTCCTGCTGCTGAGGCCCCGGTTATCTCCGGCACCCTCGAAGAGTTCCTGGCGCAGATCCCGCCGGTCGAGCCCATGATGTCCGGCTACAAGGGCACGTCGTCGTTCATCCCTCCGGCCGTGGCGAAGGGCAAGGACAAGCGCGGCTGCAACCTGCGCCAGCGCATGCTGATCGATGCCGCCTACACCAAGCCCAAGGTCGGCAAGAAGTGCGCGCTGTCCGGAGGCGTGTGGTGGGTCGACGGCGGCACCAAGAAGGTGACGAGGGCGAAGGACGTCACCTTCGCCACGGCGCTGACCCTGGCTGAGGCGTGGGGCCAGGGTGCATCGCAGTGGACCCCGCAGCAGCGGCTGGCCTGGGCCACGCAGGTCGATCGCTCCACGCCCGCTGCGGGCGTGCAGACGCGAGCCAGGGCCGTGTCGGCCCTCGCGGCCACGCAGCAGATCGTGAGCGAGACGACCAAGAAGGAGGCAGAGGCGCAGGTCGCCCTCAAGGACCGGAAGATCGAGGTAATCGTCTACCGCACCTACTGCAATCGAGGCCTGTTCACGTTGGCGGCAATGGCGACGAATGAATTCATCGTGACCATCTGCAGCCAGAAGTGGACTGATGCGGAGGTGAAGGCGATCCTGAACGCGGACGATGCGATCGACCAGATCTGCTGGCGTGAGGGCAGCCGTATGCTCAATGTGGTCTCCTGGGGGCTTTCGCTCGCGCCCGACGAGCTCCAGCAGCTCGAGGCCGTCCTTGGCATCTGCAAGGAGGAGGGCATGCTCTCCGGCACCTACGTCATCGCGATGGCGTCCGAGCAGTACAAGATCGCCCGGATACCGCAGCCCACGACCGTGACAACGTCCGTGATCGACCCCGATGGCGTCGATCGGGGGACCACCGTCGTGAAGGTGCCGTTCCAGGACTACTCGGGCCAGGCGACCACGGCCCCTATCACCAGCGAGCTCTTCGGCGTGGCGGCCCCGGTCGACTGGGGTGATCCGGGAGTCCCGACTGGGTACCTGCGGCTGTGGGATGCGGGTGTCTCGTGGCGGCAGATGCAGCCGGACAAGGACAAGCCGATCGACTGGACCAAGCTCGATGCCACCATGGCGATGGCGTCGCGGATCGGTGCGAAGGTTATGTACGTCCTCGGTGACACTCCTGGGTGGGCGAACGGTGGCAAGAGCGGTGCCGTCCCGCCGACGAATCTCGACGATGCGGCGAGGTTCATCAGCCAGGTCTGCAGTCGCTACAAGGGCTCCACGCCCATTCGTGCCTTCGAGGCCTGGAACGAGGGCAATCTCGAGACGTTCTGGACCGGGTCCATGTCCGATCTTGCAGAGCTGACGTCGCGCGTGCACAGTAACGTGCGCGCCTGCGGAAAGCTCTACGCCTCCAGCACCGGCACGCGTTCGACGAATGCCTTCGCGACGAAGTACCCCGAGTACCTGCGCGAGCTCGAGAAGCGCTACTGGCCCGTCGACGGCTACACCGTCCACTCCTACCCGGCCGCTGATGGTGGTCCCGCGCAGCGGATCGAGGAGATCGCCCAGTTCAAGACGCTGCTCGTGCAGAACCGAGCACCGGCCAGGCCGATCCTCGACACCGAGCTGAACTACGGGCTTGCGGGGCTGGGGCAGGATCGCCGTGCGATCGATCCGAGCACCGGTGCTGCCTACCTCTCGCAGTCCTTCATCCAGTCGGTGCAGTACGGAGTGGACTCGCTGTTCTGGTTCCTGTGGACGCAGGCCGACTACGACAAGCTGGGTATCCAGCTCAATGCCGGCACCCCGCAGACGATCCAGGCGTGGAAGCAGACGTACTCGTGGCTGGTGGGCCGGCAGATGACGCGCTGCGCGGACGGCCTTGTCGTTCAGGCGTGCCAGTTGACAGGGGCGAAGGGCAACATCACGCTGCTGTGGACGAAGGGTCCGGAGGTGTCGGTCGACGTGACCGGACTCGGCTCGACGGTGCAGTACCTCGACGGCACGTCACTGCCGATCGGATCCTCCAAGACCATCGGCCTGGGCA
>DMPC01000223.1:2699-8234 GCA_003456155.1 Actinomycetota bacterium | reverse complement strand
TGATGGTGCGGCCGAAGGGATGCTGGTAGACCGTCCCCACCGCGAAGTCCTCGAAGAACCGTCCGAGCTGGGCAGGGACAACGGTGGTCGGGGTGTCGTTGCTCATGAGGGCATCCTGCCGCAGAGGGAGCAGTCGTGGCGATGCGGGTGCCGAACGCGTCGGCGCAGCGCTGGGGCGCTGAGAGCGCGTGGCGCTACTGGCCTTCCTCGGTTCGACGACGCCAGCGATCCTCCATGCGGTCCATGAATCCGGAGGATCCGCCGGCGGAACCTCCCGTGGAGCCGCCGGCCGAGCCGGTCGGGCCCTGAGCGGGCGGAACCTCGGCTCCCTCGGCCGCGGGGGCTGCGCCACGGGACTGGAAGGCGGAGTAGATGATGACCGCGCCGACGAGCATCACGACGAAGCCCAGGACGCCCAGCGCGATGATGGTGGTGGTCACTCCGGCGAGGAGCAGGCCCATCCCGGAGAGGAGGGCGAGGACGCCCAAGGCGGCGCGGCCGCGGGATGCCTTGGCGCCCCGGGAGGACCTCAGGCTGGTGGCGAACTTCGGGTCCTCGGCGTAGAGGGCCTTCTCCATCTGCTCAAGCAGACGCTGCTCATGCTCGGAGAGTGGCACGAGGGACCCCTTTCCACCGGTGGATGCACGACCCGGATGGCCCGGGACCGTCCCCCCAAGGATAAGCAGGTTCCCGCCGGAGCGAAACCCGTGCCCCGAAGTTGCCCGGTCAGCCCTCCGGAGGGCCGACCAGACGGGCTGGACGGACGGCGTCCGCGCCGAAGCGGGCCCGCAGGGTGTCGATCGCCACCTCGGCCTCCCGTCTGCCCCCCTCCTCCTCGCCGAGCAGCAGCTGACGGGGAGCCTCCGCCGCCGCCGCGAGCCCCTCGACCCGGACTCCCACCAGCCGGATCCGCACCCGCTCCAGCCCGAGGGCGTCGTAGAGGTGGCGTACGGTGTCGTAGATCTCCCGGCCGACGTCGGTGGGGCTGGTGAGCGTGCGCGACCGGGTCAGCGTGGTGAAGTCGGCGAACCGGACCTTCACCGAGACCGTTCGCCCCACCTGGCCTGAGCGGCGGAGCCGACCGGCAACCTGGTCGGCGAGGCGCAGGAGGTGCGCATGGATCACCTCGGGGTCGTCGATGTCGTGGGCGAACGTCTCCTCGTTCCCCAGGCTCTTCTCCGGCTCGTCCGGACGGACGGGGCGGGGATCGCGCCCCCAGGACAGCTCGTGCAGATGGTGGCCGGAGGCCGGGCCCAGTGCGCGTTCGAGGGTGGCCACCGGGGTGTTCGCGATGTCGCCCACGGTGCGCAGGCCCAGCCGGACGAGATGCTCCTCGGTCTTCTCCCCCACACCCCACAGCGCGCCGACCGGCAGCGGGTGCAGGAAGTCGATCACCCGATCGGTGGGGATCATCAGCAGCCCGTCAGGCTTCGCCCGAGTGGACGCGAGCTTCGCGACGAACTTCGTGCTCGCAACGCCGACCGAGCAGGTGATCTGCTGCTCATCGTGCACCCGGGCCCGGATGAGCTCCCCGATCCGGGTGGGCGAGCCCAGACGGCGCAGCGATCCGGAGACATCCAGGAAGGCCTCGTCGAGGCTGAGCGGCTCGACGATCGGAGTGATCGAGCCGAACAGGGCCATGACGTTGCGGCTGACCTCGGCGTACTGCTGGTGGTCGGGCTCGATGACGGTGGCCTGAGGCGCAAGGCGTCGGGCCCGGGACATCGGCATCGCTGAGTGCACGCCCAGGGCACGGGCCTCATAGGTCGCCGAGAGCACGACCCCTCTCGTCCCTCCGCCACCGACGATGACCGGGGTGCCGTGCAGGTGTGGACGATCACGCAGGGAGACCGAGGCGTAGAAGGCATCCATGTCGACGTGCAGGATCGTGCAGTCGGTATCGGGACCGTCGAAGGCCAGTCTTCCGCTGGGTCGACGGACCTGACTGCGGCTCACGGGACCAGTCTTCCGGATCGGACGGCTGTCGGCCTCATGCTGTCGCCCTCATGCTGTCGCCCTCATGCTGTCGCCCTCATGCTGTCGGCCTTCCTCTCCTTCCGGGGCTGGCCCGCCTACCCCGCTGCCCGCGCCACCAGGGCAAGGCCCGACGCTGCTTCCACACCTCGAACCACAGGACTCCAGCCACGGCGGCGAGCAGGGCCACAGCCCAGTCGACGAGCCCGAGTCCACCCAGGTGGAACGCCTCACGCAGCACCGGGACCGAGAGCAGCACGACGAGAAGGGCCATCGCCCCGCCGAGGATCCACACCACCGTGGGATTGCGCCTCTGGCGCAGGGCACCCACGGCCGAGAGCCGCCGGGAGCGATTCACGAGGATGAGGGCGAGATTGCCCAGGACGAGGGTGACAAAGGTGACCGAGCGCACGACGTCATCGGTTCTTCCGGACGACACAGCCCAGACATAGACCGCGAGCACGACCGCCAGTGCCGACAGCCCTTGGAGGACAGAGATCACGAGCAGGCTGCGATCCACCAGAGGCTCGGACCGCCCTCGCGGGGGGACGTCCATGGTGCGCGGATCCACTGCCTCTGCCTCGAAGACCACGGAGCAGGCAGGATCGATGATGAGCTGCAGGAAGGCGATCTGCAGCGGCAGCAGGGCCAGCGGCCAGTCGGCCAGGAATACCGGGATGAGCGCCATCCCGAGAATCGGGATGTGCACCGCGATCGCGTACCCCATGGCCTTGCGGAGGTTGGCGAAGATGCCACGCCCCTGGCGCACCCCGCCGACGATCGAGGTGAAGTCATCGTCCGTGATCACCAGCGCCGCCGACTCGCGCGCGACATCAGTGCCGCGCGCACCCATCGCGATGCCGATGTCCGCCGAGCTCAGGGCCGGTGCGTCATTCACTCCGTCACCTGTCATGCCGACGACATCGCCGTTGGCCTGCAGTGCTCGAATGAGCCGCAGCTTCTGCTCGGGGACCATGCGCGCGAAGACGCACACCTCACCCACCCGCCGGGCCAGCTCGGCATCTCCCATCTCGTCGAGCTGGGGACCGGTGATGCAGCCCGCGGCATGATCCAGTCCGATGTCCCGGGCGATGGCGAGTGCGGTGCCCGGATAGTCGCCCGTGATCATCACCGTGCGTATGCCGGCGCGCGAGCACTCGGCGACCGCCTCGGCCACGCCGGGGCGCACCGGATCGTGCAGCCCGACGAGTCCGAGGAACTCGAACGGGAAGTCCTGCTGCCGATCCGGCAGCTGCTGGTCTGCCGGGAATCGAGCCTGCGCCACCGCCAGCACGCGCAGTCCTCGCTCGGCGGCCGCCTGAACATCTCCCATGAGGGCGACGCGCTGGTGCGCGTCGAGGTGACAGAGGTCGGCCACCGCCTCCGGTGCGCCCTTCGCCGCCACGGTGAGGGTGTGCGTCGCAGGATCGCGCCACACATGCGACAGCGCGAACAGGGAGCCGGAGAGCGGATACTCGCGAACCAGCAGCCACTGCGGGTGCAGATGCTCAGTGCCCGCAAGGAACTGCGCGCCGAGAAGGGCGAGGGCCCGGTCCATCGGGTCGAACGGCGCCACGGGGCAGGCGAGGACGACCGATTCGACGAGAGAGCGGTACTGGTCGGGCAGGGGACCCGCACCGACATCATGGAGCTCACCATCGACGATGAGAGCGCTCGCCGTCATCTCGTTCTTCGTGAGGGTGCCGGTCTTGTCGACGCACAGGACCGTGACGGATCCGAGCGTCTCGATGACGGCGGAGCGGCGAGTGAGGACCCGCGTGCGCGACAGACGCCAGGCACCGAGGGAGAGGAAGACCGTGAGGATGACCGGGAACTCCTCGGGCAGCATCGCCATGGCCGTGGCGATACCGGCGAGCAGGCCCTCGAGCCAGTTGCCTCGCGTGAGTCCGTAGACGACGACCACGAGCAGGGCGGTGGCGACTCCCGCCACCGCAAGCACCACGACGAGTCGATCGACTTCACGCTGAAGCGGCGTGCGCTCGGTCTCGATCGATCGCAAGGCCACGCCAATATGACCGAGTTCGGTGGCGCTGCCTGTCGCACGGGCGACGGCCGTGCCATGCCCCTTCACCAGCAGGGTCCCCGAGAAGATCCAGGGGGTGCCATCACCTCCCGGTGCGCCCATGTCGTCTTCGGACACGCCGTCACGCAGTGGCGTCTTGATCACCGGGACCGATTCGCCCGTGAGTGCGGACTCGTCGACACACACGTTCACGGCCTCGACGAGGACCGCATCAGCAGGTACCCGGTCGCCCTCGGAGAGCAGGAGCACGTCGCCGCGAACGACATCCCGGCCGGCGATCGACTGCGGGCGTCCGTCACGGATGACCGTGCCACGCGGCGTGGACAGCTCGCGGAGGGCGGCCAGGGAGTTCTCCGTCTTGTGCTCCTGCACCAGGGAGATCCCGATCACGACGAGGACGAACAGCATGAGCACGGCGCCATCCAGCGGCTCAGCAAGGAGGAAGTTCACCGTTCCGGCTCCGAGCAGCAGCAGGAGCATGGGCTGGCGCAGGACATCCCAGACCTGGCGCAGCAGACCGCGCGGCCGTGCTGCAGGAAGTTCGTTGGGACCATCGGCAGCGAGGCGTGCGGAGGCCTCCGCGGAGGTCAACCCCGCAGGGATGGCGGCCATGCCGACCACCTCCTCTGGCCGCTGAACCGGGCGGTCGGCCACCGCCCGGAGATGCTCGTCAGCCGTCATGACGAGTGTCAGCCCGCGATCGGGGGCAAGGAAAGGGAAGGAGGTCCCGACCTGATGGCCCTGTCTCTCCCGGATCCCGATCAGTTCCGGTTCCCGGCTCACGACGCGGGCCTTCCACTGCTTCCCGGGCTGGCGTGCCACAACCCCGGTGATGGGACCATCCGGTCAGCACCGGCCGGCTTCACGTCTGCGTAGGGCGACTGGCGGAAGCCGCTGGCATGCACCAGGACGCGTCTTCGCTGCGGGGAGGAGGATTCGTCCCCCGTGCCCTCGGCCGGATCGGCCACAAGATCCGAGACGGCTGCCGCGCCCCCGACCAGCCACTCCTGCCGGATCCGGTCGAGTTCCCAGCAACCGGTGGCCCGGATCGAGACCCCGCGTGGGCCGGTGCGTCGCAACTCCCCTCGCACCAGCATGAGCCAGGCGGAGAACACTGTGCTCGCAGAGGAGCCCTGGATGTCGTCGAAGAACGCCGCATCGACCGGCCCGGTGGAGTCGTCGAGAGTCAGGAAGATGACCCGGCGACCACTGCGGATCGGGGGTGTCTGCACGGCGACCTTCACTCCGGCCACGAACACCTCACTGCGCGAGCGCTGCTGAACGAGGTCGCGTGAGCGCACCAGCCGCATCCCGGCCGCACGCAGGCTCTCGAGCATCGGTGCATGGAAGTCGACGACATGCCTGCTGACATCCATGCCGAGGACGGCCAGTTCGGACTGCACCCGCTCCGCCGAGGTCATCTCCGGCAGCCCCGAGGCCTCCGCAGGCAGCACGTCCAGTCCCAGCGCCAACTGGGCACCCGCGCCCCACCTCCCCTCCTGCGACCCTCCCGCGCT
>DMPC01000223.1:0-2429 GCA_003456155.1 Actinomycetota bacterium | reverse complement strand
CGACGCGACCCCCCGGAACGACGCGCCGATCGAGTCCACCGCTCCAGATCGGTGATCTGCAGGAGCAGATCGCGACGGGTGAGGCGTCCGCGGGGTCGCGCGTGGACGGGGATGTCCAGGTGGTGGACCGCATCGAAGGCTCCTGCAACGACCAGTCGCTCAGCGATGGGACGAGAGATCTCACTGCGCTGCCAGGCATCCGACAGTGAGGTGTACGGGCGTCCGGCAAGGATGCTCGCCACCTCCGCCTCACTGATGCCGGTCACCTCGGTGAGGGGAATGCGAATGCCGAGCGCGGGTGGGTCCGCGACCGAGTCGGCCCGTGAGTCCGCGACCGAGTCGACCCGTGAGTCCGCGACCGAGTCGGCCAAGGGCTCCACCCGGTAGACGTCCTCCGATCGATTGATGTCCAGGCCCAGGACCAGCACCCCGCGGTTGCGAGCATCATCGAGGATCAGCCGCTTCGGATACATGCCCGGATCGTGGGTGAGGATGCCCGCGTAGAACGCCGCCGGATGGTGCGCCTTCAGCCATGCTGACTGGTAGGTGGGCAGGGCGAAGGCTGCAGCATGCGCCTTGCAGAACCCGAAGGACGCGAACGCGCGCAGGACGTCCCACACGCGTTCCACCACATCGAGGGCATACCCGCGCCGCAGCGCCGCCGGATAGAACCAGGCCCGCACGTCGTCTTGCCCCTCAGGACTGCCAAGGGCCCGGCGCGTCTCATCGGCCTCCGCCAGGGAGCACCCCGTCATCGTCGCGACGATGCGCAGCACCTGCTCATGGAAGACGACTACTCCGTATGTCTCCTCCAGCGCCGGGCGGAGGTCGTCATGCAGGTAGGTCGGCTCGTTCCAGCCCTGACGGGCTCGCAGGAACGGAGTGATCATGTCCGACTTCACCGGGCCGGGCCGGAACAGTGAGATATCGATGATGAGGTCGCCGAAGGTCTCCGGCGCGAACTTGCCGATCAGCTCACGCTGCCCGGGTGACTCGATCTGGAAGCAGCCGAGGGTCTGCTTCGACTGGATCAGCGCGAAGGTGCTCGGGTCGTCGAGCACCTTCGTATCGAGATCGAGCGAGGTCCCGCCCACACGGGAGATCTCCGCGACCGCATGCGCCATCGAGGACTGCATGCGCACCCCAAGGACGTCGAGCTTCAAAAGACCCATCTCCTCGACGTCGTCCTTGTCGAAGTGACTCATCGGGAAGCCGGCAGAACTTCCCTCGACCGGAGTGCGATCGAGCAGGGTGGCATCGGAGAGCACCACGCCGCAGGGATGCAGGGCGATATGGCGCGGCAGGCCATCGAGCCGCTCCACGAGATCAAGGAAGGTGTCGAGCTGGCCGGTGGCGGCGAGTCGGCCGAACCCGGACGAACGCAGTTCCGGCAGATCCGCCAGGGCATGACGGGCATCCCTGGCCCGGATGTGCGGGAAGGAGGTGGCGAAGGCATCGATGTCGGCCGCGGGCATGCCCAGTGCAGCCCCGACATCGCGCACGGCATGGCGCACCCGATAGGTCTCCATCATCGAGACGGCAGCCGTGCGCTCGGCACCGAAGCGCTCGAAGATCCATCGGTAGATCTCTTCCCGTCGCGCAGACTCCACGTCGATGTCGATATCGGGTAGGGCGCGCCGCAGCGGGGACAAGAAGCGCTCCATGAGCAGGCCATGCCGGAGCGGATCCACCCCGGAGATGCCCAGCAGGTGGTTGACCAGACTCCCGGCCCCCGAGCCGCGCGCCGCAACGCGGACACCTCGATTGCGGATCATGTCGACCACCTCGGCCACCGTGAGGAAGTAGCCGGCGAAGGACAGATGCGTGATGGTGCGCATCTCCTCCTCCAGCCGCACTTGTGCGGCACGACGGTCCACGGACTGCGCATAGCGTCGATCGATCGCGCTCTCACATCGTTCGCGCAGCAGCACCGTGGCCCGCGCATCGGCCTCCTCCTGCGGCACGGGGCGACGGAGCAGCACATCGAGCTCGGGCACGAACACCTCCCCGAGGCCGAGATCAGCCTGCGGGTCGAGCACGCAGAACTCGGCGAGCCGCCGAGTGTCGTCGAGCACCCGCTGCGCACTGCTCTCCCCGGCCGCCGCGGTGATCTCCGCAGCGATGGCCGCCATCTGCCGGTCATCCTTCAAGAAGGCCTCACCGGTATCGGGCTCGATATGCCGGGAGTCCAGAGGCACCAGCCGACGTGCGGAATCGAGGACATCCGCCACACGGGAGTCCTGCGGGTCGCGGTACCGCACGGCATTGGTGAGCACCACGGGGATCCGCTCCTGCCGCGCCCACCCGAGCATCGCAGCTGCGGTCTGTGTGGAATACAGATGGCGGCCAGGTCGGCGATGGGAGGCGACCGCGACACCGAGCCGGGGACCGAAGATCGCCCGCCACGGTCGCACCGCCCCCGCAGCTCG
>DMPC01000102.1:9112-9966 GCA_003456155.1 Actinomycetota bacterium | reverse complement strand
GAGTGGAGCTGAGGGGACTCGAACCCCTGACCCCCTCCATGCCATGGAGGTGCGCTACCAGCTGCGCTACAGCCCCGTGCGGGAGTCAGAACGATACACGATGCAGCAGTTGCCCCGACCAGACACCCACCCGGCTTCAGCGGTCATCAGCGAGGGCCACAACAGGCAGGGATCCGGCGTTGTACTCCTGAAGTCGCCAGGGCGGTCCATGGCGAAGTCCGGATGCTGCGGGGACGTTCTCCGCCAGCACCGACCAGGCGCAGTTGGTCAGCACCCCGAGCGCCGCCCAGTGTTCCAGGGGCAGGCCCAGGAGTGCGCCGGTGGCCGCACGCGCGGCTCCACCATGCGTCGCGACCACCAGGGTCTGCCCCGGCTCGAGGGTCGTCAGCGCCTCGTCGATGGCAGCAACCATGCGATCGGCCACCTCGACCCGCGTCTCTCCCCCACCGGGCCTGATCTGGGATCCCGCGGACCAGCTCGCCAGCTCGTCGGGGAACTGCTCCTCGAGTTCCCGGCGCGTGAGCCCCTGCCACGAGCCGGCGTACGTCTCCCTGAGCCGCTCGTCGGTGTCGACCTGCCGTGCCACGAGACTGGCGAGGGCCTCCGCGGTCTCCCGCGCCCTCATCAGATCGGAGCTGATGATCCGGGCAGGCTCCAGGCGCTGCAGAAGCCGGGCAGCCTGGGCTGCCTGCTGGCGTCCCACGTCATCCAAGGGGATGTCGGACTGGCCCTGGAATCGCTGCTCGGCGTTCCACTCCGTGCGACCGTGCCGCCACAGGATGATGCGTCGGGCCTTCACGACGAGCTGTCGTCCGCGCCCTGATCCGTCGTGACGGCAGCCGGCAGCGGGATCA
>DMPC01000102.1:5686-8900 GCA_003456155.1 Actinomycetota bacterium | reverse complement strand
AGTGGATGCGTTCCTCGGCGAGCTGGACGTGGACCACGATGTCACCGAAGTCGAGGAGCACCCAGCGTCCCTCCGTCTCCCCCTCACGACGCAGCGGCTTAGCTCCCATGCCGTGCAGTCGCTCCTCGATGGCATCCACGATCGCGCGCACCTGACGGTCATTCGCCGCCGAGCACAGGACGAAGACCTCCGTGATGGCCAGGGGCTCACTGACGTCGAGCGCGACGATGTCGGTCGCGAATTTCGCCGAGGCGGCTTCGGCCGCAGCCACGGCGAGATCGACGGCTTCAGGTGCAGCGGTCACGGGGGTTTCCTTAGCAAGGGGAAATGAGGAGGAGCAGGAGAGCCCAGCCTCTCACACGGATCAGTGCCCGCGGTCGGCGCGGGCGTGGCCGTAGAGCTGGTACTTGGCGATCAGATTCGCGACCCCGGAGGGCACCAGGTACTCGATCGGTGCCCCAGATCGGACCCGCGTCCGGATGTCAGTCGACGAGATGGACAGGGCGGGGACCTCCAGCAGCGAGACCTTCGCCTGCGGGAGCCCGGGATCGGCGAGGGCATGCCCCGGACGCGTGACCCCGACCAGGTGAGCGGCCGCGAAGATCGCGTCGACATCCCGCCACTGCAGGATCTCCGCGAGGGCATCCGCTCCCGTGATGAAGAACCAGTCGATGCTGCGGTCGGGACGCTCGACGGCGAACTGCTCGCGGAGGTCCGCGAGGGTGTCGACCGTGTAGGTGGGGCCGGGACGATCGATGTCGACCCTCGTCACGCGGAACCGCGGATCTGCCGCTGTCGCGACGACGGTCATGAGGTAGCGGGCCTCCGCGGGGGCCCGGCCATCCTCAGCCTTGTGGTACGCCTCACCCGTCGGACTGAAGATCACCTCGTCGAGTCCAAAGCGATGCGCGACCTCGGACGCGGCCACGAGGTGGCCCAGATGGATGGGGTCGAAGGAGCCACCCATGACGCCGATGCGCAGGGCGCTCATCGGAGCCCGATCACGGGGTCAGTCGCCTACCTTGATCATCATGGTGACGGCGAGCAGCAGCAGGAGCACCACGAGCGCGACTCCACCGAAGAGGTAGGGGCTCGGGCCAGCCGAGCCCTCGGCAGCCTCGCTGGCCAGGACGAGTGCAGTCGTGACGTTGGTCATGGATCCTCCGGGTCGAGCACGGCGCGGGCTTGCCTGCTGATGATCGTGGACTCCACTGTAGCCGCCCGCGCACCTCAGGTTCGGATGTGGCCGTCGCCCGTGACGATGTAGGTCGTGGTGGTCAGCTCGCTGAGGCCCATCGGCCCCCGCGCATGAAGCTTCTGGGTGGAGATCCCGATCTCGGCACCGAAGCCGAACTCGCCCCCGTCGGTGAAGCGGGTCGACGCATTCACCATGACGGCAGCGGCGTCCACGCCCGCGATGAACTGCCCGATGGCCGACTGGCTGTCGCTCACGATGGCCTCTGTGTGCCCACTGGACCAGGTCCTGATGTGCTCCAGTGCATCCTCGATGCTGTCGACGATGCCCGCGGCGATGTCGAGCGAGTAGTACTCGGCGGCCCAGTCGTCGTCCGTGACGTTCGCGAACTCGATGCCGGTGCCTGTGGCATGCAGCGCGAAGCGCTCGTCGCCGTGAATGGTGACCCCTGCCTGTCGCAGGGCTTCGAGGGCTCGGGGCAGGAAGGCCTCGGCGATATCCCGATGAACGAGGACGGTCTCCGCTGCGTTGCAGACGCTCACCCGCTGAGCCTTGCTGTTCAGCAGGATCGCCACTGCCTTGTCGATGTCGGCATCCTTGTCGACGTAGACGTGGCAGTTGCCGACGCCGGTCTCGATGACGGGAACCTGGGAGTTCTCGACGATGGATCGGATGAGCCCGGCCCCACCGCGCGGGATGAGCACGTCCACCAGACCCCGGGCCTTCATCAGGTGATCGACCGAGGCGTGGGAGTCGCCCGGGACCGCCTGCACCGCGTCGACCGGCAGGCCGACCGAGGCGAGGGCCTCGCGCATGACCTCGACGAGGGCCGCATTGCTGGCGGCCGCCGAGGACGAGCCGCGCAGCAACGCGGCATTGCCGCTCTTCAGGCACAGGCCCGCAGCATCCACGGTGACGTTCGGGCGGGCCTCGTAGATCATCCCCACCACGCCCAGGGGCACGCGCACCTGACGGACCTGGAGCCCATTCGGCAGGGTGTAGCCGCGCACCACCTCCCCCACCGGGTCCGGCAGCCCGGCGACATCCCGGAGGGCCTGGGCGATGGCCGCAATGCGGGGAACGGTGAGAGTGAGCCGGTCGATGATGGCCGTGGAGGTGCCCGCGCTGCGCGCCCTCGCCACGTCGATCGCATTGGCCTCGACGATCCGGTCGGCCTCGGCATCAAGTGCCGCGGCCATGGCCACCAGCGCCGCATCCTTCTCGTTGCGGGTGAGGGTGCGCAGGGAGACCGCAGCGGCACGAGCACGTTGGGCAACCTCGCGGACGCGAGCACCGTCGTCCTGGGACTCGGCGAGGTCGGCCCCGGTGGTCGCCGCGACGGATTGATGGGTCGTCGTCATGATGCGGACGATACCGAGCCGACGCCGCAGCCGACGAACGGCTAGAAGGGGATCACGCGGCCGGCGGCCACGAGCCCCGGCTGCTCGTGGATGTAGCGGCCCCGGCGGTGGAACGTCTCGCGGTCGACGACCTCGACGCCGACCACTCGCCAGGCCGGGAGCTGGGCGGTGGCGACGTGCTCGTCCCACAGCAGCACCGCCATGCGCAGCGCCGTCGACACGTCGGGCGCCTCCTCCCAGTAGCGCACCTCAGCCCGATCGGTGGTGTACCGGCCGGCCAGCAGGAAGGGGTGCTCCTCGCTCAGGCGCTCGAGAGCGGCACGGATCTCACCGGGCGGTACGTCCTCACCGGCAACCGTGAGGGTGATGTGCCACATCTCCCGGTGGACATCGGGCTCCTCGCCCACGGGATGGAGATGGCGCAGCTCTCGCGAGTCCACGTGCCTCCTCCCGTCATCCTCACCGCTCAGCTACGCAAGATCACCAGGTCATCCCGGTGCACGACCTCACGCTCGTACTCCGGCCCCAACTCTTTCGCCAGCTCCCGCGTCGACCTTCCCAGCAGGCCGGGGAGCTCTGCCGAGTCAAAGTTGACCAGACCACGGGCGACGGCGTTGCCGTTTTCGTCGAGAAGCTCCACGGGGTCGCCTGCCGAGAA
>DMPC01000102.1:2285-5374 GCA_003456155.1 Actinomycetota bacterium | reverse complement strand
GTCGAGGTCCGCTCACCTGTCGGGTGGAACACCGTGCCCACCTGCGCCGGGCCCAGAGCCTCGCCGACGTGCTCGGCCGAGGTGAGCAGCACCGGGATACCGGCCGTGGTCGCAATGCGCGCCGCATCGACCTTGGTGGCCATCCCCCCGAGACCCACGCCAGCAGAGCCCACTCCGCCGATCCGCACCTGGTCGAGATCCTGCGGCCCGTGCACATCGGTGATGAGGCAGGCGCCCGAGTCCGACGGTGGCCCGTCATACAGGCCGTCGACGTCGGACAGCAGCACGAGGGCGTCGGCCTGCACGACATGTGCCACGAGCGCAGCCAGTCGATCGTTGTCGCCGAATCGGATCTCGTCCGTCGCGACAGTGTCGTTCTCGTTCACGATAGGGACGACGCCGAGGTCGAGCAGCCGGAACAGCGTGCGCTGCGCATTGCGGTAGTGCGCCCGGCGGATGACGTCATCGGCGGTGACCAAGACCTGCCCGACCGTCAGCCCATGCCGCGCGAACGCCGCCGAGTAGTGGGCCAGCAGCACTCCCTGGCCCACGGAAGCCGCGGCCTGCTGGGTCGCGAGATCACGCGGGCGACGTGTGAGCCCGAGCGCGGGCAGGCCGCTGGCGATGGCACCACTGGAGACGAGGACGACCTGATGGCCCCGGGCCTGCCGGGCGACGATCTGCTCGACGAGAGCATCGACCCGCGCTGCATCGATCCCACCACCGGGCCGCGTCAGCGACGACGAGCCCACCTTGACGACGACCCGGGGAGCGTCGGCGATCCGAGCACGCAGGCCGCCGGACTCGTCACCCCCAGCGCGGGCTGCGGTCATGACCGGCCTCCGGGCAGCTCCTCCGTGCGGGCACCGAGACGGACATCCGTGCCGCGCGGGCTCGCGTGACTGGGATCGCCCGCGATGATCGTGGGGTACCAGTCGAAGACCACCGCGTTCTCGTCCGGACCGATCATCACCGTGCATCCGGGACTCGCGCCCACCTCGAGGAGGCGCTCCTCCACGCCGAGCCGAGCCAGTCGATCCGCGAGGTACCCGACGGCTTCATCGTTGCTGAAGTCGGTCTGCCGCACCCAGCGCTCGGGGCGCGACCCCCGGACCCGGTACCCCTCCGGCTCGGCCACCACGGTGAACCCGGAGTCGTCGACGGGTGCAGGGGTGAGCACGATGCGCGCGGTCTCATCCGGCTCGGCGTCGGCTCGAGCCGTGAGCACCCGCTGCGCCATCGCGAAGGACAGCGGGCGTAGCCCCTCGTGCGTGGCGGCAGAGATCTCGAAGACCGGGTAGCCCCGCTCCTCGAGGGTGGGGCGGACGAGGTCAGCCATGGCGCGCCCGTCCGGGACGTCGACCTTGTTCAGGGCGACGATCCTGGGTCGATCAGCGAGGCCGCCGTACTGCTCGAGCTCGTGCTCGATGACGTCGAGGTCGGCCAGCGGATCCCGGCCCGGCTCCATGGTCGCGCAGTCGAGCACGTGCACGAGGACGCTGCAGCGCTCGACGTGACGCAGGAACTCCAGGCCGAGGCCCTTGCCCTGGCTGGCTCCCGGAATGAGCCCGGGCACGTCGGCGACCGTGAAGACGGCGTCCCCTGCGGTCACCACGCCCAGGTTCGGGATCAGGGTCGTGAACGGGTAGTCCGCGATCTTGGGGCGTGCGGCCGACATCGCCGCGACAAGGCTCGACTTGCCGGCACTCGGGAAGCCGACCAGCGCGACATCGGCGACGGTCTTCAGCTCCAGCACGACATCACGCTGCTGGCCGGGCTCACCGAGCAGCGCGAAGCCCGGGGCCTTGCGGCGCGGCGAGGCCAGAGCAGCATTGCCCAGGCCCCCGCGGCCACCCTGGGCGATCACGTACGACGAACCCGTGCCCACCAGATCCGCCAGCACCTCGCCGTCGGGAGTCGCGATGACGGTGCCGCTCGGCACCCGCAGGACGATGTTCTCGGCCTCCGCGCCGTTGCGGTGACCGCCCTGACCGGGTCGGCCGTTGCCCGCCCTGCGGTGCGGACCGTGGTGGAACTCCAGCAGCGTGGTGACCCCGGGATCGACCACGGCGATCACGTCACCCCCACGGCCGCCGTTGCCGCCGTCAGGACCCCCGAGGGGCTTGAACTTCTCGCGCAGCACCGAGGCGCAGCCATTGCCGCCGTCACCACCCTGGACATGCAGGGTGACCCGGTCGACGAAGGTGGCCATGGCCGAATCCTCTCAGGTTGCCCACGGTGGCCGTGGGCCGTGCAATGAGCGAGGGAGGGCGAGCCGCGCGGCTCTGCCCTCCCTCGGATGACTCAGTGCTGCTAGGCCGTGACGATGCTCACCACGCGACGACCGCGATGGGTGCCGAACTGGACGGCGCCGGCCGCGAGGGCGAACAGGGTGTCGTCGCCACCCCGACCCACGTTGTGACCCGGGTGGAAGTGGGTGCCGCGCTGCCGCACGATGATCTCGCCCGCATTGACCTGCTGGCCGCCGAACCGCTTGACGCCCAGACGCTGCGCGTTGGAGTCGCGGCCGTTGCGGGTGCTGGATGCGCCCTTCTTGTGTGCCATCTAGTTCACTTCCCCGGGGTGATGTCGGTGACCTTGACCGCGGTGAGGTCCTGGCGGTGACCCTGACGGCGGCGGTAGCCGGTCTTGTTCTTATACCTGAGAATCGTGATCTTCGGCCCGCGGCGGTGGTCGACGATCTCCGCCTTCACCGAGGCCTTGGCCAGGGCAGCGGGATCGGAGGTCACGGCGGCGCCATCGACGAGGAGGACAACGGGCAGGTCGAGGGTCGCCCCCGGCTCACCCGCCTGCCGATCGAGCACAACGACGTCGCCCACTGCGACCTTCTCCTGCCGGCCGCCGGCGCGAACGATGGCGTACACCACTGACTCCTGTCGTCTGGAACGCGCCTGGGCAATGGCCCGAGGCACAAGGGGTAAGGATACGGAACAGTCCGAGCAGGGGTCAAACCGCCCCTGCCGCCGGCTCCCCGGCGCTCTCGACCTCGACCGCGTCCACCTCGACCGGCTCGACCTCGACCAGCTCGACCTCCACCGGCTCGACCTCCACCGGCTCGACCTCGACCG
>DMPC01000102.1:886-2115 GCA_003456155.1 Actinomycetota bacterium | reverse complement strand
ACCGGCTCGACCTCGACCGCGTCCACCCCGCCCGAGGCGGCCAGGGCACGGGCCGCGGCCTCCGCCGGATCCACGAAGCCGGCCGGCTTGCGGCTCTTCGGGGAGTCATGGTGGTGATCGGCGGTCAACGAGACCCGGATGCCCCGCCCGTTGCAGTGCTCGCAGGTCTCCGAGAACGACTCCAGCAGCCCCGAGCCGATCCGCTTGCGGGTCATCTGGACCAGCCCGAGGGAGGTCACCTCGGCGACCTGGTGCTTGGTCCGATCCCGGCCCAGGCACTCGACCAGGCGGCGGAGCACCAGGTCACGGTTGCTCTCGAGCACCATGTCGATGAAGTCCACGACGATGATGCCGCCGATGTCGCGCAGCCTCAGCTGGCGGACGATCTCCTCAGCCGCCTCGAGGTTGTTGCGCGTCACCGTCTGCTCCAGGTTGCCGCCCTGACCGGTGAACTTGCCGGTGTTGACGTCGACCACGGTCATCGCCTCGGTGCGGTCGATCACCAGCGATCCACCCGACGGCAGGTGGACCTTGCGGTCCAGTGCCTTCATCAGCTGCTCATCGACGCGGTACTCGGCGAACAGATCCTTGGGCTCGACCCAGTGCCGAAGCCGATCGGCGAGGTCGGGTGCGACGGCACCGATGTAGGCGCTCAGGGACGTCCATGCGGTGTCACCCGAGACGATCAGGCTGGCGACGTCCTCGTTGAAGATGTCGCGGACGACCTTGATCGCAAGATCCGGCTCGCTGTAGAGCAGGGCCGGCGGGCTCGCCGTCTTGGCCGCGGAGGAGATCTCCGCCCACTGCGCCTTGAGCCGCTCGACATCCGCCTCGAGGGCCTCCTCCGCAGCACCCTCGGCTGCGGTACGAACGATGACACCGGCGTCCTCGGGCATGACCCGCTTGAGGACCTTCTTGAGCCGGCTGCGCTCGTTGTCGGGGAGCTTGCGGCTGATACCGGTCATGGAGCCGTCGGGCACGTAGACCAGGAAGCGTCCCGGCAGTGACACCTGGCTGGTCAGCCGGGCACCCTTCTGCCCCACCGGATCCTTCGTCACCTGGACGAGAACCGGGTCACCGGACTTGAGGGCGAACTCGATGCGCTTGGGCTGGCCCTCGAGTCCGGCCGCATCCCAGTTGACCTCGCCGGCGTAGAGCACGGCATTGCGGCCGCGTCCGATGTCGACGAAGGCGGCCTCCATGCTGGGCAGCACGTTCTGCACCCGGCC
>DMPC01000102.1:348-529 GCA_003456155.1 Actinomycetota bacterium | reverse complement strand
GCCCGGCCTCCCGGCCCTCCCGGCGTCGCTGCTTCTTCGCTTCCAGTCGCGTGGAGCCCTTCAGGCTCGTGACGTCATCCCCACCGCGCGAACGCGGTTCGCGGACCCGGGTGACCGTCCCCGGCTCATCCGCGGATCCGTCGGAGTCATCCCCCGAGCCACGGCGACGACGGCGACGGCG
>DMPC01000102.1:0-162 GCA_003456155.1 Actinomycetota bacterium | reverse complement strand
CGACGGCGACGGCGACGACGGGTGCCCCCGCCCTCCTCACCGTCCGAGCCCTCGGCGGACTCGTCCTCGGCCGAGGACTCCTCCTCGTCATCCGTGCCCTCGGCGGACTCGTCGTCCTCTCCCCCGCGACGGCGACGGCGGCCCCCGCGACGGCGACGGCGA
>DMPC01000152.1 GCA_003456155.1 Actinomycetota bacterium | reverse complement strand
CGGAAACGGGCAGAACCCACGTCCCTACGAGTGAGAGACAGGTGCGGCACTATGCGCACGTATTCCCCCAAGGCGGGAGACAACACCCCCGTCTGGCACGTCATCGATGCGACCGACGTCGTCCTCGGCCGACTGGCCTCCCAGACCGCGCAGCTCCTGCGCGGCAAGCACAAGCCGACCTTCGCTCCTCACATGGACATGGGCGACTTCGTGATCATCATCAACTCTGACAAGGTGGCCCTCACCGGCGCCAAGCGCGAGCAGAAGATGGCCTACCGCCACTCCGGCCACCCCGGTGGCCTCACTGCCACCTCGTACGCCGAACTGCTCGAGAAGGATTCGCGCAAGGCCGTCGAGAAGGCCGTCAAGGGCATGCTCCCGCACAACAAGCTCGGCCGTCAGCAGTTGAAGAAGCTCAAGGTCTACACCGGCTCTGAGCACCCCCACGCTGCGCAGCAGCCGCAGTCGTTCCAGATCACCCAGGTCGCTCAGTAGCGGCGTCGGAAGCAACGAGAGGACTAGTGGCAGTGTCTGAGGCCACCATCGACGAGATCATCGACGACGAGATCGAGGCTCCCTCGGAGTACACCTCCGAGACCCCGTCCCGTCCCACCGTCCAGCGCGACATCGTGACCGCGCCCGGAGCAGCGACCGGTCGTCGCAAGCAGGCCGTGGCCCGCGTCCGACTGGTGCCGGGCACCGGTCAGTGGACCATCAACGGCCGCACGCTTGACGACTACTTCCCGAACAAGGTGCATCAGCAGGAGGTCAACGAGCCCTTCGCCGCCATCGGCGCCGAGGGCAAGTTCGACGTCATCGCGCGTATCGACGGCGGGGGCATCTCCGGTCAGGCCGGCGCCCTTCGCCTGGGCATCGCCCGCGCCCTGAATGGCATCGACGAGGAGGGCAACCGCCCGATCCTCAAGAAGGCCGGCTTCCTCACCCGCGATCCGCGGGCCAAGGAGCGCAAGAAGTACGGCCTGAAGAAGGCGCGCAAGGCACCGCAGTACAGCAAGCGCTAGTACGCGTGGGGCGGCTCTTCGGCACCGACGGCGTCCGTGGCCTCGCGAATCGCGAGGTCACGGCCGAGTTGGCGCTCGATCTCTCCGTGGCGGCGGCCCATGTGCTCGCCGACACGGGGGCCTTCGCGGGTCATCGCCCCTCGGCTGTCGTGGGGCGCGATGGCCGCGCCAGCGGTGAGTTCCTCGAGGCGGCCGTGGTGGCGGGGCTGGCCAGTGCCGGGGTCGACGTCCATCTGGTCGGGGTCGTTCCTACGCCCGCCGTGGCCTACCTGACCGAGGCCTTGCACGCCGATCTCGGGGTCATGCTGTCGGCGTCCCACAACCCGATGCCCGACAACGGCATCAAGTTCTTCGCGCGGGGCGGTCACAAGCTCGAGGACGCCATCGAGGATGCCATCGAGCAGCGGCTCCGTGAGCCGTGGGACCGGCCAGTCGGTGAGGACGTCGGGCGCGTGCACTCCGCGCAGCACGCCGCCGGACTCTACGAGCACCACCTGCTCTCGACGCTGCCGCACCGGCTCGACGGACTCACCGTTGTGGTCGACTGCGCCAACGGGGCCGCCTCAGGAATCGCGCCCGAGGTGTATGCAAGTGCAGGTGCCACCGTCATCCCGATCCACCACGCGGCCGACGGCTGGAACATCAACCTCGACTGCGGCAGCACTCACCTCGACTCGCTGGTCTTGGCGGTTCGGGAGCACGGCGCCGACGCCGGGATCGCCCACGACGGTGATGCCGATCGGTGCCTCGCCGTGGATGCCTCGGGCCAGGTCGTCGACGGCGACCACATCCTCGCGATCCTCGCCGACGCGATGAAGGAGTCCGGCTCTCTGACAGGCGACACCGTCGTCGCGACCGTCATGGCGAATCTCGGATTCAAGATCGCCATGGAGCAGGCGGGAATCGCCGTGGTCGAGACCGCCGTGGGCGACCGGTACGTGCTCGAGGCGATGCGGGCCGGCGGGTACGTCCTCGGTGGCGAGCAGAGCGGTCATGTCCTCATGACCGAGTACGCCACGACCGGCGACGGGATGCTGACCGGGCTTCACGTGCTGGCGCGCATGGCGCAGACCGGTCGCAGCCTTGCCGAGCTCGCGGCCGCCGTCACGAAGTTCCCGCAGGTCCTGATCAACGTCTCAGGAGTCGACAAGACCCGGATCGATGATTCTCCCGCTGTCCTGGCTGCCGTGAGCGAGGCCGTGACTGCTCTCGAAGGTCGCGGACGCGTCCTCCTGCGGCCATCCGGCACCGAGCCCCTGGTGCGCGTCATGGTTGAAGCGCCCACTCAGGAGCAGGCCTCGGCTATTGCTGAGCAGATTGCTTCCGTCGTGCGCGTCGAGCTAGCGCTCGACTGACGCGCTCGGCGGTCACCTGGCGCAGTGCGAGAGTGAGCCACCCCGCCACAGCCATACCTGTGATGTTGATGCCGAGCTGGGCGGCACTGCCGGCGACCTCGTCCCAGTTGCCGAACACGGCTGCGACTGCGACATTTCCGGACGCGGGGATCGTGGTCACAGAGATGAAGACGCCGACGATGGCCATGGATCGTGAGCTCGTGATGGCCAGGACGCCAGCGGCGGCCGCGATGACCGCCACGAGGAGCGACCACCAGTTCGGCGTGTAGATGAAGGCGACATC
>DMPC01000168.1:25730-25918 GCA_003456155.1 Actinomycetota bacterium | reverse complement strand
TCGCGGCGGAGCAGCAGGCTCCCGCGGCTGCGGCCGAGCCGGCAGAGCAGCCCGCCGCTGCGGCGCCGACGATCGGCGCGGCACCGGCACTCCCCGAGGGAACGAGCGTTCCGGCAGGCGTGGACGCGACCGGTGCCGTCCTGATCGGTGATGCGAATGCCACGCAGGTCGTCGAGGTCTACGTCGAC
>DMPC01000168.1:0-25549 GCA_003456155.1 Actinomycetota bacterium | reverse complement strand
TACGTCGACTACCAGTGCCCCTACTGCCAGAAATGGGAGAAGGAGATCGGGACCGCGCTCGTCAAGCGAGCGCTTGTGCCTGACTCGGGACTGCTGGTCAAGCAGTACAACCTGGCCTTCCTGGGTGAGCAGAGCCCGACGCTGGATCCGCCGGGCGCCTCGGCCCGAGCCGCCAGTGCAGCGGCCTGCGTCCTGGAGGGCGAGGGCATGACCACGTTCGCGGCGTTCAACACGGCGGTCTTCGAGAGCGCTGATCCGGCTGAACCGGCCAGCCAGTTCTCGATCGAGACCCTCTCCACCATCGCGAGCGAGCTGGGAGCAGGCAGGAGCACCCTCGCCTGCATCGAGTCGAACCGCCATGTGCCGTTCGTCGCGACCTCCACCCAGGCCGGCTTCGGCCGAGGCGTCGGGGGGACTCCGACCGTCCTGATCAACGGGCGCACGCTGGAGAACCCGTTCCAGGACGCTGAACTGAGCTCGCTCGTCGCCGGATGACCGGCCCCCTCGCGACGCTCGCCATCGTCGCTCCGCTCGTCCTGGCGCTGTGGCCGTTGGTGCTGCTGGTCATCAACCGGCCGCCGGGTCGCTCCCTCTGGGTCGCGCTGGGGGTCGTCGAGGTGATCCAGGTGGTCTTCGCCGTGTGGGCCCTGGTGTCGATGGTGACGAGGACGACGGATTTCGCCCGGCTGGAGTTCGCCCTGTACGTGCTCGGCCTCCTCGCCATCCTCCCCGCTGCCGGGTGGTGGATTCGCGCGGAGAAGTCGCGTGCTGCCTCGGCAGTGCTTCTCGTCGCGCTGCTCGTCGTGCCGTTCATGGTCGTCCGTGCTCAGCAGGTGTGGTCGGGTGTCTGAGACCCGTGTGAACCGCGGCTTCGGACGCGTACTGGTCGTGGTCTACGCGGTCTTCGCCCTGGCCGCCACGGCTCGGTCCTTCGTCCAGATCCTGACGCGCTTCGACGAGGCTCCGGTGGCCTACACCCTGTCGGCCGCTGCCGCCCTCATCTACGTTGTCGCGACGGTGGCCCTTGCCCGTGGGGATAAGACCTCCCGCCGGGTCGCCACCACGGCGATCGCCATCGAGCTCGCGGGGGTCCTCATCGTCGGCACCGCGAGCCTCGTCGCGCCGAGTGCCTTCCCCTCGGCCTCCGTGTGGTCGACCTTCGGCAGCGGCTATCTCTTCATCCCGCTGGCGCTCCCGATCCTGGGACTCTGGTGGCTCCATCGCACGCGACCGGTGCCAGAGGACTGACCGGCCAGCGAGCGCTGCTGATCCTTCGTCCACCCCGTGCGTGGCTCATACTGGGCGACGGGAGGTGACACGATGGCTTGGTACTGGTGGGTTCTCATCACGCTTGCGGCCTTCGCCCTGGGCATGGCGAGCATGCACTACTTCCAGAAGTCCCGGCCTCCCGAGCGACGAATCGGCAATCGCCGTCAGCACGATCGACGGTCCGATGAGGACTCTGGAGAGGCCCAGCGCACGGATCGTCGCCGCTCGGATCGGCGCGTCTCCGACCGCCGCAAGGGCAAGCCGGCCTGGCAGTTGGCCACTGTCGTGGTGTCGGCCGTGTTCCTCTCCATCGTCGGTGTCGTGGCCTATGCGGAATCCCAGGTGGCATCGATCTTCGCGGGTGCAGCACCCGACCTGATCAATAGCGGCTGGGCTGACTGCGACACCCCGATCACCTGGAGCATCGACACCAGTCGGGTGAGTGCTGCTGACGCTCGGATGGCCCGCAACCAGTTCACCCAGGACTTTGCCAAGTGGGGAACGGTCTCCGGACTCGACTTCCAGTTCGTCGGCGAGGTGCCGGTGATCTACGACGATACGAACTTCGTCGTCACCAGCGAGGTGCATCCCAGCGAGCGCCATGTCTACATCGCGTTCCTGCCGCAGAAGGACTCCTCGCTGCTCGATCAGCGGACGGTCGGGTTCGCGTCGCCGACCAAGGTGTGGAAGGACTCCAAGCAGATCGTCGAGGGAAGCGTCGTCCTCAGTATCGAGTACGTGAAGAAGGCGAGTGCGCAGGAGCGCAGTGCTGTGTACCTGCACGAACTCGGACACGTGCTCGGGCTCGGGCACGGCACCAACCCGCAGAACGTCATGTACTACCTGGTCGACGACAACAACACGCTCAGCCCCGGGGACATCGAGGGGATTCGCAGCCTCATCAAGGCCTGCAAGGCCGAATAGGGAGTGCTCCCGGGCTCAGTCCCAGTTCTTGTCCTTCTCCTGATCCTCGACGGAGGTGTTGAAGAACTTGACGCCCAGCGCAATGGCGCCGATGACGAGCAGGGCGACGACGGCGATGGTGATCAGGGTGCTCATGGGGGCTCCTCCGCGGTGGGTGTGGTCAGGCTAGCGCGTGGTCACGGATTGGCGCTGAGGCCGCCGTCGACGACGAGGGACTGCCCGGTCATGAAGGAGGAGCGGTCGCTGGCGAGGAAGAGCGCCGCCTGCGCGATCTCCTCCGGACGGCCCCACCGTGCCATCGGCACTCGATCGAGCACCGTGTGCTCGATCCCTTCGTCCTCGCGCAGGAAGCCCGTCAGGTCGGTCGCGATCCAGCCGGGAACGAGCGCATTGGCGCGGACGGGCTGGGTTCCGAGTTCGACCGCAAGGGTCTGCGTCGCCGAGACGAGTGCCGCCTTCGCTGCACCGTAGGCGCCGATCATGGGCGCGGCTCTCAAGGCCGACACCGAGGACACGTTGACGATGGAGCCGTGGCCGCTGGCAATCAGCGAGGGCAGGGCGGCCTGGATCAGGCGCACCGAGGCGTCGAGGTTCAGGGCGATCGCCTTGGCCCACCCGGAGGCCCGCAGGGAGGCGATCGGTGACATGAAGGTGTTGCCGCCGGCATTGTTGACCAGGATGTCGATGCCGCCGTATGCGTCGAGGGTCGCGGTGACGATGTCGTCGGCGGCCTCGGGCGACGTCACGTCGACGGGGATCGTCAGGGCGGATCCGCCAGCGGCTCGGATCACGGCCGAGACCTCCTCGAGGGTCTCGGCGGATCGGGCGACGAGAGCCACCTGGGCGCCCTCGGCTGCGAACAGCTCCGCAATGGACCTGCCGATGCCACGCGAGGCACCGGTCACGATGGCGGTGCGACCCTGAAGATCCATGGTTCCCCCTCGGATGAGTGCGTGCCCGGCAGCGTAGGCCACCGAGCGAGGGCGCTCGGTGCCAACGACGTACTCTGGCAGTCCCACCCGAAGGGAGCCCGATGAGCAGCGAGCCCGATCCGCTGGATGACCTCGACCGCATCGACGAGCTGGTGCTCGATGACGACTTCGTGTCCGGTGGCGTCAAGGAGGCCTCGGCTGAGGATCGCATCGCCAAGGCTCAGCGCATCGCGCGGGCCAATGACCGGCTGCGCGCCCAGGGGGAGATTGCGGACGGCACGGGCAAGCCCCGGTTCCATCGCATGAGGAAGACGGTGCCGTGGATTGTGATCGGGGCCGTGATCGCCGGGGTGATCGTGGTCCTGGCGCTGGTCGCTCGCTGACGCGTCGACGAGCCGCGGACACGCCGGGCGGGACGACGTGCCCGGGAGATCCATCTCACACGGAGGTGCCGCGGGGATCCTGACTCCCTGTTGCCAAGGTCACGGGATTTCCCTTCCAATTCGGGCAATTGGGTCGCTTCACCGGTGCATCGGCCGGCCCGGATGTCACCTCTGCCGCGTAACGTCGTGGACCGCGATGAGGTCCTCGGGCCCCATCGTGCGGCACGGATGAGCCCGCCACCCGCAGGTGCATCCGAGGCGTTGCCCTCGCGAAGGCCGTCGCGGGGAGCTGACTGCTCAGCAGTGCCAGGGCGTGGGATTCGCGCTGGCCGGGCAGGGGGCTGGAGAGCACCGCCGGGGCAGACCGACGCCCCGGGGGTGCGGTGACCTGCATCGTCATGACGCATCGCCCCGACCGGGTGATGCCGAATGAAGAGGGACCATGCTCGCTCGTTCGTGGATTCGTGGTGCAGGAGCCATCAGCCTCGGCGTCCTGGCCACCGCCGTGGTCACAGCCATCGTCGTGGCCCCGGCTGCACAGTCCGACACCGCCTTGGTGCAGGCCGTCGTCGAGCAGGCCCCCGTGGCCCAACCGGCTCGCCCGGCTCCGTCACCGGCCCAGATGGCAGCCGCTGCACGCCGCATGGCTGCGGCCGAGCAGGCCAGCCGGGCATCTGCCGCACGCCAGGCCATCGCCGTCCGACAGGCCGCGTTCACGCGGTTCACCCTGCACTCGCCCCAGACCAAGGACCTCCGGGGTATCGAGCGCAGCCTCTATCGCGGGCGCTTCTTCCGGCCGGTGGCCGAGGAGCGTCGTCTGTGCATCGTCAAGCGGGAGAGCGAGGGCTACTACGACGTCGTGAATCCGGGGGGCAACTACTTCGGGGCCTATCAGGTCTCACGCGCCCTCGCCAAGGGAGCGACCTACATGATGGCGAAGGAGCACAAGGCACTCATGGGTGCCTCGGAGGCCAAGAAGGTTCTGGCCGATCTGCGAGCCACTCCGATGCATCGATGGCCGCGCTACTGGCAGGACGCCGCCTTCCACACCATCATGAACTGGGAGCGCACCATGTCCGGTGCCGCGCACTGGGCCGGTGGGCGCTGGCACTGCTGACTCATTCCGATGCGGCCTGCGCGGAGTGGGGCTCAGGTGCGGGTGCCGTTCGATCGGAGAAGAAGCGCCCCAGCGGGAACAGGCCGAGGGCGAGCCAGCCCGTGTGTGAGCCCAGGAGCTCGCTCGCGACCCCGACCATCAGCAGGTAGGTGGTGAAGGCCAGGCCTCGCCAGCGGGTTCGAGATGTCTGGGCGAGCCAGCCGCGACTGAGGGCTCCCGGCTCGAGGAGTTCGGGGTGTCGTCGCGCGTGATGGGCGATCATGCTCCCGAGTGCGCTGATGAGGGCGAGGTTCGCCCAGTACAGCAGCCCCACACCGCCGCCACCGACCACCTCGCTGGAGTTCGCATTGCCGTACATCGCCGTCGGCCAGGGCAGGAAGGCGATGGCCAGCATCCACGCGATGTTGAGCCACAGGATGGTGGCGTCGTAGGTGCGCAGGACGTTGAAGAGCCGGTTGTGGACGGTCCACATCACGATCACGATGATGAAGCTGAGCAGGAAGGCGAAGATCTGCCCCCAGTTCTCGGCCAAGACCTGCCACACGGTCTCCCCGTCCTGCGGTCCGGGAATCTCGGTGAGGGGGAGCAGCTGCAGGGTGAGGGCGATGGCCACCACCGCATCCGTGAAGTTGACCAGGCGGTCGAAGGAGCGCCGTTGCTCCGCAGGCGGAGAGTCATGCACGACGTCGGCACCATCGCTCATGGCACGGGAGCCTACGGCGTCAGGCGCGCGCGCGGGCCAGTCGTGCCCGGCACTCCCTCTTCGCGATCTGCATGAAGGTGTCGGTGGCGGGAGTCCTGGTCGCACCCTTGCGTGTGGCGAGCATGATCGTCCGTGGCTCCAGGGGAGGCTGCAGGGTCTTGATCACGATCCCCGGATCGCTCGGGTCGGTGGCGAGCAGCGGCATGATCGCCGGACCCACCCCGGCGCGCACCATGCCCTGCTGGGCGCCGTTGTCGTACGACCGGAAGGCGTACCGGGGTCGCAGGCCCAGGCCTCGGAGGCCGGCATTGATGGTGCCCGCCCCGTACTGGGGCTCGTGCTCGCCGACGAGCGGGATCTCGGCCAGCGCCTCGGTCGGGAACCTGCGACCCGGATGGGCACGGGCGAGCTCGCCTTCGGCGGGGAGCAGCAGCACGAACGGATCGGTGCCGAGCAGGCTCAGGTCGAGGCCGTCATGGTCGTAGGGGCCCGCGAGGAAGGTCACGTCGATGCTCCCGGCGAGGAGCTCGTCGACGAGCTCCTCGTTGCGATCGTGCTCGATCAGGCTGATGAGCAGGTCGGGCGCCGCCTGCCGCACCTGCCGGACAACGTCGGGCAGCAGCTGGACCGACACGCTCTGGTACGTGCCGATCGACAGGCGCCCTCGGGTGCCGCTCGCCAGATCGTTGAGGTCGGTTGCCGCCGTCGCGAGCAGGTCCATGATCCGGTGGGCGTACTGCAGAAGCAGCCGGCCGGCCGGGGTGAGCGTCACCGGGCGGGGGCCACCGGGTCGATCGAACACGCGCTGCCCGACGGCACGCTCGAGGCCGGCGATCTGCTGGCTCACCGCGGCCTGCGAGAGGCGCAGCGCGTCCGCCGCTCCGATGAACGTGCCTTCCTCCGCGACGGCGATGAGGGCACGCAGGTGCCTGAGGTCCAGGTCCGGGAGGCTCATGGGTATACATAAGCATAAACGATCGACACGATCAATAATCATCGTTTGTGTTTATTGCAAGGATCACCTACCTTCGAGAGGAAGCCAGAACGAACGATGGCCCGAATCCCGGAGGGAGCGTCATGACCACCCCAGCAGCCCAGATCGACCGGCTCATCCACACCGGTGAGGTGATCGCCCGCGAGGGGATTCCGGCCGCCGACGTCGACCTCCTGCTCCTCGCGCATGACGCGCGGGACCTCGGTGTGGAGCCCATCCTGATCGACGTCATGGTCGACGAGGATGCCCCGGCGGTCGTGCGCATCCGCGCCTTCGCCCGCGTCTCGTCAGCGATGGCGCACCTGGTCGTGAAGGCCGATCGCCGACCCGTCACGGATGCTGCTCCGCGTCGCGAGCTGGCCGCGACGGCTCGCACCCCTCACTGACGGCGCGGCGCGCTGCGGCCCTGCCTTGCGCCGGACCGCGACCATGTGTCACGATTCCCGGAGAAGTGTTGGAACGTTCCAACACCCCGGCAGGTGCGGAGGTCCGCGTGTCCGACACCCCAGGCCGCCCAGGGCTGGCCGTCGCAGCACAGCTCGCTGATCTCACCGACACGCGCGTCGATCACGACGACTACCCGGCCGCCCTGGAGGTGCGCTCTGAGGTCCTGGTCTACGACGCCCAGCGATGGGCCGGCGTCCAGGGCCGCGAGCGCGACGCCCTGAAGGCGGAGCTCGCCCGGGCGCTCGACACAGGACCAGGAGTGGTCCTGCTGAGCGGGGCCTTCGCCGACACCTCAGTCATCGACGAGGCGACCGAGGTGTTCGCCGACATCATCGACCAGGAGAGGGCTTCCGGAGCACAGGCCGGGGATCACTTCGGCCGGCCTGGTGCGAACTCGCGCATCTGGAACGCGCAGCAGAAGCTCGCACTGCAGGCACCGCAGGTGTTCGCGCGCTACTTCTCCCAGGATGCGATCGCCGTGGTCAGTGAGGCATGGCTCGGCCCGGGCTACCAGATGACGTCTCAGGTCAACGTGGTCCATCCGGGAGGCGCGGCTCAGGATCCCCACTGCGACTACCACCTCGGATTCCAGTCGCAGGAGATGGTGGTGCGCTTCCCCGAGCACGTCCAGCGCATGTCGCCCTACCTGACCCTGCAGGGCGCGGTCGCCCACGTCGACATGCCGGTCGAGAGCGGGCCGACCATGCTGCTGCCCCATTCCCAGCGACTCGAGCGGGCCTATCAGGCCTACCACGTCGCCGAGGTCCGTGAGCTGTTCGCCGAACGGGTCGTGCAACTGCCGCTGGCCAAGGGAGACGTCCTGTTCTTCAGCCCCGCACTCCTGCACGCGGCCGGCACGAATCGCTCGTCGGATCTGGATCGCATGGTGAACCTGTTGCAGGTGTCATCGGCCTTCGGTCGCGCCATGGAGTCGGTCGACAGGGTCGCCATGTGTGGCGCCCTGTATCCCGTTCTCCTGGAGTCGTCCGAAAGGTGGCCCGACTGGGCGATCGACAACGTGGTCGCCGCATGTGCCGAGGGATATGCCTTCCCGACCAACCTCGACCAGGATCAGCCCATCGGCGGCCTTGCGCCGGAGAGCTCCGCGCAGATCCTCCGCCGCGCCCTCGGCAGGCGGGCATCGACGCAGGAGGTCATGGCCGAGCTCTCCCTCGCTCAGAGCAGGAGGCTTCCGTGACTGCGTCACCCCAGACCCCATCGCCCACCCACCACCTGAAGGAAGCACCATGAGCACGCGAGTCACGCACTGGATTGACGGCCGCCTCTGGCAGGGAACCCCCGAGCGCAGCGGCGATGTCTATGACCCCGCCACGGGCAAGGTGACCAAGACCGTCGACTTCGCGTCGCGCGACGTGCTCGACGACGCCGTCGCGGTGGCCAAGGCTGCGTTCCCGGCCTGGCGAGACGCCTCGCTCACGCGGCGCGCGCAGGTCCTCTTCGCGTTCCGCGAGCTGCTCAATGCCAACAAGGAGAAGGTGGCCGCCCTGATCACCGAGGAGCACGGCAAGGTGCTCTCGGATGCATTGGGCGAGGTGACCCGCGGGCTCGAGGTCGTCGAGTTCGCGTGCGGCATCCCGCACCTGCTGAAGGGCGGCTTCTCCGAGGGCGTCTCGACCGGGGTCGACGTGTACTCGATCCGGCAGCCCCTGGGCGTCGTGGGGATCATTTCGCCGTTCAACTTCCCGGCGATGGTCCCGATGTGGTTCTTCCCGATCGCCATCGCCGCGGGCAACACGGTCGTCGTGAAGCCGAGTGAGAAGGATCCCTCCGCTGTCATGTACCTGGCTGAGCTGTGGCAGCAGGCCGGCCTGCCCGACGGCGTGTTCAACGTCGTGCATGGCGACAAGGAGGCTGTCGACGGGCTGCTCGAGAACAAGGACGTGAAGAGCATCTCGTTCGTCGGCTCCACGCCGATTGCCCGCTACATCTACGAGACGGGCACCAGGAACGGCAAGCGCGTCCAGGCTCTCGGGGGAGCGAAGAACCACATGCTCGTCCTTCCGGATGCCGACCTCGACCTTGCGGCCGATCAGGCGGTCAACGCGGGCTTCGGCTCGGCGGGGGAGCGCTGCATGGCCATCTCGGTCGTGCTGGCGGTCGACCCGATCGGTGACGAGCTCGTGGCGAAGATCGCGGAGCGCATGCCGTCACTCAAGGTCGGTGACGGCCGGCGTGCGTGCGACATGGGCCCGCTCGTCACAGGGGTGCACCGGGACAAGGTCAGGTCCTACGTCGACGCCGGAGAGGCGTCAGGCGCATCCCTCGTGGTCGATGGCCGGATCGGGGAGGTCGACGGGGACCCGAACGGGTTCTGGCTGCTGCCCACGCTCTTCGATCACGTCACGACCGACATGTCGATCTACTCCGATGAGATCTTCGGCCCGGTCCTCTCCGTGGTTCGGGTGCCATCCTTCGAGGCCGGCGTCGAGGTGATCAACGCCCACCCCTACGGGAACGGCACCGCGATCTTCACGAACGACGGTGGTGCAGCCCGACGTTTCCAGAACGAGATCGAGGTGGGCATGATCGGTGTCAACGTGCCCATCCCGGTGCCGATGGCCTACTACTCCTTCGGGGGCTGGAAGGCCTCCCTGTTCGGCGACTCGCACGCCCATGGGGCGGAGGGCGTGCACTTCTTCACCCGTGGCAAGGTCGTGACCAGCCGATGGCTCGATCCCAGCCACGGCGGCATCAACCTCGGCTTCCCCACTCAGTCCTAGGAGGGAACACCATGTCCACCAGCGCATCCCCGCTGCTCCGCATGGCGCAGACCACCCCGACGGTCCTGTGGAACGACTCGGCGGATCCCCGCGAGCTGTCCGAGGCGATCGGCTGGGGTGCCGTCGGGGCGACCTGCAATCCGGTGATCGCACTCGCTGCTCTCAAGGCGGACCGCGACACCTGGGCGCCGCGGATCGCGGAGTTCGCGGCCTCGCATCCGACCGCGACGGAGGACGAGATCGGCTGGGCGATGGTGAAGCGCCTGTCGATCGAGGCGGCGCAGCTCCTGGTCCCCGCCTTCGAGCGGTACGACGGCGTGAACGGACGGCTGTCGATCCAGACCGATCCGCGGCTCTATCGCGACACCTCGGCTCTCGTCGAGCAGGCGGTCGAGTTCAGCCAGCTGGCACCCAACATGATCGTGAAGATCCCTGTGACGGCGGCCGGAGCGGCTGCCTTCGAGGAGGTCACCTATCGGGGTGTGAGCGTCAACGCGACCGTCTCGTTCACCGTCGCGCAGGCCGTCGCCGTCGCGGAGGCCGTGGAGCGCGGACTCCGACGCAGGGAGGCGGAGGGCCTGGACGTCTCACGCATGGGTCCGGTCTGCACGATCATGGTGGGTCGCACCGACGACTGGATGCGGGTGTCGGCTGAGAAGGAGCAGATCACCGTCGATCCGGGAGTCACCGAGTGGGCGGGCGTTGCCGTGTTCAAGAACGCGCACCGCATCTACCAGGAGCGCGGGTACCGCACGCGCCTGCTGTCCGCCGCCTTCCGTAATCACATGCACTGGAGCCAGTTCATCGGTGGCGATGTCGTCATCTCCCCGCCCTTCGGCTGGCAGAAGCGCATCAACGTCAGCGGGATCGAGCCCGCGCATCGACTTGACGAGGCCGTCGACCCGCGCATCCTCGAGGCGCTGTATGACAACTTCTCGGAGTTCCGGAAGGCCTACGACGAGGACGGCTTGGCCGTCTCGGAGTTCACCTCCTACGGAGCCACGGTGCGGACGTTGCGTCAGTTCCTCCAGGCGAACACCGACCTGGAGGCCTTCGTCCGTGATGTGACCCTGCCGAACCCCGACAGCTGACTCCCGGTGGCCGCGTTCAGGCCGAGGCGAGCGAGCGCAGGCACGACACGAGGAAGCGGTGATCCTCGACCTCCGGGAGCCCCGAGGCGTAGAAGCCACCGACGATGCCGACGCCGGTGACGACGATGGGCATCCCGCCTCCGTGCGCTGCGTACTCCAGCTCGCTCAGGCCCGTCGACTCGTGGAACGTCGTGCCTCGCTCCTCGTACTTGACCTTCGTCGCGAGCGTCGATCTCTGGTAGCGCTCGACGGTGCGGCGCTTGCGGGCGATCCAGTCGTCGGAGTCGGGCAGGGATCCGGGCAGCGCGGCGCGGTAGACGAGCCGCCCGAGATGGTGCACCTCGATGACGATCGCCAGCCCGTCCTCCATGGCGCGCTCGGTGGCCTGCAGGCCCAGGGTGAGTGCCTGGGCGGCGTCGAAGGAGGCGAGCTCCAGATCGCGATGCTCCTGCTGAAGGGCCGCGGTGGTGTAGTTCCCTGTGGTCACCCGGCGAGCGTAGCCGTCGCTGCCGGCGTCGGCCGGTAGCGTGGTCGTCTCGACATCGTCCCGGAAGGACCGCTCATGCCCAGCCAGGAGCCGCTCTACCTGATCGCCACGATCCGGCCCCGACCGGACCGCCTGGAGGAGGCGGAGCGGGAGCTGCGGGCACTGATGGCCGGGACGCATGCGGAGCCCGGCTGCATCTTCATGGAGCTGGTTGAGTCGCCGGACGATCCCACGACCTGGATCATGCTCGAGAAGTTCCGCTCCCGTCAGGCCTGGGACGAGCACATGTGCACCGACCACGTCACCCGCGGCAACGCCGCCCTGGCAGACCTGCTGCGCGAGCCGACCCACCTCGCCTTCTTCACGGAGCGCCCTGCCCCCTGACGCGGGCGGCGGGTGCATCGCGGCCGCGAGACCTACACTCGCCGCGTGCGGTCCATCGATCTCAATGCCGATCTGGGCGAGGAATGCGCTGACGATGCGGCGATGCTCGAGATCGTCACGACGGCGAACGTCGCTGCGGGCGCTCATGCCGGAGGCGGCGAGGTGCTGGACGCGACGGTGCGTGCCGCGCAGTCGGCAGGAGTGGCGATCGGCGCCCACCCGGCCTATGCCGATCGTCCGGGCTTCGGGCGGATCTCCCGCTGGGTCGACCACGACCCCGCCTCCCTCCGGGAGCTGGTGCGCGAGCAGATCCGTGGCGTGGCCCGCGTGTGCGAAGAGCAGGGAGCGCGCCTGGTCCACGTCAAGGCGCACGGTGCGATGTATCACGACGCGGCGTCGCAGGCCGTCATCGCCGAGGCGTTCCTCGCTGCAGTGACCGACTGCAGTCACGAGCTCGGCTACCCGCTCGCTGTCATGGGTCCGCCCGAGGGTCACCTGCGCCTGGCGTGCCCGAGCGACATCCCCTATCTGCCGGAGGCTTTCGCCGACCGCACCTACCGCGCCGATGGGAGCCTCGTCCCCCGAGCCGAGCCGGGAGCCGTCCTGCACGATCTGCAGCAGGTTGTCGAGCAGGCACTCATGATCGCCGTGCACGGGCAGGTCCGCAGCGTCGATGGAGGGGACGTGACCGTCGACGCCCGGACGCTCTGTGTCCATGGCGACACTCCCGGCTCCGTGGCCCTCGCTCAGGCGGTTCGCGCCGGGCTGGAGGCCGAGGGCGTCCGGGTCGCGTGCTCGGCGACCTCGTGACCCCGACCGTCGAGTGGCTCGGTGACCGCGCCGTCCTGGTCTGTGTCGCTGATCCTCAGGAGCGGGAGGGCCTCCACCGCATGCTTGCCGAGGCACTTCCAGCCCTGCTCATCAGGCGGGGGCTGCGCGAGTTGCTGGTGGAGAGCGAGACTCCCTCGCCTGCGCTGCGATCCGACGTCGAGCGGGTGCTCGAGGCTGACCTGGTTCCCCAGGACGTCGCGAGCCCGACGTCGCGCGTCGTGCATCTGCCCGTGCACTACGACGGCACTGATCTGCCGCTCGTGGCAGACCTGCTCCGCTGCTCGACGCAGGACGTCGTCAGAGCGCATGGGGAGCAGGCGTGGCGGGTCGCGATGATGGGATTCGCTCCCGGCTTCGGCTACCTCGAGCCGGTCGGGGCATCGACCTTGGACTGGGGATCCCTGCCCCGGCGGGAGAGTCCCCGCCCGCGCGTGCCGCGGGGAAGTGTCGCCATCGCTGCAGGCATGAGTGCCGTGTATCCGCAGGAGATGCCGGGTGGATGGCACCTGATCGGGGTCACGGCCGTGACGATGTTCGATGTGCTCGACGAGGATCGGCCCGCGGTCCTGAGCCCGGGAGATGTCGTCCGGTTCGGCCCTGCGCAGGAGCCTTCGTGATGACGCCACCGGTGCTGTGCGTCATCGACGAGGCCGGGCTGGCCACCGTGCAGGATGGCGGCCGGCCGTCGCTTGCCGGTCTCGGGGTGCCTCGCTCGGGGGCCTGGCATCGGAGCCGGTACCGGACGGCAGCTGCGCTGGTGGGTGCTGACCATGACCAATCGGCGGCTGTCGAGCTGCTGGCCGGTCGGCTGGCTCTGACGCTACGGCAGGCGACGGCCCTTGCCGTCGTGGGTCCGGCTGACGTCCGGGTCCACGGCGAGGAGCTGCCGACGGACACCGCGCTCCACGTGTCGGCCGGGCAACACGTCACGGTGGTGCACGGGGGAGCCGGTCCCGTGTACGTCACGGTCGCGGGCTGGCAGGAGCCACGGACGCTCGGCTCGTGCTCCACCGACACCTTCAGCGGGATCGGCGGTCGGGTGATCGGGCATGGGGACGTCCTGCTCGGCTGGGGCGATTCCGGCCAGGTCGGCTCCTTTGCTCGTCCGGCCGCGGCCACCACGTCACCGTCGGCCTCGACCCTCCGGGTGATCGCCTCGGGTGACGCGGACTGGTGCACCCAGGAGTGGGCGGTCGCCGCCACCGCGCGTTCCGGAACGCGGCTGGCCGGTCCCGTCCGAGAGGTGTCATCGGCGCTCCCGAGCCGTCCGACCATCGTCGGTGCCGTGCAGCTGACCCCGGCGGGCGAGGCGATCATCCTGGGGCCGGATGGCGGGCTGACGGGAGGCTATGCGACCTGCGGCGTCCTCATCACCGCTGATCTGGACCTTGTCAGCGAACTGGCGGTCGGCGTCAGCATCCGCTTCGTGCCGGTCGACGTGGCCGAGGCGTCCCGTGCCTTCGAGGCCCAGGGGTCAGCGGAGGGCCGTCTCGTGGTGCGGGCCGGCCGGCTCGGTCAGGAGCCCGCGCCGGGCTGACGGGGCTCGTCCTCGTCGCTGTCCGCCGGCGGTAGTGCGGGGGGAGCGGCATCGGTCTCAGCCGCAGCGATCTCGGTGCCCGACTCGGCCTCCTGGGCCTCCCCAGCCGCCGGAAGGGCGAGCTCCTGAGTGCCGGCCCGGCGACGCATGACCAGGAGGACAACCGCGACGATGAGCAGGACAGCCACACCCGCGGCGAGGGCGATGACGATGATCACCGCGATGTTCGTGCCGCTGGAGCCGTCCTCACTGCGGATCGTCACGTTGATCGTCTCCGTCATGGCTGCGCTCACCTTGGCGGTCGACTCCGACGTCTGCTCGACGAACTCACCCTCGACTGCGGTGATCGGGCCGGGGAACTCGACGGTGACGTTGATCGACCCCATGCTCGCATCGCCGAGAAGGTTGTCCGCGCCCTGCGTCTCCTCGCCTGCGCCCTCGCTCGTCATCGCGAAGACGATGGTGGACTCCTCCTTCGTCACGGTCCACAGGCCCGACGGCTCGGTGAACGGCATGTTCGCGAACGAGCAGGTGTAGACGTAACCCGTCTCCGACTCCGAGGTGACGCACTCCTGGAAGGTCTCGAGCTCATCGCCCTCGGTGAGAGCCCCCTCATCGATCTGGCTCTGGAACGAGGCGAGATCGGAGATCCCCAGGAAGCCCGCCGCATCCTTCTGCAACTCGAAGGCGAACGTTCCTGATGCGGTGGCATCGGAGGCGATCGCTACGTTCGCGTCGACCTTGATGCAGCCGGTGAGGGCGAGGCTGGCGACGATGCCGGCTCCCACGAAGGCGGCGAGGCGCTGGGGCCTGCGCGAGAGGGTCAGCATCATGGGGATCCTTCGTTCGGGTCGGCCGGCGCAGGGAGCGTCGGTGCCCATCGTAGACGCGCACCGGCCCTAGGGTCGGGGAGTGCCCGCAGATCGTTACGGCCGCGACATCCTCTCCGCTGACCGCCCGACGTCGCGCGTGACGGTGCTCGCGGGCGAGCCTGGTCTCGTCGTCGAGGACGCCTCCTCGGGCTGGTGCGGAGCCGTCGCCGGCTGGCAGAAGGGCTCTGACGGCTGGGCCGTGCTCCTCGAGGACAGGCACGGCCGCGTGCGTCCGTTCGCAGCCGGGCCGCGCTTCCTGGTCGATGGCGAGCTCGTCGACCTCGTTCGACCGACATCGCAGCCGGCAGCACCGGCGGTGAGCCGCACCGCATCAGGGTCCGTCGCGCTCCCGGCCTCGCGGGCTCGGGTGGCTCGCGGCTCGCGCATCTGGGTCGAGGGACGCCACGATGCGGAACTGGTCGAACGGGTGTGGGGTGCTGACCTGCGTGTCGAGGGAGTCGTGGTCGAGGGGCTGGGAGGTGTCGACGAGCTTCCGGCTCTGCTGGCGCAGTTCGGTCCGGAGCCGGGAAGACGCGTCGGCGTGCTGGTGGACCACCTTGTTCCCGGCAGCAAGGAGTCGCGTATCGCGGCGGACGTCTTCTCGAGATGGCCTGATGACGTCCTGGTGGTGGGCCATCCCTATGTCGACATCTGGCAGGCGATCAAGCCCTCCGCCGCAGGCATCGCGACCTGGCCGTCGGTGCCCCGCGGTGTGCCGTGGAAGGAGGGAGTGTGCGAGCGCCTGGGCTGGGGGGACGACACCGCAGGGGCATGGCGACGCCTGCTCGGGTGCGTCGAGGACTTCACCGATCTGGAGCCCGAGCTGCTGGGTCGGCTGGAGGAGCTCATCGATTTCGTGACGGGCGAGGGCGGGCCCGACAGCCTGCGTCACTGACGCCCGAGCCACGCGGGGCGAGGTGCCTCGTTGGCGAATCCGCGAGCAGTGGGGCCGGTAGGTTGACGGGGTGATCCGTGAGTCGGCGCGTGTCGTGATCGTCGGCAGCGGCATGGGCGGAGGGACACTCGCCTGGGGGCTGGCCCAGCGGGGCATCGACACCTTGGTGCTCGAGCGGGGGCAGGCGCTTCCCCGTGAGCCGGAGAACTGGTCGCCGGAGGCCGTCTTCACCGAGCGCCGTTACAAGCCCGCCGAGACGTGGCTCGATGACGAGGGTCAGGAGTTCCACCCGGGCGTGCACTACGTGGTCGGCGGCAACACGAAGGTCTACGGGGCAGCCCTTCCCCGCTTTCGTGAGCGTGACTTCCTGCGCACCGAGTACCCGTCCGGGGTGTCGCCCGCCTGGCCGTTCTCCTACGCCGACATCGAGCCGTACTACGTACAGGCCGAAGCCCTCTACCGCGTCCATGGATCGACCGGGGAGGACCCGTCTGACCCGTGGCGGAGCAGGCCCTTCCCGTACGCGCCCCTTCCGCATGAGCCCTACATCGAGGAGACGATGGCACGGCTGGTCGAGCAGGGAGTCCATCCCTCGTGCACACCGATGGGCGTCGACCTTCGGCCCGGGGGCTCGTGCATCCGGTGCCAGACATGCGACGGCTTCCCCTGCCGCCTCGGGGCCAAGTCCGACTCGGAGACCTGCGCACTCGGGCCAGCTCTCGCGGGTGGCAGCGTCCGGCTGCTGACGGGAGCGAGGGTGACGCACCTGGAGCGCGGGGCAGGAGGCATGATCGAGCGGCTGCACGGCACGGTCGACGGTGAGCCCCTCGTCGTCGAGGCCGGGGCCTTCGTCCTCTCCGCCGGAGCGGCGAACTCCGCCGCCCTCCTGCTCGCGAGTCGCACCGACGAGCACCCCATGGGCCTGTCCAACTCCAGTGGGCTCGTCGGGCGCAACTACATGGTGCACAACAACACGCACATCGCGACGATCGATCCTCGACGTCGCAACGACGTCGTCTTCCAGAAGACGGTCTGCGTCAACGACTTCTACGACGATCTCGGCGATGGCTACCCCGGCGGGGCGTTGCAGGCCATCGGCAAGGTCCAGGGGTCCATGATGAAGACCCACGCGACGAAGGTGCCGCGGTCGGTGCTCGATCGGATGGCCTCGCGGAGCATGGAGTGGGTCGTCATGAGTGAGGACACCCCGTCCGTGCACAACCGCGTGACCGTCGACCAGGACGGTCGCATCCATGTCTCGTGGCGCCGCACGAACTACGACCGGCATGAGGCCCTGCTCGGCAAGGTCCGGTCTCTGCTGCGATCCACCGGGTACACGGCGATCTTCGAGCAGCGCTTCTCCATCGACATGAACAGCCATATGTGCGGCACGGCGGTCGCCGGGACCGATCCGGAGACGAGCGTGCTCGACCCGTGGTGCCGCTCGCACGACAGCGCGAACCTGCTCGTCGTCGACTCGGCCTTCTTCCCCTCATCGGCCGCGCAGAATCCGGCGCTGACGATCGCGGCGCAAGCACTCCGGGTTGCGCAGGAGACAGACTGGGATGAGGTGGCGTCATGACGTTTCGGGTGGTCACGGCGAACGTGAACGGCATTCGCGCGGCGGAGCGGCGCGGTGGCCTGCCCTGGCTGGCGGGGGTGGAGGCGGATGCCATCTGCCTGCAGGAGGTCCGTGCCACCCGGGAGCAACTCGACGAGGTTCTTGCGGCGTCTGCTCTGCAGGATTTCTCCGTGGCGCATGCTGAGGCTCCTCAGAAGGGCCGAGCGGGGGTGGCCGTGCTGACCCGGAAGGCTCCGCTGGTCGTGCGCGAGGAGACCGGTGTCGTCGAGATGGACGGGCAGGGACGGTGGGTCGAAGTCGACCTTGAGACCAAGGTGGGCCCGGTCACGGTGGTGTCGGCGTACGTCCACTCGGGGGAGGCAGACACGCCGAAGCAGGATGACAAGTACGCCTTCCTGGAGGGCATGGACCGGCGACTGGGGCAGTTGCGCCGATCGTCGTCCCGTCGCAAGGGGCACGTCCTGGTGTGCGGTGACCTGAACATCGCCCATCGTGAGGTGGACATCAAGAACTGGAAGGGCAACCGCGGCAAGGCGGGCTTCCTGGAGGAGGAGCGGGCCTACCTCGATCGGTGGTTCGACCGCGACTGGGTGGACCTCGGGCGACGTCTCGGCGGCGAGGGCCCCGGGCCCTACACCTGGTGGTCCTGGCGTGGGCAGGCGTTCGACACCGATGCCGGCTGGCGCATCGACTACCAGGTGGCGACTCCGGGTCTGGGCGAGCGGGCGGTGCGAGCGGAGATCGGCCGGGCGCCCTCGTACGCCGAGCGCTGGAGCGACCACGCACCGCTGATCGTCGATTTCGACTGACGAGGGGATGTGGCCGCTCCGGCCCTACGAGCTCGTCACCTGGCAGACCTGTCCGGTGCGATCCGCCAGATCGGCGGGTCGTGGGACGGCTTCGTCAAGCGGTACGGCGGTGGGGAGATCGACTTGTGGACCAAGCGTTACACCACCAGAGGCGCCTCTCATACGGCCGACCTCGGGGACCTGCTTCGCGAGCATGTGCTGATCCGGCGCACCAAGGCCGAGGTGCTGACGGATCTACCGGCGAAGGCACGCCGGGCCCATGATCAGCCCAACCATTTCGAGTGTCGTCGTTGATGCTGACGCCCACGTGGCGAGTGCGCCGGCATCACTGCTGTCTGCCGGGCAGGCGTGCTTGTCGTCGGTGGACGTGAACTCTCCACAGATGGGGCAGTGTGCCGGCACGCCTTGCGCGCTTTGCAGGATCGCGCCGGTCAGGTCTGCGCCGGGGCAGTTCATGGCCGCCACCGGGGGCCGCTATCGGGCTGACCAGGTGCCCGAGTTCGTGTAGAAGGGTTGGCGGACGCAGACAAAACCGCCAGTGCCGTTGTTTGGCCACTGCTGCCAGCTCTTGCCCCAGCCCAGTGACGGTGATCCCACGAGGCCAGGCAGGGCAACAGAGTCCGGCACGTTCGTACCGCAGGTGTCAGCGGCGTCGATTGAGTAAGCCTGCTGGGGTGCGGTGGGAATGCTCGTGTCGGAGGCCGGGAAAACCGCCCTGATCACTGTGACGTTGTTGCTGGAGAAATTGGCGACGTAGGCGAAGTCAGTTCCGAGCGCCACGCTGTGGGGAAGGTTACCCACCGGCACAGTCGAAACCTCGCTGCCGTCAGCCGAAGCGAAAACGGTCAAAGAATTGGCGTTCTGATTGGTGACGTACAGATATCCGCCAGCGGCTGCCAGACCGTAAGGCCCGTCGCCGGTGGTGAAGGTACGGACCACCTGATTGGTGCTCTGATTAATGACGGAAATGGTGTCACCATCGTTGTTGGCGACATAGAGCATGCCACCGGATTCGATTATGCCGCGAGGGCCGTCGCCGACAGCAATGGCGCCAATGCGTGCATTTGTCGGATCAGTCAGGATGCGACTGATGTCGATGATGGAGACCTCGTCGTCAAAGACGTCTGTCACGTATACGAACCCATTGGCAACGGCAACGCCATGCGGCGTGTAGCCCGCTTGAACCGTAGCCACCACGGCGCTGGAGGGAGTGGTGACGGCCAGGCTCGCGTTGATCACGGAAAGTGTGTGGTCGTACCAATTGGCGACGTAGATATATCCGTTGGCTGCAGTAATGCCCTGCGGGCCGTCTCCGACGGTAATGGTGCTGACGACCGTCCCGTTACTCAGTTGGATGACCGAGACATTGTCAGAAACCTTGTTTGCGACGAATGCGTAGCCACCTGCGACGACGATGTCATGCGGGTAAAGGCCGACAGCGATCGTGGCCACGACCAGGTTGGTGCTCCCGTCAATGACGGATACAGAGTTCCCGGAGGCGTTCGTCACGTAGATGAAGCCGCCTGAGGTCGCGACGCCCATGGGGCCAGCGCCGACAGGCACTGTCGTCACCACGGAGACAGAGCCGCTCGCTGCTGCCGTCGGAGCCACGAGGGAGGATCCGAGAAGCAGAGTCAGGATTGCTGCCACGGGGAGTCCGATTGATGTGAGCGGGCGCCGCATGACCAGCCTTTCGAGACACCGAGCCGGGAGGTCCAAGTCAGAGCCTCAAAGAGCCACCCTCGCCACATGCTCAGGTGCGTTCGTACCCTGCCAGAGGGACAAGAGGGTTGGCAAGGTCACAGCATGAGAGGCCCTTTCAGGGACAGCCTGACTCACGTAGGTGGGAAACATGGGGGCGAGAGTGAGCTGGACGGTTCGGAGGTCGAGGAAGATCGGGCCGTTTGGGCAGACCGTTCACAAGCGGGGGCTCTCAACGGTCAGGGTGATGCCGACTCCGGCCGCCTTCGTTCGCTTCACTCACACGCGCACGGAAGGGTCGCCTTGGAATGCGTCGACCGCTTCCGCCCGTCCGATCGGGCTGGGCGCACCGGAGATCACCACCGGCCTGCACGGCAAAGCCCCCAGCCTTGTGGGCTGAGGGCTTGCGCAGCGGCTGAGAAGTCGGCCCGGTGCTAGAGGTTGCGGGAGAAGATGGCGTCGATCTCCTCGCGCTCGGCGGGGGAGGACGCCTGGGCCCGCTGGCGGTCCCATTCCCGGTGGATCTGACGGTTGCGTGCCGACTCGTTGTCGAGGTGCTCCGCTCCGAAGATCGAGGTGAAGACCTGGGCTAGCTGCTTCATGGAGGATCACTCCTGTTCTGTCTGGTGGTGCTGTGCCGTTCGGGGATCTCCCGTCAGACATCACGATTATGTCTCAGATTTGTTCTGCTCACCAACAAATATGACGTGTTGTGAGCAGCATCACGCAAGATCTTGCAGAAGATCGTGGTGACGGACGTCATAGCCGCGAGGGGGCAGGCATGGCACGATGAGCGCCCCAGCGCCGCTGGGGCGTGGCGCAAGGAGGTCGGGTGTCTGCTCCCCCCTCGCGGATCACGTACTCGCCCAAGGTCTTCCTTCCCCTGACCCAGCTGTGCCGCGACCGGTGCGGCTACTGCACCTTCGCGCAGGCCCCGGCCCACCTGCCCTCGCCGTACCTGACGCAAGACCAGGTGCTCGCCGTGGCGCGCGCGGGCGCCGAGGCAGGCTGCCACGAGGCCCTCATCACGCTCGGGGAGGCTCCCGAGGCGAGGTACCCGCAGGCCCGGGAATGGCTCCATGAGCACGGCTTCTCCTCGACGGTCGAGTACGTGGCCCACATCGCCCAGGTCATCCTCGATGACACCGGCCTGCTGCCCCACGTGAACGCCGGGGCCATCAGCCGTGAGGAGCTCGCTCTGCTGCGCCGGGTCTCACCGAGCCAGGGGATGATGATCGAGTCGGTCAACCCCGATCTGGCCGCGCACCGGGGCGCACCCGACAAGGATCCCGAGCGTCGGCTGGCGACGCTCCGATGGGCCGGCGAGCTCGCGATTCCTTTCACCACGGGTCTGCTGGTCGGCATCGGGGAGTCGCGTGCCGATCGGGTGGCGACGCTCGAGGCCATCGCGTCCCTGCACGCCGAGTTCGGGCACGTGCAGGAGGTCATCGTCCAGAACTTCGTCCCGAAGCCGGCGACCGCGATGCGTGATGCTCCTGCCTGCTCCCTCGACGATCTCGTCGACACGATCCGGCTCGCCCGGCAGATCCTCCCTGCATCCGTGCACGTGCAGGCGCCCCCGAACCTGGTCGACGATCCCGGTCTCCTCCTCGATTCGGGCATCGATGACTTCGGTGGCGTCTCACCGGTCACGGCCGACCACGTGAACCCCGAGCGCCCCTGGCCACACCTCGCAGTCCTGCGCGATGCCGTCGAACAGCGCGGTATGGCGCTGGTGCCCCGGCTCACCATCTATCCGGAGTACGCCCTCGAGCCGACGCGATGGCTCGACCCGAACGTGCGCTTCGCGGTGCTGGATCGATCCGACGCGGAGGGGCTTGGTCGTGACGACCCGGGGTCGGTGTTCCCTGAGCGGCACGAGGCCGCCGCGAATGTCGGCACGGGCGCCGAGGTCATCCAGGTGGGTCGTCGCTCGAGCCAGTGGTACTCCGGCGCGGATCGACGACCTCCTGTCCTGGTGCCTGCATCCGGTCGGGCGGGAACTGCCGTGGCGGAGGTCCTCGACGGTGTCGCCCTCGGGCAGGAGCCCGGAGTCGACGAGATCGTCACCCTCTTCTCGGCCAGGGGACGCGAGGTCGCCGAGATCGCCGGGTTCGCGGATCGGCTGCGCGCCCAGGTGAATGGGGATGACGTCACCTTCGTCCGCAACCGCAACATCAACTACACCAATGTCTGCACCTTCCGATGCACCTTCTGCGGCTTCTCGAAGGGCCCCGCCTCCCTGAACCTGCGCGGGCGCCCCTACCTGCTCTCCGATGACGAGATCGTCGAGCGTGTGCGCGAGGCCGTGGCGCTCGGGGCGACGGAGGTGTGCCTGCAGGGTGGCATCCACCCCGACTTCGACGGTGACTACTACCTCGAGGTCACCCGTGTGGTGAAGGCGGCCCACCCGCAGGTGCACATCCACGGCTTCACGGCCCTGGAGGTGACCGAGGGGGCTCGCCGGCTGGGTGAGCCGCTTCCGGAGTACCTGCGACGCCTGAAGGAGGCGGGCCTGGGCACCCTGCCCGGAACCGCAGCGGAGATCCTCGACGACTCCATCCGCGAGGTGCTCTGCCCGGACAAGGTCACGACCTCCGAGTGGCTGGCCGCGCATGAGGCAGCGCACGAGATCGGACTCCGCTCGACGGTCACCATCATGTTCGGCAGTGTCGAGCAGCCCATCCACTGGGCACGCCACCTTGTCCGCACGCGGGAGCTGCAGAAGCGGACAGGAGGCTTCACCGAGTTCATCCCGCTGCCCTTCGTCCACATGGCCTCCCCGGTGTACCTCAAGAGGAAGGCACGACGCGGGCCGACCTGGCGCGAGGTCGTTCTCATGCACGCCATTGGCCGGATCGCGTATCACGGCTGGATCCACAACATCCAGGCGTCGTGGGTCAAGCTCGGCGTCGATGGCGCCCAGCAGCTTCTTCAGGCAGGGGTGAACGACCTCGGGGGCACCCTCATGGACGAGAACATCTCCCGAGCGGCCGGCGCTGCCCACGGGCAGGGCATCGGTGTCGATGACTTCAGGGCCGTGGTCGAGCCGATCGGTCGTCGTCTCGTGCAACGCACCACGCTCTACGGCCCGATCGCTGCCGAGACCGCCCGCGTCCCCGCTCAATGAGCGCGTCGCGCGGGCGTACGTTCGTCGGCACCCCGGCGACGGCACCCGGGCCGCTGGGGCCGGAGATGCTGAGGTCCTTCTCGGCCATCCGACGCAATCCCGTCGACTACCTCATGAGTGTCTGGCAGGCCTACGGGGATGTGGTCCAGTTCCCGATACCGCGTCCGCCCAGCTACCTGGTCAACGACCCGGACGCCGTGCGACGGGTCCTGGTGTCGAACGGCCGCAACTACGGCAAGTCGACCATCCAGTACCGCGCGTTGTCTTTGGTGACGGGGGAGGGGCTGCTCGTCGCGGACACTCCTGCATGGCGGCGGCAGCGTCCCCTGGTGCAACCGGCGTTCCATCACGAGACCCTCGAGCATCTGGTTGCGCACATCGACGTCGCTCTCCAGCGGATGTTCCGGGATTGGGAGTCACAGCCCGCGGGGGCCGTCATCGATGTCGATGCGGCGATGATGACTGCGGCGCTGGAGATCGTCGGCCACGCGCTCTTCGGTACCGATCTCTCAGCGGATGCCCACCGTCTTGCACACGCCACGCTGGCCGCACTCGAGGTGGTGGTCGCGCGTGCCAGGGTGCCGGTGACGCCGCCGAGTTGGGTTCCAACCCCGGGCAACCGTCGTCTGCACGCCGCCGTGAGCGAGTTGGACGGCGCTGTCCGGAGAATGATGGCCGATCGCATCGGTGCTGATGTCTCGGAGCCGCGCGACATGCTCGACCTGCTGATCTCGGCACGTGACGACACCGGTGCGGGCCTGACTCCGGTCGAGGTGCGAGATCAGATCGTCACGTTCATCGTGGCGGGGCACGAGACGGTGGCCAGTGCCCTCACGTGGTCGTGGGCACTGCTCGCCGAGCATCCTGAGATCCAGGAGTCGCTCCGCGAGGAGTCCGATCGGGTTCTGGGGGGGCGCCCACCGACCTTCGCGGACTATGGCCGTCTGCCCGTGGCGCGTGCCGTGCTGGACGAGGCGCTGCGACTGTTCCCGCCGGCCTGGCTGATCACACGATCCGCCGTGGAGCCCGACACCCTCGGCGGTCGAGACATTCCGGCCGGGGCCCTCGTCATCCTGAGCCCCTGGCTGCTCCATCGGCACCCGGAGGTCTGGCGGGATGCAGACTCATTCGACCCGACGCGATTCCTCGATGGCTCGGCCGACAGGACTGCTTTCATCCCGTTCGGCGGCGGTCTGCGCCAGTGCATCGGCCGGGACTTTGCGTACGTCGAAGGGGTTCTGATGCTGTCCGTGATCGCGGGCCGGTTCTCCTTCGCGTATCCGCGTGGCGCTGGACGCCCTGCTGCGGAGCCACTCGTGACGGTGCGTCCGGTCGGCGGACTTCCGCTGCGCGTCCTGCGTCGCTGACCAGCTCAGCTCTGGGTGATGTACTCCAGCAGGCGCGCCCGCTCGACCTCGAGCTCGTCGAGGCGCGTTTTCACGATGTCTCCGATGCTGACGATGCCGACGAGCAGCCCCTCCTCGTTGATGACCGGGATGTGACGAACCCGCTTCTCCGTCATCACGTGCATGAGCTCGTCGACATGGGCCTGCGGGCGAGCAGTGATCACGCGTGGGGTCATGATCGACGAGACGGACTGCTTGAGCCCCCGCGGCCCCGAGGCCAGAGCTCGCACCACATCGCGCTCCGACACGATGCCCGAGATCCGTTGGCCATCGGTGGAGACGACGAGGGCGCCTACCCCGTGCTGGGTCAGCCTCGCGGCCAGGTCATGGACGGTGGCTTCGGGGCTGATCGTGGCGACGAAGGCGCCTTTGACGGACAAGATCGTGGACAGTTGCATGAGGCACCTCCGCGTCCGGTTGCCACCATGCTTGCCCAGCCCTGCGGGTTTGTCAGCAGTTGGCGTCGATCTGACCGGTCAGGGCTGCGATCACCGCGTCGTGGAGCAGCCCGTTGGTGGTCACGGCAGAGCCCCCACCGAGCGCCGAGCCACCGTCGAAGGAGGTGATGCGACCGCCCGCCTCGTTCACGATCGGAATCAGGGCTGCCATGTCGTAGGTCTCGAGCTGGGGCTCCGCTGCGATGTCGACGGCTCCTTCGGCGACCATCATGTGCGACCAGAAGTCGCCGTAGGCACGCTGCCGCCAGGTGTGCGAGGTCAACTGCTGCAATCCTGCAGAAGCGCCTCGCTCAGCCCAGCCGATGGTGTCGGAGAACGAGAAGGACGCATCGCGCAGCGTGCTCACACGGCTCACCTGCAGTCGTCGTGGCTCGGTGGTTGCAGGATCGGTCGCCCATGCCCCGAGTCCGCGGCCCGCCCACCAGCGGCGACCGAGTGCCGGCGCCGACACAACGCCGATGACCACCTCGTCGCCCCGCATCAGCCCGATGAGCGTGGACCACACCGGGACGCCGCGCACGTAGTTCTTCGTGCCGTCGATCGGGTCGATCACCCAGCGTCGCTCCTGCGAGCCCTGTGTCCCGAACTCCTCGCCGAGGATCCCGTCCTCGGGTCGCACTCGGGCGAGCTCGGCGCGGATGGCCTGCTCGACGGACCGGTCGGCCTCGGAGACCGGGGTCAGATCGGGCTTGGTCTCGACGACGAGATCGTCGGCGCGGAAGCGAGCCATGCTGATGGGGTCGGCGATGTCGGCGAGGCTGATGGCGAGATCGAGATCGGCGCGGATGTCCTCGAGTGATGGGCCCACGAGACGCAACCTACCGAACCCCTCCCCCTCCGCCGAGAGGCACGGGAT
>DMPC01000135.1:18717-19078 GCA_003456155.1 Actinomycetota bacterium | reverse complement strand
GGCTTCTTCACCTCACCGTACGACCACGTGCGGATGTCGTCCGCGGTCGCAAGGCCGATGCGCAGCTCGTCGAAGAAGTTGACGTCAAGCACTGTGGTGTCCTTCGTTCGTTTCGGTCGTCAGGGGATGTTCGGGTGCCTGTCGGCTACAGCTCCTCGACACTGCTCGGCTCGCGCCGGGACAGGTCGATGCCGAGCTCCTCGGCAGCGCGGAAGACGTCGTCGTCGGAATCGCGCATCTCGATGGAGACGCCGTCGCTGGACAGCACCTCCACGTTCAGGCACAGCGACTGCATCTCCTTGACGAGCACCTTGAACGACTCAGGGATGCCCGGCTCAGGGATGTTCTCGCCCTTGACGAT
>DMPC01000135.1:17769-18334 GCA_003456155.1 Actinomycetota bacterium | reverse complement strand
TTCAGGATGTAGATGTAGCCCACCGTGATGCGCCCGGGGATGGGCTCACCGCTGCGGCCGTCGAACAGCTTGGCCTTGCCGTCGGCGCCGACGAGCGTGAAGCCGTCGTCGGTCGGACGGGTCGACTCCAGGACCGCGGACAGTTCGTCCTCACGGGCTCCGTCGAAGACCGGGGTCGCGACCTTGGTGCCGCGCGGGACGCTGCGCACCTCCTCGGGCATGCGCGCCACGCGCGGATCCGAGGGGTTCACCTCCCAGCCCGACGCCGCAGCCCAGCCCAGATGGGTCTCCAGGATCTGGCCGATGTTCATGCGCCCCGGAACGCCGAGGGGGTTGAGGACCACATCGACCGGCGTGCCGTCCTCCAGGAACGGCATGTCCTCCGGCGGCAGGATCTTCGCGATGACGCCCTTGTTTCCGTGGCGTCCGGCGAGCTTGTCGCCCTCGGTGATCTTGCGCTTCTGCGCGATGTACACGCGCACGAGGCGGTTGACCCCCGGAGGCAGCTCGTCACCCTCGTCGATGTCGAAGACACGAACCCCGATGACCTTGCCGGACTCGCCGT
>DMPC01000135.1:17374-17574 GCA_003456155.1 Actinomycetota bacterium | reverse complement strand
AGCGAGGTGTCGCGCACCTCGCGCGCCTTCTCGCCGAAGATCGCCCGAAGCAGTCGCTCCTCGGGAGTGAGCTCGGTCTCGCCCTTGGGCGTCACCTTGCCCACGAGGATGTCACCGGGGACGACGTCGGCGCCGATCCGGATGATGCCGCGCTCGTCGAGATCGGCGAGGACCTCCTCGGAGACGTTCGGGATGTCGCG
>DMPC01000135.1:17044-17169 GCA_003456155.1 Actinomycetota bacterium | reverse complement strand
CTCGGGCCCGAGCTTGGTGTCGCGCGCATCGACCTCGTGCTCCTCGATGTGGATCGACGAGAGGACGTCGTCCTGCACGAGGCGCTGGTTGAGGATGATGGCGTCCTCGTAGTTGTGGCCCTCCC
>DMPC01000135.1:16169-16888 GCA_003456155.1 Actinomycetota bacterium | reverse complement strand
TCGTAGTTGTGGCCCTCCCATGACATGAAGGCCACGAGGAGGTTGCGGCCCAGGGCCATCTCGCCGAGTTCGGTGGACGGACCGTCGGCGATGACCTGCCCCGCCTCGACCCGCTCGCCCTCGGAGACGATCGGCTTCTGGTTGAAGCACGTGCCCTGGTTCGAGCGGTGGAACTTCTCCATGGCGTAGAGGTCGTAGTCGCCGTCATCGGTGGCGATCGTGATCGCATCGGCGGAGACCTCGGTCACGACACCCGCTGCCGTCGCCTTGATGACGTCAGCGGCGTCGTACGCGGCACGGAACTCCATACCGGTGCCGACGAGCGGCGCCTCGGCGCGCAGCAGCGGGACAGCCTGCCGCTGCATGTTCGATCCCATGAGCGCGCGATTGGCGTCGTCGTGCTCGAGGAAGGGGATCATCGCCGTGGCCACGGACCACAGCTGGCGCGGTGAGACATCCATGTAGTCGACGTCGACGGGAAGCACGTAGTCGACCTCGCCGCCCTTGCGACGGCACAGGACGCGGTCCTCGCTCATCGAGCCGTCCGCCGCGAGAGGCGTGTTGGCCTGCGCGATGACGTGGAGATCCTCCTCGTCAGCGGTCAGGTAGTCGACCTGGTCGGTGACCTTGCCCTTGACCACCTTGCGGTACGGGGTCTCGACGAAGCCGAAGGCGTTGATGCGCGCGTAGGTGGCCAGCGAGCCGATCAGGCCGATGTT
>DMPC01000135.1:15430-15568 GCA_003456155.1 Actinomycetota bacterium | reverse complement strand
TCAGGGTCTGCGGCGTGATCGCCTCCACGTCCTGCGTGGTCATGCGCTCGCGCACCACGCGCTCCATGCGCGAGAGCCCCGTGCGGATCTGGTTCTGGATCAGCTCCCCGACGGTGCGCAGGCGACGGTTGCCGAAGT
>DMPC01000135.1:15023-15245 GCA_003456155.1 Actinomycetota bacterium | reverse complement strand
CGAAGTGGTCGATGTCGTCGGTCTCCACGACGACCTCGCCACGCGGACCCTCCATCGTCTCCAGGCCCGCATGCAGGCGGACGAGGTACTCGATGGCCGCGACGATGTCCTCGCGGGTGAGCACGCTCTGGCCCAGCGGCAGGTCCAGGCCCAACTTCTTGTTCACCTTGTAGCGACCGACCTTCGCGAGGTCGTACCGCTTGGGGTTGAAGTAGAAGTTGT
>DMPC01000135.1:14625-14789 GCA_003456155.1 Actinomycetota bacterium | reverse complement strand
GCAGCTTGCGGTAGATGTCCAGGAGGGCATCGTCCTGGGAGTCGATGGAGTCCTTCTCGTACGTCGCCATGAAGGTCTCGTACTGTCCGAAGCGCTCGACGATCTCCTCGCGGGTCATGCCGAGGGCCTTCAGGAGCACCGTGACCGGCTGCTTGCGCTTGCGG
>DMPC01000135.1:14248-14406 GCA_003456155.1 Actinomycetota bacterium | reverse complement strand
TCCTTCTTGTCGATCTCGAACTCGAGCCATGCACCGCGGCTGGGGATGATCTTGGCCAGGAAGACGTCCTTGTCGGAGGTCTTGTCGACCGAGCGCTCGAAGTAGGCACCCGGGGAGCGCACGAGCTGCGAGACGACCACGCGCTCGGTGCCGTTGAT
>DMPC01000135.1:9627-14034 GCA_003456155.1 Actinomycetota bacterium | reverse complement strand
AAGTCGCCCATGAAGACCGTCTGGGACTTGATCTCGCCGGTCTCGTTGTTCATGAACTCGGCGGTCACGAACAGCGGCGCGGAGTAGGTGAAGTCCTTCTCCCGGCACTGGTCCACGGTGTACTTGGGGGGCTCGAAGCGATGGTCGCGGAAGGAGAGCGACATCGACCCGGCGAAGTCCTCGATCGGACTGATCTCCTCGAAGATCTCGGTCAGCCCGGACGCCTGCGGCACTTCGGTGTTGCCCGTGGCGATCTCCGCGGCCACGCGGGCGCGCCACTCCTCACCCCCGAGGAGCCAGTCGAAGCTGGCCGTTTGGAGAGCCAGCAGATCCGGAACCGCGAGCGGCTCGCGAATCTTGGCGAAGGAGACCCGGGTGAGGGCCGGAGACAGGGGCGTTACGTCCGAACGCGAGGGAGCCAAGATCTGTTCCTTCCACGGTGCGCGGCATCACAGGTGCGCTGCGCCCATGCCTAGGAGCCCGTGACGTCAAGTCGCCGAGCGACAGGGCCTCACGGAGAGAGGAATGGAAGGCAGCGCAAAGCGGCAGTCTACCCTAGGGGCACACCGCTGTCCAACCCCGGTGGATCCATCGCCCATCATCGTCCCCCGAACCCTCCGCCGGGCCGACAGCGAACTGCCCGGGCGGGAGGAGCGGAGGACCTCGTCGGACGAGGCCTGCACACGAGGTGCGCGAGAGAATGGTGACCCGCGAGGGGCCAAACGTCAAGCAGGGAGCGGGGATTTCCGCGTGGCGTTACCCACCCGTGACCTGCCCGCCCCAGGGCCCGGCCCACGGAACCGGACCCGGCGACCGGCCGCGAAACGACCGAAGGGGGCGGACCCAGGCGGGTCCGCCCCCTTCGGGGAGATCGGGACTACTTGAGGGCCACCTTGGCGCCGGCTCCCTCGAGCTGCTCCTTGGCCTTCTCGGCGGTCTCCTTGTTGACCTTCTCGAGGACAGCCTTGGGGGCTGCCTCGACGAGATCCTTGGCCTCCTTGAGGCCGAGGTTCGTGAGCGCACGGACCTCCTTGATGACGGCGATCTTGTTGCCGCCATCCGCCTCGAGGACGACGTCGAACTCGTCCTGCTCCTCAGCGCCGCCGGCGTCGCCGCCGCCCGCCGCCGGGGCCGCGACCGCCATGGCCACGGGAGCTGCCGCGGTGACGTCGAAGGTCTCCTCGAACAGCTTCACGAAATCTGAGAGCTCCAGCAGCGTCATCTCCTTGAACGCGTCCAGCAGCTCATCGGTGCTCATCTTCGCCATGATGGCGTCCTTTCGGTCGATCCGGCCGAGGGCCGGGTGGGCATCAGCCCTCGGTTGTTTCCGGGGCGGCAGCGTCGTCGGCAGCAGCCTCGGTCGCCACCTCCTCGGCTGACTCTTCGGTGGAAGCCTCGGCGGGAGCCTCGGCGGGGGTCTCCTCGGCGACTGCCGGAGCAGCCTCCTCGGCAGGAGCAGGGGCCGCAGCAGCCGACGGATCGGCCTCGAGCTTGGCCTGCAGGGCGCCCAGGGCACGCGCGGTCTTGGAGAGCGGAGCAGCGAACAGGGCGGCTGCCTGCGACTGCTTCGCCTTCATGGCTCCGGCGAGCTTGGACAGGAGCACCTCGCGGGACTCCAGGTCGGCGATGCGCTGGACCTCTGCGACAGAGAGCGTCTTGCCGTCCATGTACCCGCCCTTGATGACCAGGGCGGGATTCTCCTTGGCGAAGGCACGAATGGCCTTCGCGGCCTCCACGGCATCGCCCTTGACGAAGGCGATGGCGCTCGGGCCGGCGAGGAGGTCGTCGACACCGGTGACACCGGCGTCCTTGGCTGCGATCTTGGTCAAGGTGTTCTTGACGACCGCGTAGGTCACCGTGGATCCGAGCGTGCGACGCAGGCTCTTGAGCTGCGCGACGGTCAGACCCCGGTACTCGGTGAGCACTGCCGCGTTGGACTCGCGGAAGTGGTCGGCGAGCTCGGCGACGGTGCTCGCCTTGTTCGGCCGGGCCATGGGGCTCCTTTCCTTGGGCCCCTCATGCAGAACGCCCCGGCGCAGGCGCACGGGGCGTGAATGCCGGCATGCGCCAGCCTCAGACTCGTCTCACCTGCGCGGGCCGCCCGCCTGAGCGGGGCCTTCGACCGGCTCCAGTCTCCTGGCGCCGGCGACCAGCGGTCTTCGGTACGCCGAACAGTACGGCAGGACCACCGGCCCGCCAAATCCGGGGTGGGACCAGACAGGCCTGCCGCAGTCGCAGCCCCCACCCGAGGGTGGAGGGGCGACTGCGGCAGGCCTGAGGTGCCTACTGGTGCCTTACGGCAGCAGCTTGCGCGTGGGCGCGGGCTGCTTGAAGGTGCCAGGCTTGGCTGTCCCGGTCGACGAGTTGCCGGCCAGGATGACGCTGTTGGGCTTGCCCTGGCGAACCAGGACGCCGTCAGCGTCGTACTTGCCCATGTAGTAGCCGGTAAGGCCCTGGTGCGAGGTCGGGCTCACCACGAACGGCACCGTGGCAGCCGACTTGAAGTTGCGGCCGTTCGTCTGGATGGCCTTGATCAGACCCTTGCGGGTGAGGTTGGGGCCGGCCGCCTTGATGGCCTGCGACAGCACGTAAGCGGTGTTGATGCCGTAGTAGGTGTAGAACGTCCACGGCAGGCCCGCCGCATCCGCGATCGTCTTCATCTGGCTCACGTAGGGGTTGCCGAGATCGGTGATCGGGGTGAGGAAGCTGGGCGTGTAGACACCGTTGAGGGCAGCCTTGGCTGCCGTCGCGCTGCCGACGATGCCACCCACGACGGTCGGCTCAGAGCCCACCGAGGTGACCATGTAGGTCGGCTTGAAGGACAGTGCCGCGGCCGTGCGGAAGAGCACGCCCGTGGCCGACGTCACGCCGAAGAACACGACGAGCTGGCAGCCCGCGGCCTTGAGACGGGTCACCTGCGCACCGAAGCCCTGAGCGATCTGGGTGGGCAGATAGGACGCCTGAGCCGTCCAGTCGGTCATGCCCGCAGCGCTGAAGCCCTGTCCGGCGTTCTCGCCGAACTCACCCTCCTGGTACATGAAGCAGCGCTTCAGGCCAGCGAGCTCGGGGGTGTTCTTGATGTAGTAGGCCATCACCTTGGCCTCGACGAGGTACGACGGGAAGTACGGGAACGTGGTCGGGTACTTCTTGACGTTGTCGAAGAGCGAGGAGCCCGTGTTGACGAAGATGTCCGGGATGCCCTGCTTGTTGAGCTCCTCCACCACGGCGAGGTGGTTGGCCGTGCCGAGGGCTCCGTACATCGCGAAGATCTTGTCGTTCAGGATCAGCTCATTGGTCTTGGTGACAGTCGTCGCCGGGTTGTACTGGTCGTCCTTGACGACCAGCTTGATCTGGCGTCCGTTGATGCCGCCGCTCTTGTTGACGTAGTCGAAGTACGCCTGGGCTGCGGCCGGGATGTCCTTGTAGCCGGGAGCAGCGGGGCCCGTCAGCGGCGTCGTCGTACCGATGACGATTTCTGTCTTGCTGACCCCCGGGTCAGCGGCGTTGGCGGCACCGGCCATGCCGACGGCGGCCAGGCCGACGGCAGTGGTCACCGCGACTGCGCGGATAGCCAATGACTTGATCACAAGTTCTCCTCACGGATCTGTCGAGTGGAATGCCGGAAGGCCTCATGACCCCCCGGTGAACACCAGTACAAGCAGGCTACGGGTCCCCGGCCCACGGTGCGGCGGAATACCCCAATTCCTACGCGTCGGTAGCCGCTTCACGATGACGGGCGCCGCCTGACCGGCCGCTCCTCCGGGACCGCAGCCACCGCGCCGCGTCGCCGATGCTGCCGGTGATGCCTCCGGGCGCCACCAGGACGACGAGCACCACGAGCAGGCCGTAGAGCAGGTTCGGCGCGTTGTTGGTCACCTGGTCGGGCCAGCCTCGGTCGGCGGAGAGCGCATCGACCAGTTCTGGCAGCCAGACGAGGAGCACGGCACCGATCGCAGCTCCCAGAAGGGACAGTCGTCCCCCCAGCACCACGCCGACGAGCAGCGAGAGCGAGAGCCCGAGGCCGAAGGCCCCCGACCCCACGAAGGTCAGGATCTGGGCCAGGACCCCTCCCGCGAGGGCAGCGAACAGCGAGCTCACCACGAACGCCGACACCTTGGCCTGGCCGGGTGCGATGCCCACCACCGCTGCCGCGACCGGGTCGTCGCGCACCGCCTGCCAGACGCGACCCTGATGGCCGCGGACAAGGTTCAGCGCCAGGAAGCCCACCACGCAGGCGACCGCGATGGCGACGGACGCCTGCCACTGCTGCAGCACGAAGCCGTCGAGCAGGGACGCATCGATCGGGACCTCCTCGAGCATGGTCTCCGCCGAGGAGCCGTCCACCATGGCACCGGGATCCGAGCCCATGTCCACCCCGGACTCCGCCTCATCCAGCGTCAGCAGATC
>DMPC01000135.1:0-9313 GCA_003456155.1 Actinomycetota bacterium | reverse complement strand
CGCCACCCCCGACTGAGCCTCATCCAGCGTCAGCAGATCCCCCTCCGCCACCCCCGACTCCGCCTCATCCAGCGTCAGCAGATCACCCTCCGCCACCCCGGAGTCAGCACCCTCCTCGACCAGCGACTCCTCCGGGTCCACGAGGAACTCCTCGAGGCCGGCCTCGGCCTCCGCCTCGGTGGGACCGACCTCCTCCTCCTGGGGGTAGCCACCCTCCGGGAAGGGGACGATGAGCTTGAGCCCCTCCTCGCCGCCGAGCACCCCGGGGAAGCGGTTGACGATCGAGGCGGCGCCCACCGCGATGCCGAGGGTGAGACCGGCGAGGTAGGGACCGCGCAGGCGAGCGCCCAGCACCCCGATGACGGCACCGGCCACGACCCCGCCCAGGCCCGCGAACACCATCGACCACACAGCGTTCATGGGCACGCCGATGATCGGGACGGTCGTCCAGTTCATCGACGTGAGCGCGAAGACGTAGCCACCCACGGCCATCAGGGCGCCGTTGCCCAAGGAGACCTGGCCGGACAGCCCCACGAGGATCGTCATGCCGAACATCGCGGTGGCATACATGGCCGCGACGGCGAGGTAGTAGCTCATCTGGGTGTCGACAGCCCCGTTCAGGGCTGTGAGACCGATCCAGATGAGGAGGGCCAGCGCGGCATGCCCGACCAGACGCGATCCGGGCACCCGCATGATCAGGGCGTTCCAGCGTTCGAGCATCAGACGGACCTCGCCTTGTGGTGCGAGAAGACGCCGTCCGGCTTGAACCACAGATTCAGACCCAGCAGCACGAGGGCCACGATGGCGGCATTGCTCGCATCGCTGTAGCCCGTCACGAGCGAGAGCACCAGGCCGGTGCCGATGCCGAACGCCACGGCGCCCACGAGGGAGTCCAGGCCCCCGATGACCGCAGCAGTGAACGCGAAGACGAGGAAGATGTCGAAGCTGTTGGGCGACAGGGTCGCCGTGGGCGCCACCAGCACGCCCGCGACCGCGCCCACCATGCCCGCGATGACCCAGCCGGTCGCGAGCATCCGGGACACCCGCACGCCGGAGAGCCGGGCCACCTCAGGGTTGAAGGCAGCGGCGCGCATCGACAGGCCCAGCCTGGTGTGGGTGAGGAGGAAGGCCAGGGCGCCCACGAGCACCGCCGTCACCACAAGCACGAGGATGTCGTAGGGCGTGATCGGGAAGACGCGGCCGAACAGTTCGATGCCCACGTAGTCGACCGGCGTCGGATAGGAGCGCGGCTCACCGCCCCAGATCATCGCGGCCAGCGACTGAAGCGCGATCAGGACGCCGAACGTAGCGATGATGGCGCCCGACGAGTCAGCACGGCGCACCGGCCGCATGACGAGCACGTGCACGATGAGGCCAAGGATGGCACCCGCGATGATCGCGACGATGAGGCCGAGGAGCCAGGAGCCGGAGAGCTCCAGGACGGCCAGGCCCACGAAGGTCGTGAACATCGCCTGGCCGACCTGAGCGAAGTTGACGACTCGCGTGGAGCGCCACACCAGCACGAGGGCGAGCGCCATGAGCGCGATGACGGCGCCATTGGCCACGCCACCGAGGAAGAAGTCGACGAAGGTCCCCATCTGCTCCCCTAATAGCCCAAGTAGGCGTGACGAAGCTGCTCATCCGAGGCGATCTGAGCCGCCGGACCCTGCTGGACGACCTGTCCGAGATTCAGCACCATGCCGGTGCGCGCAACGCGGAGCGCGGTGACCGCATTCTGCTCGACCAGCAGGACGGCGAGGTTGGTCTCCCTCGCTCGCTCGCTCACCAGTTCGAGGATCTGCGTCACGATGAGGGGAGCGAGCCCGAGTGACGGCTCATCCAGCAGGAGGACCTGCGGTCCGCACATCAGCGCACGACCAATCGCCAACTGCTGCCGCTCTCCCCCGCTCAGCGTGTCGGCGCGGAGGTTCCGGCGCTCGGCCAGGATCGGGAAGAGAGCGAACACCTTCGCCTCGGAGGCGGCGCGCTGCGCAGAGGTCCGCCACAGGCCCCCCAGCCGGAGGTTCTCCAGAACCGTCAGCTCCGGGATGGTCGAACGGCCCTCGGGGACCATCGCGATCCCTGCCCGCACGATGTCCTCCGGCGCACGACCGGTGATGTCCTCACCGTTGAACATGACGGTGCCCCCATCGGGGCGGACCAGCCCAGCCAGGGCGCGCAGCAGGGTGGACTTCCCCGCCCCGTTGGCGCCGATCACCGCCGTAACCTGGCCCGGCGGCACCGCCAGCGAGACCCCCTGCAGGGCGCGGATCGGCCCGTAGGAGACGCTCAGCCCCTCGACGACCAGCATCAGTGGGCGTCCTCTCCCAGATACGCGGCGAGGACCGCGGGGTCCGACCGCACGTGCTCGGGCGTCCCCGCGGAGATCACCGATCCGGCGTCGAGCACCCAGATCAGGTCGCAGACGTCCATCACCAGCTCCATGTGGTGCTCCACCAGCAGGACCGTTCGCTCCGGCGCCCAGCTCTTGATCAGCGCCCCGAGATCGGCCATGTCCCCCGCGCTGATCCCGCCGGCCGGCTCGTCGAGCAGCAGGATCTTGGGGTCGCTCACCAGGGCACGGGCCAGAGCGACCCGCTTCTGGATCGGGTAGGGCAGCTCCCCCGGGCGCCGATCAGCGACGTCGAGCACCGACATCTCGGTCATGACCTCGACGGCGCGATCACGCACCCGTCGCTGCCGGGCGTCCGTCCAGGGCATGGCCAGCGCATCGGCGACCACGCCGCTCCGCAGCTGGTCGGAGGCGCCCAGCATCACGTTTTCCAGCGAGGTCAGGCTGGGGAACAGCCCCACCCCCTGCAAGGTGCGCGAGATGCCCAGCCGAGTCAGACGATGCGGGGTCACATGGCGGATCCGACGACCCTCCACGCGCACCTGCCCCTCATCGGGCTTCAGGAAACCGCTGATGACGTTGAAGACGGTGGTCTTGCCGGCGCCGTTCGGACCGATCAGTCCCGTCACGCTGCCGCGCGGAACACCGATGCTGACCTCGTTGAGGATGCGCAGGCCGCTGAGGGTGATGCTCACGTCGACCGTCTCGAGGAGCGGATGCGTGAGCGGCAGGTAGTAGCCCACCATCCCTCCCGTGCGGCGTCAGGGGGCCGGACGGCCCGGTCTAGCAGTCTCGCCGGGCCCACCGGCCATGGCAAGCGATTCGGGAAAACAGCAGACCCCCGCGCACCTCACCGGCACGCGGGGGTCTGCTGGCGGAATCGTCAGGCCTCGTCCTCGGCCATGAGGTCCTTGATGCGGTTGGCGTCGAGCGGAATGCCCGGACCCATCGTCGACGACATGGTCGCCTTCTTGATGTAGCGACCCTTGGCTGCGCTCGGCTTCAGGCGCAGGATCTCGTCGAGCGCTGCCGCGTAGTTCTCCACCAGCGCCTGCTCGGCGAAGGACGCCTTGCCGATCGGGAAGTGGAGGTTGGAGTGCTTGTCGACACGGAACTCGATCTTGCCGCCCTTGATGTCCGTGACCGCCTTCGCGACGTCCATCGTGACCGTGCCGGTCTTCGGGTTCGGCATCAGGCCGCGGGGGCCGAGGACCTTGCCGAGCGTGCCGACCTTGCCCATCAGATCAGGAGTGGCGACGGCCGCATCGAAGTCGGTCCAGCCTCCCTTGACCTTCTCGATCATGTCGTCGCCACCGACGTAGTCCGCACCAGCCGCGCGCGCCTCGTCCGCCTTCTCACCGTTGGCGAAGACCAGGACCCGAGCGGTCTTGCCGGTGCCATGCGGAAGATTGACGGTGCCACGGACCATCTGGTCCGCCTTGCGGGGATCGACACCGAGGCGCATCGACACCTCGACGGTGGGATCGAACTTGGTGCTCGTGGTGTCCTTGACGAGCCGGACCGCCGTGAGCGGGGAGTGCAGGGCGTTTGCGTCGATCTTCTCCGCTGCTGCCCGATAGGCCTTGCTGCGCTTCATCTCTGCTCCTTCGCAGGTCGTGGTGCGAGCCGCGCTGGCTCTGCCACTGGGGTGGTGCCCGGTCGGGTGACTAGGCGGAAACGGTGATGCCCATCTGACGAGCCGTGCCCTCGATGATCTTCATCGCGGCCTCGACGTCATTGGCATTGAGGTCCGGCATCTTGGTCTCGGCGATCTCCCGGACCTGAGCCTTCGTGATCGACCCGGCCTTGACCTTGTGCGGCTCCCCCGAGCCCTTCTCCAAGCCGGCAGCCTTGAGGATCAGCCGCGATGCGGGAGGGGTCTTGAGGACGAAGTCGAACGAGCGATCCTCGTACACAGTGATCTCGACCGGGATGATGTTGCCGCGCTGGGTCTCCGTCGCAGCGTTGTACGCCTTGCAGAAGTCCATGATGTTGACGCCGTGCTGACCCAGGGCAGGGCCGACCGGCGGCGCCGGGTTCGCTGCGCCAGCCTGAATCTGAAGCTTGATCAGGCCGGAGACCTTCTTCTTCGGTGCCATGGTGTGTCGGGTCCTTCGTTGTCGTGGCCCACGAGCGGGAGCCCGTGGGGTGGTGCGGGTACTGCTCGGCCGTTCGGACTAGTTCTTGACGATCTGGCTGAAGGCCAGCTCGACGGGGGTCTCCCGGCCGAAGATCTCGACCAGGCCGGTGACCTTCTGGGCCTCGATGTTGATCTCCGAGATGGAAGCGTGCAGGGTCGCGAAGGGTCCGTCGACCACCGTGACCGAATCGCCCACCGAGAAGTCCACCTCGACCACGGGGGCCGCGGAGGCACCGCGTGCGGCAGCCGTCTCGGGCGCACCCGATGCAGCGGCCTTCTTCTCCGGGGCAGGGGCCAGGATCGCCACCACCTCGTCGAGCGAGAGCGGAGCCGGCTGATGCCCGTGGCCCACGAACCCCGTGACGCCGGGGGTGTGCCGGATGGCGCCCCATGACTCGTCGGTGAGGTCCATGCGGACAAGGACGTAGCCGGGGAACTTGTTGCGGCGGACAAGCTTGCGGACACCGCTCTTGATCTCGGTGACCTCCTCCATCGGCACCTCGACCTGGAAGACGTAGTCCTCCATGTTCATCGTGCTGATGCGGGTCTCGATGTTCGCCTTGACCTTGTTCTCGTAGCCCGCGTAGGAGTGGATGACGTACCAGTCGCCCGGAGCGATGCGCATCTGCTCGCGGAAGGTCGCGACGGGGTCCTCGTCCTCCTCGACCTCCTCGACCTCCTCAACGGCGTCAGCGACGACCTCAGCCTCGACGACCTCAGCCTCGATGGCCGCTGCCTCCTCCCCCACAATGGCTGCTGCCTCATCCAGAGCGTCCTCGGCGTCGACGATCGCCTCGGCGATCTGCTCCGGGGTGGCGTCCGCGGGAACGTCGACAACCACCTCGTCACCACCGGGGGCCGTGGCGAACGGGTCAAGCGAGGGCGACGTGGGGTCCTGGTCGGACACGGCGGTCAGTCTCCTTAGGTCGTCGGGCAGAGGCGGGGCACTCATCCGAAGATGAGCAGCACACCCCTGGTGAACACGTAGTCGTAACCGGCGATGATCCCGGCCATGATCAGGACGAAGATCACCACCACGGTGGTGTAGGCGATGAGCTCTTTGCGCGTCGGCCAGATGACCTTGCGCAGCTCGGCGACGACCTGACGGATGAACAGGGCAAGACGCGAGAACACGTTGCCCTTGTCCTGTCGACCGCGGGGCTCGCGGTCGGACACGGCCTCGGTGTCCGTCATCGTCTGACTCCTCGTTCTCGGGTGGTGCCGGCGGGGTTGCGCCCGGCGCGAGCGACCCACCGGGTCGCAGATCGCTGGACGCGCTGCCTCGCAGGGCCGGAGGGACTTGAACCCCCAACCGCCGGTTTTGGAGACCGGTGCTCTACCAATTGAGCTACGACCCTTGAGGGGCCGTCGGCGGACGGACCCACGTTCGCGTCAGAGGGCAGGCTGGCGCCGACCTACTTCAGCGAAGGGGCAGTCTACGGGCCGCCCACAGGCCGGTCCAATCCGGTCCCCCGCACCAGCGCCCTGCCGTCAGGGCCCTCCCCGAGGCTGCAAGGATGGGTCCATGACCGAATCACGCCTCTCCCGCCGCATCGCTGCCATCTCGGAGTCCGCCACGCTGGCCGTGGACGCCAAGGCGAAGGCGCTCAAGGCCGCCGGCCGGCCGGTCATCGGCTTCGGAGCAGGGGAGCCGGACTTCCCCACGCCGGACTACATCGTGGCGGCGGCCGTTGCCGCGTGCACGGACCCCCGGTGGCACCGGTACACCCCCGCAGGCGGGCTGCCCGAGCTCAAGGAGGCCATCGCGGCCAAGACGCTCCGCGATTCGGGGTACGCCGTGAAGCCCAGCCAGGTACTCGTGACGAACGGTGGAAAGCAGGCGCTCTACAACGCGTTCGCCGCCCTGCTGAATCCGGGCGATGAGGTCATCCTGCCGGCCCCCTACTGGACCACCTACCCCGAGGCGATCCGTCTCGCCGGGGGCGTGCCCGTCGAGGTCATGACCGACGAGACATCCGGCTACCGGGCGACCGTCGAGCAGCTCGAGGCGGCGCGCACCGATCGGACCACGATGCTCGTCTTCGTCTCCCCGTCCAACCCCACGGGAGCCGTCTACTCTCCCGCCGAGGTCGCCGCGATCGGCGAGTGGGCCGCAGCCCACGGCCTGTGGGTGGTCACCGACGAGATCTACGAGCACCTGGTCTACGGCGATGCAGAGTTCTCCTCGATGCCCGTCCTCGTCCCCGAGCTCGCCGATCGCTGCATCGTCGTCAACGGCGTCGCGAAGACCTACGCCATGACCGGTTGGCGAGTCGGATGGATGATCGGGCCGGACGACATCGTCAAGGGAGCCACGAACCTGCAGTCGCATGCGACCTCGAACGTCGCGAATGTCTCCCAGGTCGCGGCCCTCGCTGCGGTGACCGGTGACCTCGCTGCGGTCGAGGAGATGAAGGTCGCCTTCGACCGACGTCGTCTCCTCATCGTCGACCTGCTGGACTCGATCCCCGGAGTGACCTGCCCCACGCCCGAGGGCGCGTTCTACGTGTACCCGTCGGTGAAGGAACTGCTCGGCCGCTCGCTTCGCGGCACGGCCATCGAGTCGTCCAGCCAGCTGGCCGCCCTCATCCTCGACGAGGCAGAGGTCGCCGTGGTGCCCGGTGAGGCGTTCGGCACCCCGGGCTACCTGCGGCTGTCGTACGCGACATCCGACGCGGACATCACCGAGGGAGTGGGACGCATGGCGGCCCTGCTTGCCGAGGCGCGCTGACCCGACCGAGACGTTCGCCGCACACGCGGGCCATCCTTTCGGTGCCGCGTAGAGGTCACTCGCCGTCGAGGCTGCAGCCCACGAGGGTGGGCTCCGGCGTGAGCACGACGCCGAACTGCTCGTGCACCCTGCGTCGCACCTCGCGGGCGAGATCGAGGATGTCCGCGGCCGTCGCCGATCCGCGGTTCGTCAGGGCAAGGGCGTGCCGATGCGAGATCGCCGCCTGAGCTTCCGGATGCAAGGCGAACCCGGGGCCCATGTCGGCGTGCTCGATGAGCCAGGCCGCGCTGACCTTGATGCCCTGATCGGACGGGAAGCGGGGGCACTCCGCGGGCAGGCTCATCGCCGCTTCCGCATCGAGGATCGGGTTCGTGAAGAAGGACCCGGCACTCCAGGTATCGGGGTCGTCGGCGACGAGGACCATCCCCTTGCGCGCGCGCAGGGCGAGAACCGCGCCCCGCACCGCCGCCACGGGAGCCGATGTCTCCGGTGCGATACCCAGTTCACGGGCCAGCTCGGGATACCGGACGATCCCCTCACCTGAGGCATGCAGCACGATCGTGATCCCGAGAACCACCCAGCGATCAGGCTCGACCTTGAAGATGCTGCTCCGGTAGCCGAACGCGCAGTCGGAGGCCGGCATGTCGATGACGGCCCCCGAGACTCGATCGAGAACGCGAACCGACTCGATCACCTGCGAGACGTCCTGACCGTAGGCACCGACATTCTGGATCGGCGTGGCACCGACGCGTCCCGGGATGCCCGAGAGGGCCTCGATGCCGCTCCAGCCGTGTGCGACGGCACGGGACACGATGTCATCCCACCCCTCGCCGGCAGCCAGGGTGACGCGCACTCGTCCGTCGGCGAGCTCGTCGACGTTGGCGCCCGTGGTCGACACGTCGATCACGGTGCCAGGGAAACCCGCATCTGCGACGAGCAGGTTGCTGCCGCCACCGAGGAGCAGGGCCGGCACACCCGCGGCATCGCAGCGCAGGACTTCCGCGACGAGCGCGTCATCGTCCTCCACGACGATCCAGTCACCCGCGGGACCACCGACTCGAAGGGTCGTTCGAGCGGCCAGAGACCTGGCCGGAGAAGGCGTCACGCCAGTCGGACCACGGCCTGCGCCTTGCCCAGGACCGTCGCGCCCGCGTGGGTCGCTGTGAGCGAGAGCCGGACCGTGCCGTCCTCCGACACCGACGTCACCGTGCCCGTCACCTCGATCGTTGCGCCGACACCGTCATCGGGGACACTGACCGGGCGCGTGAAGCGAACGCCGTACTCCAGCAGGGCTCCCGGATCCCCGATCCAGTCGGTGACGGTGCGGCCGGTGAGCGCCATGGTCAGCATTCCGTGCGCGATGACGTCCGGCAGCCCGACATCCCGAGCGACGCGCTCGTTCCAGTGAATGACGTTGAAGTCACCGGACGCACCCGCGTAGCGGATGAGGTCCTCGCGGCGGATGACGAAGGACTGCAGGGGGATCTCGGTGCCGACCTCGACCTCGGACAGGCGAACGGTCACGACTCCCCCTCGCTGCCCCGGGCGACCAGGAGGGCGCGAGTCGTCACGACCGGCTCGCCCGCGAGCGTCGCGATGTCGCCGCGAGTTGTGAGCATGTCATTGCCGGCGGCCGTGCGGATGGCCTCGATCGTGGTCGTGACGACCAGCTCGTCACCCGCGACGATCGGGCGGACGTAGGTGAAGTGCTGCTCGCCGTGCACCACCCGGGAGTAGTCCAGCCCGAGCTCGGGGTCGTGGACGACCGCACGACTGGCCCGGAGCGAGAGCACGACGGCGAAGGTCGGGGGCGCTACCAGGTCGGGATAGCCGAGAGCGCGGGCCGCCTCGACATCCGAGAAAGCCGGATTGCCGTCGCCGATGGCCGCCGCGAACTCGCGGATCTTCTCGCGAGCGACGACGTAGAAGCCCTCAGGCGCGTAGACGCGGCCCACGAACTCCGGATTCACGGCCATGGCCGTGGACTAGCGGGTTTCCTTGTGCGCGGTGTGCTTGCCGCAGCTGGGGCAGAACTTCTTCACCTCGAGCCGATCCGGATCATTCCGGCGGTTCTTCTTGGTGATGTAGT
>DMPC01000169.1:1206-2641 GCA_003456155.1 Actinomycetota bacterium | reverse complement strand
TCGTGTTCGACGTGGACAGCGTCTGGACGTTCGTCCACGGGGGTGTCCCCGCGGCATTCGCCTGCGACAGGCCCACCATGGTTGAAGCGACGAACACCCCGGCGACAGCGCCCCACGTGAGGGCTCTGGCGACCGGCTTCGACTTGGACGACGTCATGGTGTGTCCTCTCAGTACCCACGATGGCCCTAGGAGCGTCTCAGGGCCACGGTCGAGAAGCCATCCGCCAGAGTGCTGAGCAAGCACTTTGGGGGTACGTACCCCCAGATCGCTCAGGTTGGAGGCACAGGACCCTGTTGCTGCCTCCCGGTGCAAAGATCGCTCTCGACAAGTGGGCGAGCCCGGTCGTCGCGTACACGGGGGGAGGAAGGTGTCGATGAGCACGGCACTGGTCGTCGATGACGACGGATTCCTGCGGGCGCTCATCGGCTCACTCGTCGCCACCCTCGGCTTCGATCCCGTGCAGGAGGCTGCCTCGGCGGCCCAGGCGATGAAGCTCGCCCACGAGATGCCCCCCGAGGTGGCGATCATCGACCTGGATCTGGGCGAGGGTCCGACCGGCATCGATCTCGCGCACGGTCTGCGTCGCCTGATCCCGGGCCTCGCCATCGTCATGCTCACGTCGTACTCCGATCCCACCCATGCCGGGCTCAGCCGCACACTCCCGGCGGGCATCCCGTATGTGGTCAAGTCCGAGGCCTCGACGACGGCGGCGATCGCCGCCGCCATCGAACTCGCCCAGTCAGGGATGGCACTGGATCGGGAGACCACGGATGATGTGGCGCTCAGCGCCGGCCAGTGGGAGACCTTCCGACTCGTCGCCGCGGGGTATTCGAATCCGGAGATCGCGCGACGACGGCACCTCACCGACGACGCCGTGAACAAGTCCGTCACGCGCCTCATCGCCTCCCTGGGCCTCGAGGTCTCCAAGGAGGAGAACGTCCGCGTGCTCATCGCCCGCGAGTACTTCCGCCTGACCGGGACGGTGAGCGAGCGCCGTGACTGAGACCGCGTGGCCCCCGTGGTGGGAGCGCGTCGGCAGCCGGATCCCGTTCTGGCGGCGCGAGGGCCTTCTCCTCTTCCCGCTCGGAATCATCGCCGTCGTCAGCGCGAACGCTTCAACGATTGAGTCGGGAGTCGACTTCCTCGGGTGGGTGCTCGCCGCTCTGGCCGGTGCCGCCCTCGGGCTCGTCTTCATCGCACTCTTCCCGATCCCCTTCACCCGACGGGCCATTCCCCGTCTGGGACCTGTCGCCGTCATCGTCGCCGCCTCGGGGACAGGCGCTGTCTTCGCCCTCGGGGTCGCCTGGGCGGCTCGACTGCTGGGACTGCCCGACAGTGATCCGCTCTGGTGGCGGGTGCTCGGATCGGCCATCGTCATCGGCTGGTTCGCCATCGTGCTCACGCTCTCGCTCGATGCCCGGTCACGGCTCAAGC
>DMPC01000169.1:0-949 GCA_003456155.1 Actinomycetota bacterium | reverse complement strand
CGGTCACCGATGAGGTCCAGCTGGCTCTGGCCTCAGCGAGGGGGGCCTTCGGGAGGCAGGTCACGGATGCGGAGACGATCGCTGCGTTCGCCAGGTGGCCGCAGATCGCCGCAGACCTCCGGGCCACCGCCGCTGAGACCGTCCGACCCCTGAGCCGGCAGCTGTGGGAATCGGCGTCGGGTGATGTGGATCGCCCCCGGCCACTCTCACTCCTCGCGTATGTCATCAGCCATCAGCCCCTTCGGCCACTGTCGGTCTCGGTGCTCTTCGCGCTGGGCCAGGTCTCGTCCCTCCTCCAGCAGGGCGGCGATGCGGCCTCGCTCATCGAGTTCATCGTCAGCATTGCGGTGATCTTCTTCGTCATGGTGCCTGCGAACTGGCTCATGCGCGTCACTCCGCGCAAGCACGCCGTGGTGTTCGTCTCGGCGGCACTCCTGCTGCAGATTCCCGTTGTCCTCGTCTACATCGCTGGTGTCGACGAGGGCACCTCTGCAAGTTCACCCACCGGCATGGTGGCCACCGTGATCGCCGGTCTCATCGTCATTCTCGCCACATCGACGTTCGGTGCGATCAGGGGCCTCACCCAGGCGCGTCTCGACACGATCGCCACCCAGATCGACGGCGCTTTCGTGGAGTCCATGTCACGAAGTCTGGCCCTCGCGCACGTCCTTCGGGAGGCGAGCGCCATCGTGCACGGCTCCGTGCAGGCTCGCCTTCTCGGATGCGCCATCGCCATCGAGGACGCCGGCTTGAAGAAGGATCCCGAGCAGTTCAGCGCGGCGCTGTCTCGCGCCCTCGACGCACTGGAGAACCCGCTGGTGAACCTGGGCAGGCCTGCGGCCACGTCACTGGAGGACGAGCTCTCCCGACGACGCGAGCTGTGGGAGGGGCTGTGCGATGTCACGTACTCGATCTCCGCTGATGTGCCCGTCCTTCCTCCTGCCACCGT
>DMPC01000136.1:33551-35167 GCA_003456155.1 Actinomycetota bacterium | reverse complement strand
CGCGCGCCCGACGACGGATCGGGCACTCCCCCGGCGTGGAGGGCACGGGTGCGGAAGCCCCATTCACGGTCACTCATGAAGTCTCCCTGGAGGTCAGACCCAGCGCAGCGTTCGGCGCTCGATGGTCGCGAGGATGAAGTCAGTCGTCTTGCCGAGCACGGCCAGACAGATGATCGACAGCAGCAGGATGTCAGTACGCGACGTGTTCTGGCTGTCGATGAGAAGGAAGCCCAGCCCCTTGGAGCTCGCGATCAGCTCCGCAGCGACGACGAACAGCCAACTCTGCGCCAGGCCGAGCCGCAGACCCGCGAAGACGGTTGGCGCGGCGGAGGGCAGCAGGATTCCCGTGACGAGTCGGTGGCCCTTGAGCCCGTAGGCCCGGCCCACCTCGATGAGCTTGCGGTCAGCGTGCATGAAGCCCGAGGCGACCGTCGTGAAGACAGGGAAGAACGCACCGATCGCGACGAGGGTCACCTTGGGGCCCTCGTAGATGCCCATCCACAGGACGAGCAGCGGCACCCAGGCGAGAGACGGGACAGCCCGCAGAGCCTGGATGGTCGGCGAGAGGAACCGGCTCGTCCGCGGCGAGAGACCGACGAGGGAGCCGATCAGGATGCCCAGTGAGGCACCGATCGCGAAGCCGGTGAGCACCCGCTGGACGCTGATCGCGACGTGGCCCCAGAAGGTGCCTCGCTCGATCAACTCGAGCAGCGCCTCGAAGACGGATGCGGGTGTCGGCAGCTGGCTGGCAGAGAACGTCCCGTTCGTCGATGCCCACTGCCACAGCAGCAGCAGCAGGACGGGCAGGACCATCCCCGCGAGGATGGCGCCGATCCAGCTCGGGCCCGAAGGCCGCGCCCTTCCGGGCGCGGCCTTCGTTCCCGATGCCTGCGTGCGATCCGTCTCGACCACGCTCATGAGGAGGCGCGCTCCGCGAACGTGGTGTCGTAGATCGACTCGAGCGCGGTACGAGCCTCTTCCTCCGACCGCACCTGGCCCTCGGCCACGAGCGTCGGCAGGATCGTCTCGAGGACGGCACGCTGGGGGTCACCCGGCACCAGTGGCACATCGACGTTGGTGCGCTGGGTCAGGACGGTCGTGGCGATCTCCGGCTCGAGCGTGGCCTCCTTGGCCAGCAGTGCGGCCGCATCCTCCGGATTGTCCTTGATCCACTGGCGAGCCTCCTGGTAGCAGGCGAGAACCTGGTCGACGAGCTCCGGCGACTCCTGCAGGAACGCCTCACGGGCGTTGAGCACGCCGTAGGAGAGGAAGTCGGGGTTACGGTAGATCAGCTGGGCACCGTCCTTGGCCTCAGTCGTCGCCATGATCGGGTCGAGCCCGGCCCACGCGTCGACGTCACCGCGCGCGAGGGCCGCCTGGCCGTCCGCGTGCTGCAGGTTGATGATCTCGACGTCCGCCAGGGACAGGCCGGCCTGATTCAGCGCCTGCAGCAGGAAGAAGTAGGGATCGGTGCCCTTGGTGGCGGCGATCTTCGTGCCCTTGAGCTGGGCGACATCGGTGATGGTCGAGTCAGCCGGGACCACGATCGCGGACCACTCGGGCTGCGAGAACACGCCGATGGTCTTGATGGCCGCGCCATTGGCGCGGGCGACGAA
>DMPC01000136.1:32560-33259 GCA_003456155.1 Actinomycetota bacterium | reverse complement strand
GCGGTCTCGAGGCAGCGGCTGTCCTTCACGGCCAGGCTGAGCGGATTCCAGTAGGCGTAGTCCAGGTTCAGCTGGGTGGCGCCCCCTGATGCGGTCTCCGATCCCTCGCCCGAGGCGCATGCGGCAAGCATGGTCGAGGCGACGGCGGCCAGGGCGATGCCTGCGAGTGCGGGCGGGCGACGGCGGTTCATGTTCTTCTCTTCTCCTTGGTCGGGGTGGTGCGGGTTGTTGGTGTGAGCTTGTGGTGCTGGCTGTAGGGACTTCAGACGTGGATGCCGAAGCGCTGCAGCAGGGCTGCACGCAGGGGCGTGAGTCGGGCGTCGCTGCGGTTGCGCGGGCGGGCAGCGTCGACGTGCAGCGTCTCGACGATGCCCTCGCCGCGCTGCCCCAGCACGACAACGCGATCTGCCAGGTAGAGCGCCTCGTCGACGTCGTGCGTCACGAGCAGCACAGTCGTGCCGAGCTGCTGGGTCACCTCGACCAGCAGGTCCTGCATCTGCATGCGGGTGAGCGCATCGAGAGCGGCGAAGGGCTCNNGTTGTTGGTGTGGGTATGTGGTGCTGGGTCGTGGAATGTCAGACGTGGATGCCGAACCGCTGGAGCAGTGCGGCGCGAAGCGGGGTCAGTCGGGCATCGCTGCGACTCCTCGGCCGCGGAACCTCGACCGTGAGCGACTCGACGATGCCCTCGCCGCGCTGC
>DMPC01000136.1:25036-32292 GCA_003456155.1 Actinomycetota bacterium | reverse complement strand
CCGAGCCACTCGTCCACCTCGCTGGCGCCCTGACCTCCCCGCGCCCCGAGCCGCACGTTCGACGAGATCGTGCGCCAGGGCAGCAGCCGGGGCTCCTGGAAAACCACGGAGCAGTGGGCGTCGATCCCGGTGACAAGCGCACCGTCGACCGTGACCTCGCCACTCGTAGGTCGCTCGAGTCCGGCGACGAGGCGCAGCAGCGTCGACTTGCCACAGCCACTGGGCCCGAGCAGCGCGACGATCTCACCGGACGAGACCTCCAGGTCGACATCGGCGAGGACGCAGATGGCGTCGGCGCCGCTGCCGAACGACTTGGACACCTGTCGCAGGGCGACGGACGAGGCCGGGGCCCGGAGCCGGGAGTCGAGGACGATGGTCATGGTCTGCCTTCACATGAGTCGAGCACAACGCACGGAGGGACCGTGCGCGCGCTGTTGCGGGAGGTGCAGGGGTGAGCGAGGCGCTCGTCAGCGGATTCGGGCTCCGCTCAGCGGGGCATCCGACACGAGCGCGTCAGGGCCTTCGGACGATGGCCGGAGCTTGCACAGCAGGTGGTGAGCACAGTCATCACGCCTCTCACATCGGTTCTGGCCTTAGCACCCCGTGGGGTTGCTGCGGTGTCGACGAGCCAGACCTCTCGACCGCTCTGGATGTTGGAAGTACTCCACCAGCGTTCGATGTTCACCCGGCTACCCCCCTCGGCAATTGCGAGGACTATGCAGGTGAGTCGAAGCAGAGGGATGCAGAAGAACTATCCGGCGAGCGCCTGGTCGAGGTCGGCGAGGAGGTCATCCACGGACTCGATGCCCACGGAGAGTCGCACGAGATCGCTCGGCACTTCGAGCGGGCTGCCCGCGACCGATGCATGCGTCATACGCGCCGGATGCTCGATCAACGACTCGACGCCACCCAGGGACTCCCCGAGGGTGAACAGCTCGGTGCGGCCGCAGAGTGCCACCGCCTCCTGCTCCCCCCCGGTCACACGGAAGGACACCATCCCGCCGAAGTCGCGCATCTGGCGCTGTGCCACCTCGTGGCCCGGATGCCCCGGCAGTCCGGGCCAGAGGACCTCGGATACGGACGGGTGCGCGACGAGGAACTCCGCGATCGCGCGTGCGTTGCTGCAGTGGCGGTCCATGCGCACGCCGAGGGTCTTCAGGCCTCGCAGGGTCAGCCAGCTGTCGAAGGGCCCTGCCACCGCGCCCTGGGCGTTCTGGTGGAAGGCCAGGGTTGCCACGATCTCGGGATCCACGGCGACGAGGGCTCCGCCCACGACATCACTGTGGCCGCCGATGTACTTCGTCGTGCTGTGCACCACGATGTCCGCCCCCAGGCTGATCGGCTGCTGGAGGTAGGGCGAGGCGAAGGTGTTGTCGACAACCAGCAGGGCGCCCGCCTCATGCGTGACCTCGGCCACCGCAGCGATGTCGGCCACCGAGAGCAGCGGATTGGAGGGCGTCTCGACCCACACCAGACGGGTGCGGCCGGGGACGATGGCCTTGCGGAGCAGATCGACGTCACTGAGCTGAACCGACGTCTGATGAAGCCCCCAGGGTCCAGCGACCTTGGTGAAGAGCCGGTAGGTCCCTCCGTAGGCGTCATGCGGGAGCACCACGTGATCCCCGGGCCGGCAGAGGCCGCGGATGACGGTGTCCTCGGCGGCCAGCCCCGACGCGAACGCCAGCCCTGCAGCGCCGGCGTGACCCGGCGCCTCCAGGGCGGCCAAGCAGGTCTCCAGTGCCGTCCGAGTGGGGTTCCCGCTGCGCGCGTACTCATAGCCGCCACGCAGACCGCCGACGCCGTCCTGCTTGAAGGTGGAGACCTGGTAGATCGGAGGCACCACGGCTCCGGTCAGGGGGTCGGGCTCCTGACCTGCATGGATGGCGAGCGTCTCGAATCCGGACATGCTTACTCCCGTGTCGTGGGGGCTGTCGCTCGAAGAGGTCCTAGAGCGCGAGGTGGGCGAGTACATCCTGCCGTGTGACGACGCCGATGGGCTGGCCGCCATCGAGGACGATGAGGGCGTCCGAGGACTCCAGGGAGGACACCGCGTCGTTCACCGCCACACCGGCGCCCACCATCGGCAGAGGCGGCTCCATGTGCTGCTCGACAGGGTCGGAGAGGTGCGCCCGGCCGGTGAACAGCGCATCGAGCAGCGCCCTCTCGGAGACCGACCCCACCACCTCTGCAGCCATCAGCGGCGGCTCGGCGCGCACCACCGGAACCTGGGAGACACCGAACTCGCGCAGCACGTCGATGGACTCCCGGACCGTCTCCGTGGGATGCATGTGAACGAACGTGGGCAAGCCACCCGTCTTGGCTCGCAGCACATCCCCGAGCGACCGGTCACCGTCATCGTCGAGGAACCCGAAGGAGCGCATCCAGTTGTCGTCGAAGACCTTCGAGAGGTAGCCGCGCCCACCATCGGGAAGGAGCACGACGATGACGGCGTCAGGTCCGGCAGTCTCGGCGACCGTGCGCGCGGCGGAGACCGCCATGCCGCAGGAGCCGCCCACGAGCAGCCCTTCCGAACGCGCGAGGAGTCGGGTCATCGCGAACGCATCGCGGTCCGACACGGCGATGATCTCGTCGCACACCGTCCGGTCGTACGCGCCCGGCCAGAAGTCCTCGCCCACACCCTCCACGAGGTAGGGGCGGCCGGTCCCTCCCGAGTAGACCGATCCCACGGGGTCGGCACCGATGACCCGCACCCTGCCTCCGCTGGCCTCCTTCAGGTAGCGGCCCGTCCCGCTGATCGTGCCCCCGGTTCCGATCCCCGCGACGAAGTGCGTGATCCGGCCCTCCGTCTGTCGCCAGATCTCCGGCCCCGTCGTCTCGTAGTGCGTCCGGGGGTTGGCCGGATTCGAGTACTGATCCGGCTTCCAGGCACCGGGAGTCTCGCGCGTGAGGCGGTCGCTCACCGAGTAGTAGGAGCGGGGATCCTCCGGATCCACCGCTGTCGGGCATACGACCACCTCGGCGCCATAGGCCTTCAAGACGTTGCGCTTGTCCTCGCTCACCTTGTCCGGGCACACGAAGATGCATGAGTAGCCGCGCTGCTGCGCGAGGAGCGCCAGCCCCACACCCGTGTTCCCGCTGGTCGGCTCGACGATCGTGCCACCGGGCTTGAGCAGCCCTGCACTCTCCGCGTCGTCGATCATGCGCGCCGCAATGCGGTCCTTCACCGACCCGCCCGGATTCACGTACTCGACCTTCGCCAGGACGAGGGGCTGGCCCTCACCCGACCCATGCTGAACCGAACGGCCCAGTCGGACGAGAGGGGTGTTCCCGATGAGGTCGACGACCGACTCCGCAAACTCCATGGCCTGAACCTGCCATCCCCGGGCCGGGTCGGGAATGCCGGGTCCGCTCACCTGCAAGATTCTTGCGACAAGGCCCATCGCTTCACCTTCGGCCGCAGTGGCAGGATCGAGGCATGCCCACGCTGACCGTCCCCACGGCAGCAGCGCCAGCGGTCGACCCCGTCCTGCTGCTGGAGTTCGGGCTCCTGCTGGTCATCCTCGGCGTGCTCGCCCGGCTCGCGCACCGGTTCGGCTTCTCGCCCGTGCCCTTCTACCTTCTGGGCGGGCTGGTGCTCGGCAACGGCGGGGTGTTCAAGGTGGACCCGGAGGGCACCTTCATCCCGATCGTCGCCGAACTGGGCGTGATCCTGCTCCTGCTCCTGCTGGGCCTGGAGTACTCGGGGCGGCAGCTCGTCGACCATGCCAAGCGCCAGGTCGGCCCGGGCCTGGTCGACCTGGTCGCGAACTCCCTGCCCGGCGTGGCGCTCGCCCTGCTCTTCGGGTGGGGACTGGTGGGAGCGCTCGCCCTCGGCGGCATCACCTACATCTCCTCCAGCGGGATCGTCTCCCAGGTCGTGCGCGACCTGCGCTGGCGCCGGAATCCGGAGACCGGTCCGGTCGTCAGCATCCTCGTGATCGAGGACCTCGTCATGGCGCCCTACCTCCCCGTGCTCACCGTCGTGCTCACCGGCGCCGGGCTCGTCACCGGGCTGATCAGCGTCGGGGTCGCCCTGCTGGTGGTCGCGGTCGTGCTCGTCATCGCGGTGCGCCGGGGAACGTGGACGCCGCGATTCCTGAGTCTCTCCGAACCCGTGGGGCTGCTGCTGATCGTGTTCGGTCTCGCGGTCGCCGCCGCCGGACTCGCAGCCGAGCTCTCCTTCTCGGCCGCGGTCGCGGCCTTCCTCGTCGGTCTGCTGCTGACCGGCGAGGTGGCGGAAGTGGCGCGTCGCCGGCTGGATCCGCTCCGCGAGCTGCTCGCTGCGGTCTTCTTCGCCTACTTCGGCCTCGTCACCGATCCCCGCGATCTCCCCGCGGTGCTTCTTCCCGCGATTGCGCTGGTCATCGTCACGGTGCTCACCAAGTTCCTGACCGGCTGGCTCGCGGGTCGGACAGTCGAGGGAGGGACGATCTCCCGTCTCAGGGCAGGGGCGCTGCTCTCCGCCCGAGGCGAGTTCAGCGTGATCATCGCCGGCATCGTGGCGGTCAGCGGCGTATTGCCGGACGAGTTCTCCGCCCTCGTCGCCGCCTACGTCCTGATCACCGCCACGGTCGGCCCCCTGATGGCGAAGTACGTCGAGCCGATCGGGTGGTGGTGGGACCAGCGGCCGTCCCGCCGCGGGCGTGGTCGTACGCTCGCATCGTGAGCAGGACGACTCCCTCGTGAGCGGGACGACGTCGCAGAGCCCCGTGCGCCGGGGAGCACCGGCGGCCCGGCCGGTCAGCAGGCCGGCACTGGTCGCCGTGCTCGCCTCGCTCGCGGCCCTCGCCCTCGTGTCGACGGCGGTCGGGCTGGTCCTGGCGGAGGGGTCCTACTCCCCGGCGATCGAAGGCCTGCCCGACCCCGGCGCGATCGTCGGCTGGGGCGCCCCCCTCGTGCGCATCCTGACGCTCCTCGCAGCGATCCTGACCGTCGGGTGGCTGCTCGCCGCCACCTTCCTCGATCCCTCATCGCGCGACGGCGTGGTCTCCCGGGCTGGCCGAAGCGACCTGCACCGGGCTGCGGGGGCCGCCCTCGCATGGTCGGTCCTGGCCCTCGCGCAGATGTTCCTCGAGTTGGCCAGCGTGTTGGGCCTGACGCTGTCTGAGGCCGCTACTCCAGGCGTCGTCTCCACCTACGCGAACGAGATTCCCACCACGCGGGCACTGCTGTTCATGGCGATCCTCGCCTTCGTCGTGGCCGTGGGCTCCCTGGTCACCTCCACGACCGGGGCTGGCGCCGCATGGCTTCTCGTCGCCGTCGCCGCAGCGGCACTCCCCGCCCTGGCCGGTCATGCGGCCGGCCTCGGCGACCACGCGCTGGCCATGACCGCCGGGGTCACCCACGTCGTGGCCGCCGTTCTGTGGATCGGCGGCCTGGTCGCGCTGGCCCTGCACGCCGCGAGGCGGGACATGCCCCTGCAGCGGGCGGCCCAGCGCTTCTCGACCCTCGCCCTCATCTCGATCCTCCTGCTCGCGGTGAGTGGCGTGGCGAACGCCTACACGCGGCTCGACAACGCCGGCCAGCTGATCACGACCGGATACGGGCAGGTCGTGCTCATGAAGGCGGGACTCATCGCGGGCCTGGCCGTCATCGGATGGGTGATGCGCGCTCGGGTCATCGCCACGCTGGGGCGCGCGTCCCGCGTCTCGGTGTTCGGCCGCATCGCCGGCATCGAGCTGGCGGTCATGGCCATGGCGATCGGACTCGGAGTGGCGCTTGCCACCAGCCCGACCCCGCGCGTCCAGGTGCTCCTCGACAGTTACGGCGAGAGCCTCCTCGGCTTCCCCTACCCTCCCGCGCCGACGCTGTCGAACGTCACGCTGGGCTTCGACATCGATCCGCTGTTCCTGACCGCCTCACTTGCGGCAGCCGCCCTCTATGTCGCGGGAGTGATCCGCCTGCACCGTCGCGGCGACTCGTGGCCGGTCCTGCGCACGGTGTCCTGGCTCGCCGGCATCGGTGTCGTCATCTGGTGCACCAATGCGGGAATCTCGGTGTACTCGCAGGTGTCGGTGGGGCTGCACATGGTTCAGCACATGACCTTGACGATGCTGGCACCGATCCTCCTCGTCATGGGAGCGCCCGCGACCCTCGCCCTGCGCGCGCTCAAGCCTGCGGTCGGGAACGAGCGCGGGCCTCGTGAGTGGCTCGTCTGGTTCCTGCACAGCTGGATCACCCGACTGCTGACCAACCCGTTCTACGTCTTCTTCGTCTACGTGATCGGCCTGTACGGCCTCTACTTCACGCCGGCCTTCGGCTGGCTGATGGGCAGTCACGTCGGACACGTGCTCATGCAGCTGCACTTCATCTTCGCGGGCTACCTCTTCTACTGGGTGCTCATCGGCATCGACCCGCGCCCCAAGCCCCTTCCGTACTGGGGTCGACTCGTGCTGCTGCTCCTGGCCATCTCCGTCCATGGCTTCTTCGCGCTTGCGCTCATGATGAGCACCGAGCCGATCGCGCCCGAGTGGTACAGCATCGTGAAGCCCGAGTGGATCGGCGACTCCCTGCGCGACTCCCTCGACGGCGGTCAGGTCGCCTGGGGGCTGGGCGAGATTCCCAACCTCATCGTGCTCATCGCGATCGCCGTCCAGTGGTCGCGCAGCGACGAGCGCGAGGCTGTGCGGCGGGATCGTCAGGCAGACCGTGACGAGGATGCGGAGCTCAAGGCCTACAACGACAGGCTCGGAGCCCTGAGCCGTCAGGATGGCCAGCGCGAGCAGCCGCCATCCGGGTGACCCGGCGCAGGCGATCCCGTGATACCCTAGGGGGTATGCAGAAGCGACTCTTCGCGGCCAGTGCCGCCCTCCTCACCGCCCTGACCATCGGCCTGGCGGGCTGCTCCTCCGACTCGGGGACCACCGAGACAGCAGCCGAGGCCACAGCCTCCCAGGGGACCGCCGCCGTGATCGCCACTCCCGCTGCTCCCGAGCGCGTCGATGTCGCACGATTCGCCGAGGTAGTCGCCTCCCCCGGCGTCCAGATCATCGACGTGCGCTCGCCCGAGGAGTTCGCCGAGGGCCACATCGAGGGAGCCGTCAACTACAACGTCGAGGGGTCGGACTTCGCGACCCAGATCGCCGGCCTCGACCCGGCCGCCACGTACGCCGTCTACTGCCGGAGCGGAAACCGCTCGCAGGTCGCCGTCGACGTCATGGCGAAAGCCGGGATCGCCGGCATCTTCGAGCTCCAGACCGGCATCAACGACTGGGCCGGTGCCGGCCAGCCCGTCGTGCAGTAGCGCGCTCCCGACC
>DMPC01000136.1:15479-24807 GCA_003456155.1 Actinomycetota bacterium | reverse complement strand
GCATCCTCGGCGCCTGCTCGCCGGAGCTCTCGTCGCAAGCGCCCTGCTCGCCGTCGGGCTCGCCGTCCCTGCATCCGCCGAGCCCGTCTTCCACCCCTCACGACTCGCAGGCATCGGCGACGCCCAGCAGGTGGTCGTGGTCACGGCCCCCGCCTGGCGCTCCACCACCGGGACGCTGCGGGCCTACGAGCGCGGGCCAGGTCAGGACTGGCGGCTGGTGGTCGACGCCACCCCCGCCTTCCTCGGCTACGGAGGCCTCGCCCCGGAGTCGAGTCGACGTCAGGGCACCGGCACGACACCCGTGGGAACGTTCGACATCCTGCGCGGGTTCGGCCGGGCCACCGATCCGGGCACCGCGCTGCCCTACCGCCGCGTCGATCGTGACGACGCCTGGACCTACAACCCCGCGGTGCCGGCCACCTACAACCTCTTCCAGGACGCACCGGTGTCCTGGAGGTCCTACGGCCGCTACGTCGAGATGCTGTGGTCCTACGGGCGGCAGTACGACTACGTCGCCGTCCTCGACTACAACCTCCCCGACGGGCCCGTCACCCGCACCGCCCGCGGCGTGCGGCGGACATCCGAACCAGCGGACACCCGCGCAGGAGGAGGGATCTTCCTGCATGTGAGCAAGGGCGGGCCCACCGCCGGATGCATCGCCGTTGCCCGCCCGCGCATGCGTTCGATCATGCAGTGGCTCGATCCCGCGAAGAACCCCGTGCTCGTGGTCGGGCCGACGTCCGAGATCGCCGCCAGGTAGCTGGCGAGAGGCGCGGAATGGTCGCGTAGCCGGGCGTACGCCCGGCGTGTCGCGACCATTCAGCGCCTCTCGCGGGAACCTGGCCGGTCAGCCGATCCGGATGTCGCCCAACACCGGGAAGTCCGCGCGCCACTGCGCAGCCCGCTCCGGGTCGACGTCGACGTAGAGCACCTCCGGGTCGGCGCCCGCCTTCGCCACCACGGCGCCCCGAGGATCGATGACGACGGAGTGGCCACCGAGCTGGATGCCCGGCTGCTGCCCCACCTCATTGCAGGCGATGAACCACGTCTGGTTCTCGATCGCCCGGGCCTGAGTCAGGACGTCCCAGTGCTCGATCCGCGGAGTCGGCCAGCCTGACGTCAGCAGGACGGCAGTGGCACCACCCTCGACCAGGGCGCGGAACAGTTCCGGGAAGCGCAGGTCGTAGCACGTGGCCAGGCCCGTCGGGCCCAGAGGCGTCTCCACCACGAAGAGCTCGTCACCGCTGCTCATCAGGACGGTCTCGCCACCTTCGAAGCCGAACAGGTGGATCTTGCGGTAGGCGGCGGCGAGGGCGCCGTCCGGGGCGAACAGCAGACTCGTGTTGAAGTACTCATCGCCCGCACGCTCAGCGATCGACCCGCCGTGCAGCCAGATGCCGCGCTCCTGCGCCAGACCGGAGAGCGCCTCCACCAAGGGGCCGTCCAGCGGCTGCGCATGCGCCCGCGCCGCCTCCACGTCGAAGGCACCCACGTGCCAGAGCTCGGGAAGGATGAGCAGATCGCAGTCCTTCGCCGCCTGATCGACAAGGGTCAGCGTTCGCGTGACCCGTTGAGCAACCGGCTCATGGGAGGAGACATCCAGTTGGACGAGAGCGACGCGAACGGTCATGCGCGGAACCCTACGGGCCGACCGGCCGGGCGGCTACGGTCATCGGCATGGACATTCGACACACCCCCGATCGCACCGAGCTCGTGAGCATCTGGCAGGACACCCTCCTGTCCATCGCCGACCTCGTCGACGAGGCGAGCCCCGAGCAGTGGAGCTCGCCCACGCCGTGCCCGGGCTGGTCCGTCGGGGACGTCATCGCCCATGTCATCGACATCGAGCAGGTACTCGGGCAAGAGCCCCGACCCGATCATGCGCCCGACTTCGCAGCCCTGCCCCATGCGACGGGCGACGTCGGCCGCTTCACCGAGGTCGGAGTCGACTGGCGCCGCGGTCGTGCGCCGAAGGACGTGGTGGGCGAACTGCGCGAGACCATCGTGCGACGGCGCGCGCAACTGGATGCCGTGCCCATCGGCGGAGAGGTGCTCAGCCCCTTCGGTCGGCCGACATCGATGGAGCGACTGCTGAGCATGCGCATCCTGGACACGTGGGTGCATGAGCAGGACATCCGCGCGGCACTCGATCGACCCGGCGGCATGGAGACACCGGGAGCGATCGTCACGCTCCAGCAGTTCCTGAGCGGTCTGCCGAAGGTGTGGGCCAAGCAGGCCAAGGCGCCCGAGGGGGCAACGATCCACCTGGTCATCGCCGATGCGGGTCGGGGGACCGAGGCGTGGGCGGTCGCCGGCGCCGACGGCGTCGGGGAGACGTGCACCCCGGTGGACGAGCCCACCGTCGAGGTGACGATGACGTGGCAGGACTACCTCGCCCTCTCGGCCGGGCGCGAGGATCCGCCCGTCGTCCTGCGCCGAGTGGCCGTTCGCGGAGATGGGGAGCTGGGAGAGCGGATGCTCGCGGCGATGACCCAGACCCCCTGAGAAGCGGTGGTGCACAATGGCGGCCATGAGTCCGAGTGCTGAGCCGATCCGGGTCTTCCTGATGGACGACCACGAGATCGTGCGACGAGGACTCGCCGACCTCATCGGTCTCGAGCGCGACATGGAGGTCGTCGGCGAGGCCGGGACCACCAAGGATGCCCTCGTGCGCATCCCCGTGGCGCGGCCCCAGGTGGCCGTCCTGGACGTGCGTCTGCCCGACGGCAGCGGCGTCGAGGTGTGCCGCGACATCCGCTCCTCGATGCCCGAGGTGCACTGCCTCATGCTCACCTCGTACGCCGATGACGAGGCCCTGTTCGACGCGATCATGGCGGGTGCCTCCGGCTACGTCCTGAAGGAGATCCGCGGCAACGACCTCATCGACGCGATCCGCCAGGTCGCCGCCGGCAAGTCACTGCTCGACCCGCAGGCGACCCAGCGCGTGCTCGAGCGACTGCGCAACGGCGAGAAGCACGACGATCGTCTCGACGTGCTGTCCGACCAGGAGCGTCGCATCCTCGACCTGATCGGTGAGGGGATGACGAACCGGCAGATCGGCGAGCAGATGCACCTCGCGGAGAAGACCGTCAAGAACTACGTCTCAAGCCTGCTCGCCAAGCTCGGCATGGAGCGTCGCACCCAGGCGGCAGCGTTCGTGGCCCGCATGTCAGCGGAGAACGAGCACCACTGACGCTCAGGTGCGGAACAGGGCGCTGTAGGCGTTCATCGCCTGCTGGCCGCCCAGGTGGGCGTACAGAACATTCGAATCCTTCGGAATCGTGCCCGTGCTCACCAGATCGATCAGGCCCGCCATCGACTTGCCCTCATATACGGGATCGAGGATGACGCCCTCGAGACTGCCGGTGAGCCGGATGGCATCCAGGGTCGACTGCACGGGAATCCCGTAGTAGTCCCCGGCCCATCCCTCCAGCACCGTGATCTCGTCATCACGCACGTCGCGCCCGAGATCGATGAGTTCAGCCGTGTGACGCGCAATGCGCGCAACCTGATCACGAGTCTTCTCCAGCGTCGCCGAGGCATCGATGCCGATCACCCGCCGGGGGCGATCCTGACCGGCGAAGCCGGCGATCATTCCCGCATGCGTGCTGCCCGTGACGGTGCAAACGATGATCGTGTCGAAGAAGACACCCAGCTCCCGCTCCTGCTGCTCCACCTCGTAGGCCCAGTTGGCGAAGCCCAGGCCGCCGAGTCGATGCTCGGATGCGCCCGCGGGGATCCCGTAAGGCTTTCCACCGCGCGCCTCGACGTCAGCCAGGGCCTGCTGCCAGCTGTCACGGATGCCGATGTCGAAGCCGGACGGGTCCAGCCGCACCTCGGCACCCATGATGCGGGACAGCATGATGTTGCCGACCCGATCGTTGACGCTGTCCGGCCAGTCCACCCACGCCTCCTGCACCAGGACGGCCTTCATGCCCAGGTGCGCCGCCACGGCCGCCACCTGCCGTGTGTGATTGGACTGCACGCCACCGATCGACACGAGCGTGTCGGCTCCCGAGGCGAGCGCGTCGGGAACGATGTACTCGAGCTTGCGAACCTTGTTGCCGCCGTAGGCCAGGCCGCTGCTGACATCCTCGCGCTTCATCCAGATCTGAGCACCGCCCAGATGCGCGGAGAGCCGCTTCACCGGGTGGATGGGGCTCGGACCGAACGTCAGGGAATAGCGGGGAAAGTCAGCAAGGGACACCAGGGCTCGCTCTCGTCGCAGGTGGCCCGATCGTACGGGCGACCGCCGTTGGGGCCTACGCGAGCGGGACGCGCCACGTCAGGCGAGTGCCGCCCGCCTCCGAGACGCGCTGCAGCAGGCAGCTGCCACCGAGCTCCTGGGCGCGCGACTCGATGTTCGCGACCCCCGAGCGTCGACCGGCGCCGTCCGTCGCAATGCCGATGCCGTCATCAGTGACGGCGAGCACCACATCACCACCCTGAATCTGGACGATCACCTCGACCCGGCGCGAGTCCGCGTGCCTGGCCGCATTCGTCAAGGCCTCGCGCAGTGCGGCGATCAGGTGCTCCGTGACCTCGGGAGCGAGCATCGAGTCGACCGGGCCCGTGAAGCGCACTGCAGGATCGAATCCGAGCAGCGCTGCGGCCTGCGCCGTCTCGCGAAGCACCCGGCCCCGTGCACTGGAGGTAGGACCGTCCACCGGCTCGTGCAGGGCGAAGATCGTCTGCCGGATCTCCTTGATCGTCTCGTCAAGCTCGTCGACGGCCCGGGACACTCGAGTGGCCGCTGCCTCGGGAACATCGTCGATCCGCGTGGTGCCCTGGAGCATCATCCCGGTGGCGAAGAGGCGCTGGATGACCAGATCATGCAGATCGCGTGCGATGCGGTCGCGGTCCTCGTAGACCGCGAGACGCTCATGCTCACGCCGAGCCTCCGCCAGGACGAGAGTCACCGCCGCCTGCGAGCCGAACGACCCGGCGACATCGACCATCTCGGTGGGAATGAAGTCATGGCCGTCCGCCCAGATGAGGACGAGGACGCCGAGCGCACGCTCGGCCGTGCTGAGCGGAACGATCAGGGCGGGGCCGAGCCCCCCGTGGTCGAGACAGGAGATGACCTCCTCGCCCTTCTCCACGATGAGCGACTCCCGTGAGTGGAGCACATCGTGCGCGACCGAGCCCGCGGGGATCCGCTGGTTCGGCCAGCTGCTCACGCAGTCGAGCACCGCCTGAGCCGTGGCCGCCCGGTCGTCGGCTTCCCGAGGCCCTCCGCGCTCAGGATCGGTGCGAGCGTCCACGATCTCCACCGCGAGCCCGGCGTCCTCCTTCAGGGCGACGAAGACGACGTCCGCACTCGTGAGACCACGCGCGCGGTTCGCGATCAGCGCCAGCACCTCGTCGGCGTCGCTTCCACCGAGCACCGAGTTGGCGACGTCGGCAACCGCCTGCTGCCACTTCTCCCGAGTTCGCGTCCGCTCGTACAGCCGGGCGTTCTCGATGGCCACGGCCGCTGCTGCCGCGAGCGCCATCACCGTGCGCTCGTCCTCGGCGGTGAACGCTCGCCCGGACCGCTTCTCGGTCAGGTAGAGGTTTCCGAAGACCTCGCCACGCACTCGGACGGGAACGCCGAGGAAGGAGGTCATCGGCGGATGGCCCGCCGGGAAGCCGACGCTGGTCGCGTGCGCGTCGAGGCTCTCCAGTCGGATCGGCACCGGGTGATCGATGAGCAGACCGAGGATCCCCCGACCCGACGGCAGCTCACCGATCTCCTGCGCGGTGACGGAGTCGATGCCGACATGGACGAAGTCACCGATGCGGCCATCCGGGCCGAGCACGCCCAGGGCGCCATAGCTCGCGTCGACGAGATCGACAGCGGCCTGGACGATCCTGCGCAGCGTGGAGCCCAGCTCAAGGCCAGCAGCGACGGAGACGACGGCGGTGAACAGGCCCTGCTCCCGGTCGTGCTGCCCCATCACGCTCGCCACCCTACGGTGCAGGAACCGCCCGGCCGATCGGAAGTTCAGGGAGCAGCCTGGACATGTCCTGCCTCTCGGCCTCCACGGTCCACTGCTCCGCGTACCAGCCACCCCTGCGCATGAGCTCGTCGTGGGTCCCCCGTGCCACGACACGCCCCTTCCCCAGCTGCACGATGAGGTCGAAGTCCTCGACACCGAGCAGTCGATGCGTGATGAGCAGGACGGTGGCGTCCGACAGAGCCGCGTTCATCGTCCGGGAGAGGGCGTCGGCCGTCGCGCCATCGAGGTGCTCAGTCGGCTCGTCCAGGATGACGAATGACCGGCGAGCGACCAGCAGCCGTGCCAGGGCGATGCGCTGCCGCTCACCACCCGAGACCGAGAGGCCGAAGCCGCCCACCGGCGCATCGATTCCGCGGGGAAGGCGCGCGATCCACGACGACAGCTGGGCGTCTGCGACAGCTAGCTCGATGCTCTCGTCGGATGCATCCGGATCACCGATGCGGATGTTGTCCGCGATCGTCGTGTCGAAGATGTGAGCCTGCTGGGTGAGGAGCCCGACATGACGCCGCAGGTCGTCACCATCGGCTTCGCGGATCTCCACACCGGACACAGCGACCGAGCCCTCGTAGGGGAGGAATCCCATGAGCACGGCGGCCAGCGTCGACTTTCCCGCGCCGCTCGGGCCGACCACCGCGATGCGCGACCCGGGAGCAACACTCAGGTCGATGTCGTCGAGGGCGAGGGTGTCGGGAACCCAGCGGGCGCGCATCCCGCGGATCTCCACGCCGGTGAAGGCATGGGGGAGCGCCAACGGATGCCGCGGGTCCGTGACAGGCAGAGGAAGATCAGCCACCTCCGCGAGACGGAGCGCCGAACCACGAATGCGCTGATACGCGAGTGCTGACGAGGGAAGCGTGCCCAGGACATCGAACAGCGCGAGCGGCAGCAGCGCAGCCACGGCGAGCCACACCGGCTCGATGCGGCCGTCGAGGACCGCGGGAACGGCGAGGACGAGCGCGGCGGTGACCGCGCAGCCCTGAACCACCGTGCCGATCCCGCCGCCAAGTCCGAGGGAGAAGGACTCCCGCCCGTTGAGCCGGGTCACCCGATCATCGAGAGAGCTGACCTGTGCGGCGACAGACGGAGCCGTGCCGAAGGCGGCGATCTCCGGCGTCGCGTCGAAGGCGCGCACGACCATCGCGGTCAGCTCCGCACGAGCCGGAGCCATGCGGGCCTCGGCGACCCGTGATGTCAGCGACACGAGCCACGGAACCAGGGCCACCGCCACGATGCTGAGCACCGCGATGACCAGGCCGACCGAGGGCAGCAGCCAGGCGAGGAAGGCCACGGTCGCACCCGCGACCAGGACAGCCTGAACCCACGGAAGGACGACGCGCAGCGGCAGGTCGAGTGCTGCATCGACATCGGCGACGAGTCTCGCCAGCAGGTCGCCACGGCCGAAGGCACGCAGCCCCGTCGGTGCCAGCTGCTCGAGCCGCTGATACACCGAGACGCGCAGCTGGGTCAGGCCGCGGAAGGCGGCATCGTGCCCGACCAGGCGCTCCACGTAGCGGAAGAGCGCACGACTGAGCGCCATGGTTCGAACGAGCACGGCCGCGACGGTCAGGGTGAGCACAGGAGGCATCTGAGCCGCGGTGGCGATGAGCCAGGCCGACACACCCAGGAGCGCGACCGCGCTGCCCGAGGCGATCGCGCCCATCACTCCGGCGACACCGAGTTCCCGGCGCTGCCGGGACATGGCGTCCCAGAGTGAACGAACGGGGTGGGTCAGATCCGCGGCCATGTCACCACCCGACCCTCGTGATCAAGGTCCGCTCGGCGGGAGCGGGCAGTGTGCTGGACTCGGTCTCGACGGGAACGGGTGGCCGCTCCACGCGGACGATCTGCGTCGCGACGTCGAGCAGGGCGGGACGATGCGCCACCACGATGACCGTTCGACCCTGCCGCGCCCATCGGCCGATGGCCGTCACCACGGATGCCTCGGTCGCCGGATCCAGCGCGGCGGTCGGCTCGTCGAGCAGGACAAGATCCGCGGGCGAGCACAGTGCCCGGGCAAGGCTCAGTCGCTGGAGCTGCCCCGCTGACAGTCCGGTGCCGTCGGCCGCGAGCCTGGTCTGGAATCCCTCAGGAAGCGCACGAACCTCGTCGGCGATCCCGGCCTCCGTCAGCGCCCGCAACACGGCTTCGTCATCGACGTCGTCAGTGCGAAGGCCAACGGCCTCCGCGATTGTGGGCGCCGCAGCGAGATCACGCGCCGCCAGGTGGGCGCGCTGGGGCACCCAGGAGATGCGCGAGCGCCAGTCGGCCGTGTTCACCTCGGTCACGGGAATCGAGCGGCCACCCGCCGAGACCCGCAGGGAGCCGCCCGACGGGGCGAGGAAGCCCAGCAGAGCGAACAGCAGGGTGGACTTGCCACCCCCGGATCCGCCCACGATGGCTGTCACCGTCCCCGGCTCGGCCGTGAAGGTGACGCCCTGGACGGCCGGCTCGCCACCCTCGGCATAGGTGACCTCCAAGTCGGTCACCTCGAGGGTGATCGGCCCGGGCTCGAGCGCGGCCGCACCTCCCGTGGGCACCGGGGTCTCCAGGATCGTGAAGACCCGGTCCGCGGCGCCCAGGCCCTCGGCGGCGGCGTGGAAGTGCTGGCCGACCAGACGGAGGGGCAGGTAGGCCTCCGGTGCGAGCAGCAGGACGAACAGAGCCACCGAGTACGCCATCTGCCCTTCGGCGAGCCGCAGGCCCACCGAGACGGCGACGAGGGCGACGGCGAGGGAGGACAGGAGCTCCAGCCACAGCGACGACAGGAAGGACACCCGCAGGACGCCCATGGTCGTGCTGCGGTAGCGGTCCCCGACCGAGCGGATCGCCTCCACCTGCGACTTCGCCCGCCCGAAGGCCTTGAGGGTCGGGAGCCCGGAGACCAGATCCAGGAAGTGCCCCGACAGCACGCCGAGGGTCCGCCACTGCCGGTCGACCTGGGACTTCGTGAACATGCCGATCAGCGCCATGAAGATCGGAATCAGCGGGATCGTCACCGCGATGATCACGGCAGTGAGGATGTCCTGCCCCAGGACAGTCGCGAGAACGGCGATGGGAACGATCACCGCGAGGACCAGTTGCGGTAGATATCGGGCGTAGTAGCCGTCGAGGGCATCGATACCGCGCGTGATGAGTGCAGCGGTTCCGCCCGGGTCGGTTGCGCCGGGCCCCGTGGGGCCGAGTGCGAGGACGTGACTCAGTGCCGCCTCTCGCAGCTGCTGCTTGGCTCGGGCAGACGCGCGCACCGCAGCCGCCTCTGCGATCCAGATGAGCAGTGCACGTGCGAGGAAGATCGAGGCGAGGAGCACCACGCCGTCGCGCACGTC
>DMPC01000136.1:9413-15284 GCA_003456155.1 Actinomycetota bacterium | reverse complement strand
CGCACCCTGCGCGGTGACCCGGACGATCACGTCGGAGAGCAGTCGTGCTTGAACGATGACGAGGACGGCGGTCAGGATCCCGAGGACGACCGCAAGGACGATGAATCCGCGCGTGCTGCGTGCGTAGCGCAGCAGTCGGGGATCCAGGGGACGCACAGTTCCTCTTCCTCACCTGAGGGTGGGGCCACCTCTGTCGAGGCGACCCCACTGTTCACGACTCTCTCAGTGGCCCGCAGTCGCGAAACGGTCATCTGCGCGGCCGGCCTCGGGATGATCGGGGATCATGCTGGTGCTGATGCGCTTGCGGAAGACCCAGTACGTCCAGCCCTGGTAGAGCAGGACGATCGGCGTCATGATGACGGCGACGATCGTCATCACCGTGAGCGTGTACTGCTGGCTCGAGGCGTTCTCGACCGTGAGGTTGAAGGCCGGGTCGATGCTGCTCACCATGACGTTCGGGAACAGCCCGACGAACAGCGTCGTGACGGCCAGCAGGATCGTCAGGGAGCTGAACACGAAGGCCCAGCCGTCGCGACGACCCCTGAGGGTCAGCCCGAGGGCGGTCAGCCACGACACCGCGGCCAGGAGCGCGAGCGGCAGGGTGAACGCGACGTTGCCCGAGTAGGCCTGGTACCACAGGAGCGCGACCACTGCGACGACAGCAGCGACCACGCCGATGCGCAGCGCTGCCTTGCGCGATGCCTCGCGCACCTCCCCCGAGGTCTTCAGTGCGAGGAAGATTGCGCCGTGGGCCATGAAGACCGTGAGGGTCATCAGGCCGAGCACCAGGGAGAAGGGGTTCAGCAGGTCGAGCAGATTGCCCGTGTAGTTGAGGCTGCCTGCGAGGTCCGGCTGCGTGCCGGCGACGGGCTCGATCGGGGAGCCTCCGACCACATTGCCGAAGGCGACACCGAAGAGCAGGGCAGGGAGGGCCGAGCCCACGACGATCGCGGCGTCCCAGCGCCTGCGCCAGGCCACCGCGTCCTTCTTGCCGCGGTACTCGAATGCCACTCCCCGGAGGATGAGACCGAAGAGGACGAGGAACAGCGCAAGGTAGTAGCCGCTGAACATCGTCGAATACCACAGTGGGAACGCAGCAAACGTCGCACCGCCGGCTGTGAGCAGCCATACCTCGTTGCCGTCCCATACGGTCGCGATGGAGTTGATCATGACCCGACGGCGGAGGTCGTCCTTGCCGATGATCGGCAGAAGCATGCCCACACCGAGGTCAAAGCCGTCGAGGACGAAGTAGCCGATCCACAGCACCGCGATGAGGATGAACCAGATGGTTTGGAGATCCATGTCGTTTCCTTAGTCTCGGTTCGGATCAGTACGCGAAGTAGAGCTGCTTGTCGTCGTCCTTCTTGGCTTCCTCGAAGGGGTCCTCGACAACGACTTCGGGAGCGCCTTTCTTGACCTGGCGCAGGAGCAGGGCCACCTCGATGACGGCCAGGACCGCATAGACGACGGTGAAGCCGATCATCGAGATCCACACATCGGTGGCGCTGAGCAACGGGGAGACTCCGTCGGCCGTCGTCTGCTGGCCGAAGACGATCCAGGGCTGGCGCCCCATCTCGGTGAAGATCCACCCGGCGGAGATGCCTGCGAGGGGGAAGAGCACGATGCCCGCGCTCGCCGCGGTGTAGAAGCGACCTCGCGGCGTGCGTTCCCCCCGGAAGGCCCACAGGACCCACAGGGCGTAGAGCGCCGCGAGCATGCCGAGGCCGATCATCAGGCGGAATCCCCAGTAGGTGATGGGCACGTACGGCACGAAGTTCATCTCAGGGCCGTACTGCGGGTACTCCTCGAGGTATTGCTGCTGGAGGTTGTTGATGCCCTGGACCTCCGCGTTGGCATCGCCGGTGGCGAGCCAGGACAGCAGGCCCGGGATGGCGATGATGTCCGTCGCGGTGTCGCCAGAGAGATCGCCGACGCTCAGGACGCTGAACGGTGCCGCGTCCTGTGTCTCGTAGATGGCCTCGGCGGCGGCGACCTTCATCGGCTGCTGCTCGACCATGATCTTCATGTCCATGTCACCACTGACGGAGACGAGGACGGCAGAGACGAGGATCGTCCAGGCGCCGACTTTGATCGCGGGTCGGAAGACGTCGACCTGACGGTTCTTCATGACCATCCATGCGGCGACGCCCGCGACACCCGCGCCGCTGACGAGGAAGGACGCGGCCATGGTGTGGAAGAAGGCGATGGTCGCAGTGTTCTGGAACAGCACGGCACCGATGTCGTTGAGCACCGCTCGACCGGTCTCCGGATCGATCTCATACCCGACCGGGTGCTGCATCCAGGCATTGGCGGCCAGAATGAAGTAGGCGGAGAGGGCCGTGCCGGCTGCGGCGAGCCAGATCGTGGAGAGATGGAGCTTCTTCGGCAGTCGGTCCCAGCCGAAGATCCACAGGCCGAGGAAGGTGGACTCCAGGAAGAAGGCGAGCAAACCCTCCATGGCCAGGGGGGCGCCGAAGACGTCGCCGACGAAGCGGGAGTACTCGCTCCAGTTCATCCCGAACTGGAACTCCTGGACGATGCCGGTCACGACGCCCATCGCGAAGTTGATCAGCAGCAGCTTCCCGAAGAACTTGGTGAGCTGGAGGTACTTGACGTTGCCGGTGCGGAACCACGCCGTCTGGAAGCCCGCCACGAGCCAGACCGTGCCGAGGGTCAGCGGCACGAAGAGGAAGTGATAGACGGTCGTGATGCCGAACTGCCAGCGGGAGAGGTCAAGGGCGCTCATGTCAGTCACGGTCCTTCGTCGTCGTCAGGCTTCGACCATCGAGGAGGCGAAGCAACTCCACTCGGGATTCTTCTCGCGCGCATGGCGTCAGAAGCCGGCGTGAGTCCGTGATAACCGGGACTTTGGTCCTCAGTTTCGACGGAGCATGGTCCACGACGATGCGCCGATAATCGGACGGGGGATTCGGGTCGAACCACTACCCTTCGCTGCGTGACCCTTCGCACCAGGACCCTGCTCGCCTCGGGCGTAGCGTTCGGTGCCCTTCTGATCATGGGCGCGGTCGTGCTCGCGCAGTACGTCGTCACCGCGACCACGAACCTGGCGATCTCCGAGTCGCTCTCCCCCGCCGTCGACGTCTCGGCCGAGCTCAGCCTCGAGCAGGCCAACGCCGGAGGCGCGCTTTCCGACTACGTGCTGCTCCGCCGCGACGCATCCCTGGACGACTATCGGCAGACGATCGGCCGCGCCACCACGCTGCTGGAGGAGCTGCGGACCTCAACAGCAGGCACCGCGGACCTCTCGGCCCTCGTCGACGCCGCATCCGCGGCGCAGCGGGCCTGGGTGAAGGCCGATGCCGATCCGGTGATCGCCCTCATGCAGGCCGACAAGAGGGTTCGCGCCATGCGGGTGACGAACTCCGAGGAGGCCTGGGCCACCTACGACGCGATGGTCGCGAGATCCAACGAGCTCCATGACGCCGTCAACCAGGCCCGCAATGACGCCGTCTCCGCGCTCGCCGGCTTCACCCGGATCCTCGGGATCACGCTCGTCGCTGTCGGGATCCTGGTGATCCTGGGGATGCTGCTGTTCTTCCTCGGCCTGCAGATGTGGGTCCTCGCACCCCTTGCCACCCTGCGCGACGACATCACCCGGTCAGTCCGCATGCCCGGCCACACCTCCCCCATTCGGCCCAGCGGGCCACCGGAGATCCATGCAGTGGGCACCGACGCGGAGACCCTTCGACGCAGCCTCGTCGCGGAGATCGACTCGGCGGAGGACGCCCGCCAGGGACTCATGCAGGACGCCCCACTGGTCGCCGCCATGCAGTCCGAACTCGCGCTTGCGGACGCACCCAGCACCGCGGGCTTCGAGGTCGCCGGCTATATGCATGCAGCCGAAGGGGTCGTCGCGGGTGACTGGTGGGATGCCATTCCCCGACCCGATGGCAGTCTCGCCCTGGTCGTCGCGGACGTATCGGGCCACGGACCCCGCGCCGGAATCACCGCGGTGCGCGTGCGCTCCATGCTCCGAACAGCACTGCGCACGGGCGCTGATCTCGATCGGGCCGTGGCCCTTGCTGCTGAAGCATGCGCCGATGACGACAACTTCGTCACCGCTATCGTCCTCAACCTCGATCGATCCACGGGGATGATCACCTGGTGCAACGCCGGCCATCATCCGGCGATCACCGTGACGCGCGACAAGGATGCCGCCCTGTGCGAGCCGACGGGCCCGCTCATCTCTGCGCTCGGCGGCGAGTGGACCGTGCGAACCCGGTTCTTCGCTCCCGGTGACGTCGTCGTCGCCTTCACCGACGGACTGGTCGAGTCACGGAACGCGGAAGGGGAGGAGCTCGAGTCGGCAGCGGTCGGCCAGCTCATCCGAGCCATGGACGGACCGGTTCGGGAGAACCCCGGTGAACTCATCACCCGGCTCCTCGCGCAGGCGCGGCATCGCGCCGTCGACTGGCGCCGCGACGACGTGACGATAATCGCCGCAGTGCGCGAGTACTGAGCGAATTTCCGGCCACGCCCGGGGCCATGGCACGATGAGGTCATGCGCCGATTCCTCACCGTGACCACCATCGCCCTCGCCGGATCCCTGGCTGCCGCCGCCCTCGTGGCACCCGCTGCCCAGGCTGTCCAGCCCGTCAAGAAGGAGAAGTCCAGCCTGACGAACACCGTCGTCGATGACAGCCTCTTCGGCATGCACGTCTTCAACGCCGAGGACGGCGTCTGGCCGACCGTGAAGATCGGGGCGCTGCGCCTGTGGGACAACGAGACCACGTGGTCATCGATCGAGGTGGCCCCGAACCAGTTCAACTGGGCGAAGCTCGATGGCGCCGTGGCCAACGCCGAGAAGAACGGCGTGAAGGACATCCTGATGGTCCTGGCCGGCACCCCCTCGTGGGCGACCGACGACCCCGCGTCCGGCGGTGCAGCCGGCGTCCTGCCCGGTGCGGCAGGCATGCCCCGCAACCTCGCCGACTGGGACGACTGGGTCACTCAGGTAGTCACCCGCTACAAGGGCCGCATCACCGCCTACCAGCCATGGAACGAGGCGAATCTGACGACCTTCTCCACCGGGTCGCCGCAGCAGATGGCCGAGCTCACCAAGCGGACGTACGACATCGTCAAGAGGATCGACCCGGCAGCGACGGTGGTCGCCCCGAGCATGGGAACCCGCCTGGGCAGCAAGGGCTCCGCGCTCAGCAAAAAGTTCACCAAGTTCTACGGGACCTACTTGGCCGCGCTCAAGGCGAACAACTGGCCGGTTGACGTGTGGTCCGCGCACACCTACCCGGCCTCGCTCGGCACTCCCGTGGACCGCGCGCTGCTGATCAAGGGCTACCAGAACGCCCTGAAGGTCGCGGGTGCCCCCAGCAAGCCCATCTGGGACACCGAGAACAACTTCGGTCTTGCTGGCCCCGGTCCGCAGAATCCCGACCAGGACATCACCGACAACCGGGCCTCCTCCTGGACCGCGCAGACCTACCTGGACTCGCTCCGCTACGGCATCAGCCGCACCTACTGGTACGCCTGGGGTCCGGAGAACGACCTCGTCGGCATCCAGATGTACGAGGGAACCCCGGCGGCCACCGCGTACGCGACTCTGCAGGACTGGATCGTGGGCACGACGTTCAAGGGCTGCGAGAGCAGCAAGGTCGTCGAGTGCAGCTTCGCCAAGGGCGGCACGACCAAGAAGGTCGTCTGGGCCGAGAGGGGCGCGAAGAACTACAAGCCCCAGGGATTCACCGAGGTCTGCTCGCTCAACGGCACCTGCACTCCCATCAAGGGCGGCATCCGGGTGAGTGATCCGGTTCTCCTCACCAACTGACCGTTGGCCGCGAAGGCCCGGGGAGCGTGCGCTCCTCGGGCCTTCGTGTGCATGGCTCGGAGCTAACG
>DMPC01000136.1:8299-9152 GCA_003456155.1 Actinomycetota bacterium | reverse complement strand
ATGGCTCGGAGCTAACGCTCCTCGGCGATACTGTTCCCGCCATCCACCACGATCACCTGTCCGGTGACGTAGGACGCGCCCGGCGTGCACAGCCATGCGACGGCGCTGGCCACCTCGTCCGGCGATGCGCTGCGGCCCAGCGGCACCAGCTGACCCTGGCGCTCCTCGTGGGCGGTCTGCGACCCCGTGGCGATCCACCCGGGGGCGACCGCATTGACGGTGATCCGGTCAGCGGCCACGTCGACCGCGACGGCACGGGTGAGACCGACCATCCCCGCCTTGGCCGCCGCGTAGGCGACCTCCGCCCGCATCGCCATGACCGGACCGCTGACGCTCGTCACATTGACGACGCGACCCTGGCCCCCGACCCGCAGGAGCGGCAGGGCGGTGCGGGTGACCAGGAATGCCGTGTCGAGATTGCGCGCCAGTCCAGCCCGCCAGTCGTCCAGGGACATCCCCTCCACGGTGCCGCTCTCCGGCTCGGTGCCGATGCTCACCATCCCCGCGTTGTTCACCACGATGTCGAGGTGGCCGTGCCGAGCGGCGACACTCGCTACGAGTTCGCGGACCTGTGACTCGTCCGTGAGATCCGCAGCATGCCCCGATGCCTCGATGCCCAGCGCGGCGAGCTCCGCGGCGCGATCCTGGGTCCGGGAGGTCGTCGACGTGACGGCCACCGAGGCCCCGAGCCCGCCGAGCAGTCGCGCCGTCGCGAATCCGATGCCGTCTGATGATCCCGCCCCGGTGACCAGGGCCACCCGACCGCTCAGGTCGAACGGCGCCGGGATCATCGCCCGACCGTGATCCGCTCGACCGCCTCGCGGAACAGAACCGTGTGCAGGTCGACATCCGA
>DMPC01000136.1:7577-8035 GCA_003456155.1 Actinomycetota bacterium | reverse complement strand
AGGTACTCCTCGATCAGGTCGTCGTGCGCGGCCGCCGATTCGCTTCCCGTCCGCGGAGCCGGTCGCGTGAACCGGTACTCGGCACGCGCACCGAGTTGCGCAACCGACCACGGCACGTCGAACTCCTCGAGGGTCGCCTCGACCCCCACGCGAAAGCGCGTGGCGAGATCGATCATGTGGTCGAAGGCCGCATCCGTCAGCACCTCACCCAGCGTGGCCCGCATGGCAGCCGTGGAGAGCACGTTGCCCGCCAGCGTGCCTCCGACGCCGCCCACATCGACCAGATCAGCCTCGACGTGGTCGGCCACCTGGGCCGCCACTGCCGCGCTGAGCCCGTAGGCACCACTGGGGATTCCGCCGCCGATGCTCTTGCCGATGACGAAGATGTCGGGCTGGAGCCCCCACGCCGCCGTGCATCCACCGGGGCCCGCCGAGATGGTGTGCGTCTCGTCGATCAG
>DMPC01000136.1:6507-7301 GCA_003456155.1 Actinomycetota bacterium | reverse complement strand
TGATGAGAACAGCGACATCGCCGTGCGCCAGCCCACGCTCGACGGAGTCAAGGTCGTTGAACTCCGCGACCCGCGTTGTCTCACGCACATGCACCGCAGGCCCGACGTTCCCGCCCCGCGGCGCGGTGTCGCCATCGGGACCCGTGATGACGAAGGTCTCGTCGACCGATCCGTGATAGCAGTAGGAGAAGCCCATCACCTTCGGCCGCCCCGTGACCATGCGGGCGATGCGCAGGGCCCACCGATTGGCATCCGTGGCGGTCAGGCTGAAGGACCACAGCGGCATGCCGAATCGGCGCGTGAGGTCTGCTGCGACCCACTCCGCATCCTCGGTTGGCATCATCGTCGTGATGCCACCGAGACGCCCGATCCGCTCCTGGACAGCTTCGATCGTGGCCCGGGGCGAATGGCCGGCCATCGCCCCGGTGTCGCCGAGGGCGAAGTCGACGTACTCATTGCCGTCGACGTCGCAGATGCGATTGCCGTGCGCGGTCGCCAGGTACATCGGGTAGCCACCGGACCACTTGTTCATCCATGTCATGGGCACCCGCCCCAGCAGGTGGTGCGCCTGATCGAACAACTCACGGGAACGCGGCGTGCGCTGCTCGTGAGTCAGTCGCTCGGCAGCCACGGCAGTGTTGAGTCGGTCGCGGTCGATGGTCACCGTCACTCCTCCGAGGGGTAGGCCACCGGGATCAGGTGGCAGGAGAGACCTTCGCACATGGCAGGCTGGTTCACGTGAGTGATCCCCGCAACTCGTCCAACGCGATCCCCGAGCCCGGAGCTCCGACCGC
>DMPC01000136.1:6104-6232 GCA_003456155.1 Actinomycetota bacterium | reverse complement strand
CTGACGATCTACGACGAGAGCGGCGAGCTCGACTCACTCGACACGCTCACCGCGATCAAGGTGAGTGCCATCCTGGTCGCTCCACTGTTCGCGCTGGCGATGGCTCACGCCTTCTCCGACTCCCTGGA
>DMPC01000136.1:3283-5913 GCA_003456155.1 Actinomycetota bacterium | reverse complement strand
CTGCAGATCAAGCTGGGGCGCCGCCTCACCGGGCATGACCGACGCCATCTGCTGTGGTCCAACCTCGAGTACCTCTACGTGGCACTTCCCCCGATCCTCATCACCGTGATTCTCGGTCCCACCAGTGTGCCGGGCAGCACGATCATCGACCTGATCCTGGTGATCGGGCTGATCAGCCTGTTCATGTGGGGCGTCTTCGCGGCGCGCAAGGCGCACCTGCCGGCCTGGAGCCAGATCCGGTTCGGCATCAACTACACGGTCATGGGCCTGCTCATCGTGGTCGTGGAGCTCGTGCTCACGCACTGACCTGCCAGAGCGGCACTCCATCGGTCCCGGGCCGCTCGAGCAGGCCAGCGGCAACGCCCCCCTGGAAGGCGGCCCCCAGAGCCCCCGGCTCGCTGATGTCCACAAAGGTCGGGCTGCCCAACTGCTCGCGCTTGGCCCGGGCGACCATCGGATTGCGCGTCCACCCGCCGCCGAGCACGGCTGAATCCGGCTCACCGACCACATGGGCCATCTGTTCCAGGGCCTCACCCGCCATGGCCGTGAGGTCCTCGACGACCGCCCGCCAGGTCGCGGCAGGCGAGACGCCGTCGGTGATCCTGCCCAGAGTGACGCCATCGTTGCTCACGTCGACCAGGCGAGGTGAGTCCACCGTCCGCTCCAGAGCAGCGGCTGCCTCGCCCAGCGCCGTGCGTGCTGCCCGATCATCGGCTCCGAGCATGGCGGCGATGCGCTCGAGGGTGAGCCCCGTCAGGCGCCCGGCCAGCAGAATCTGATGGTCCGGGCGCACCGACCAGTCCACGTCGATGTCACGGTCGGTGAGCCACTCGATGTCATCGCGCGACAGGGGCTGAGCAATCGTGCGGATCAGCGCCTCGGCCGTGCCCATCGAGTCGAACAGGGCGCCATCACGCGACGCTCCCGAGATCAGCACCGCCGCCTGGTGATCCAGCCCGGCGACGGCGAGCGTCGCGCCACGGAGGCTCTCGGGGATCGACTCGCCCTGGACCTGCCCTGCGGGATCCCCCGCCCAGACACGCTGGGAGGGCAGCAGGTCTCCCACCAGCTCCACAGCGACAGGCCAGGGCTGACGCTCGGCGATGTCGAGCATTCCCGTCCGCGACGCGAGCGAGGCTTCGCTCACCTCATCGCCGCCCAGCGCGCGAACGACCCACTCGGCCACGCACAGATGCCGCACCGCATCCCTGGCGGATGCGATGTTGGCGCGCAGCCACATCACCTTCATCAACGAGGGTTTGGAGTTCAGTCGACGTCCCGTGGCACGCTGATAGTCGCGCGGCTCGACGATCGCGCGCACCGCCGCGGCGTCGCCACGCGGATCGAACCAGGCGAGCACAGGAGCGCAGGGAGCACCCGAGCGATCGATCAGCGCACCGGCCTCCGCGATTCCTGTCACGCCGATGGATCGGACCTTCACCGATCCGGCCGCCTGCGCAGCTCGGGCGCAGACGTCGATCGCGACATCGGCCAGCGCACCGGCGTCGGCGTCAGCCCACGGGCCCTGGTGCCGCCACGGCGTGGGTGCGGAGGCCTCGCCCAGGATGATGCCCGCGGGCGTGACGGTCAGCGCCTTGATCGATGTCGTGCCGACGTCGACCCCGAGCAGAACCTCCTGAGGCATGCAGTCCCCTTCGCGCTAGTGTCATGCCGACGCTATCGGCGACCGGCACCGGATGCCGGGCTTCCCCGAGAGGACGATGATGACCGACGTCGACCACCGGTCTTCGGCGAGCAGGCTTTCCCGCAGGGGAACGAGGGCCTGCCCGCAGACATCACCATGCGGGTGGCCGCACGGCCCCCGGCCGTTCACGAAACTGGCGTCATCATGACGGCTCCGCAGCCGGTCCGCATCGGCGTCGTCGGCGCGGGCCTCATGGGCCGTGAGCTCGCGGCCGTATGCGGACGATGGTCGCAACTGGTCGACCATCCCGTCCTCCCGGAGGTCGTGGCGGTCGCCGATCCCCAACCCGCCGCCCGGGACTGGTTCCGCCGCGTCGCGTCTGTGCAGACGTTCGCTGACGACTGGCGGCCGCTCCTGGACGACGACTCCATCGATGTCCTCTACCTCGCGGTTCCGCACCACCTGCACGAGGATCTCTACATCGCCGCCGCCGACGCGGGCAAGGACTACCTGGCGGAGAAGCCCTTCGGAATCGACGCGACCGCGGCCGATCGGATCGCAGCGGCGATTTCGGGCTCCGACAGCTTCGTGCGCGTGTCGAGCGAGTTCCCCTTCTTCCCCGGCGCGCTCCGGGCGTACGCCTACGCGGCCTCCGGCGCGCTCGGCGACATCCTCGAGGTCCGGTCGCAGTTCGCCCACTCCTCCGATCTGGACCGAAGCAAGCCCATCAACTGGAAGCGGCGCGTCGAGACCTGCGGACGGATCGGCGTCATGGGCGACCTCGGTCTTCACGTCGCACATGTGCCGCTGCGTCTGGGATACCGACCAGCGACGGTGTACGCGATGCTCGACAACGTCGTGACCCAGCGCCCCGGTGCCGATGGCTCGCTCGTCGACTGTGATACCTGGGACAACGCCCTGCTGGCGTGCCGAGTGCCGAGCACCACCGACGAGCCGCGCCGCTTCTCGATGCTCTGGGAGACCC
>DMPC01000136.1:0-3004 GCA_003456155.1 Actinomycetota bacterium | reverse complement strand
CGGTTCACCCGTCGTGACGGCGAGCAGGTCTGGGAGGAGATCCAGCCCGGAAACGCGTCTGCGTGGCCCACGATCTCCGGTGGAATCTTCGAGTTCGGCTTCTCCGATGCGCTTCTGCAGATGTGGGCGTCCTACCTCGCCGAGCGCGCAGGCGCCCTCAGCGATCGATTCGGGACGGCGACGGTCGCGGAGGCACTCACGGCGCACGAGGTGTTCGACGCTGCGCTGCGATCGCACGAGAGCGGCAGCGCCGAGTCGATCTAGCCCACCGCGGCGCCTTCGGTCAGATCGACAGTGCCCGCATGGCCGTGACCACGGCCCGCACCTGGGCGACCTCATGCGTTCGCAAGAGGTCGGTTCCGCCTAGCATCGCGAGCACCGCGTAGAAGCCCTCGGCTGTGCGGAAGTGCTCCTCGAACAGGTCGAACGCATGCGGCAGGGCATTGCAGACCGGGACTCCCAGCGGGCGGAGGCGGAAGCACTGGAGCAGCACCGTGGCCTGGTGACGAGCCCGGGTGAGGGGGTCGGTCAGGTTGCCGTAGAAGAAGCCCATCCCCGGGTCGATGATGATGCGGTCGACGCCCCGCGATCGAGCCGCTTCGAGCCGCGGCTCGAAGTGGGCGAGCAGATCGGGAAGGGGATCGCTGCCGATCGTCAGGTCGACGATCTCGCGCACATTGGCTCCGCCGGAGAAGCACATGATGACGGTGGCCCCGGAGGACGCCGCCAGGTCGAGCATCGCCGCCTCGTGCTGCACCCCTGTCATGTTCAGCACGGTGGTGCCCGCCTCGAGTGCAGCCTCGACCACGGCGGGCTCGTACGTCTCCGTCGAGACCAGGATCCCGTCCCGGACCAGTGGCTCGATAACAGGGATGAGGCCGGCGATCTGATCGTCGGCCGACACGCGCGCTGCGCGGGCTGTGCTCGACTCGGCACCGATGTCGATGACCACCGCGCCCTCCGCCGCCATGACGCGTGCCTTGCGCAGGGCCGACTCCGTCGAGACGGCGATGCTCTCCCGGTACGTCGAGTCACGCGAGAGGTTGACGGTGCCCATCAGCACCGGGCCCTCGAAGCGATGATCTCCCAGGATCACGGGAGGGGCGGGAGCGGCCAGCTCCGCCGAATGGTCGCGAGCAAGGGCTGCCAACTGCGCCAGCGTGAGCATCATCCGAGTGTAGGCAGAGGCGTTCCGGGCGCAACGTCGCGGTCACCGGCTAGGGGCGGTAGATCAGCGGGCCAAAGTCACCCGCCACCGCCGGCGCATCGAGGAGTCGGCCATCCGGCAGGGGAACCGCGAGACTGGCTCCCGACTCATCGACGAACGCCACCGCGGATGCCCCGGCACCCGTCAGCGAGAGGACCAGTTGCCCGAGTAGGAGCAACTGCTCCGAGGGTGGGAGGGCACTGAAGTCCGGGCTCAGCTGCACCGTGACCAGGGCATCCTCCGAAGGTGGGCCCGCAGTGGCCGACGGATCCGGGGGGATGATCACCGCCAGCGGTCGTCCACTCAGGGGATCACCGGCGATCGTCCGCAGGCCCTCCACCTGCTGGATCGAGGTAGGGCCGATCACCAGGGCCTGCACGACGAACTCGGGGCTGCTCCCGACCGGCAGGCTGGACTCCACCGCGGTCAGACCCTCGCTCTGCACGAACCACAGGCGCAGGCGCGACTCCGGTGCCTCCTCGAGCGTCGGCTCAGCCGTCGGCTCGGCGGACGACTCAGTCGTCGACGGCAGGACCAGCGGCTCAGGCAGGACGTCCGGCGGAATGGGCGAGGGGGTCGCCTGCGGCGACACCCCGCATCCGGCGAGCAGGAGCATCACCGCGCTGAGGGCCACCGCATGAGGGCGCTGCATCCGGTGCTTCACGACAGCTCCCGGTGGATCGGCAGGGACACCACGAACCGAGCTCCTCCTTGGGGTGACCGCTCCACCCACAGATCACCACCGAGGACCCGCGCCTGCTCCCGCGCGATGGCCAGACCCAGCCCGGCACCGTGGGTGCGAGGCGATGCGCTGCCGCGAGCGAACGGCTCGAAGAGCCGCTCCCGCACGTCGGCATCGATGCCCGGACCAGCATCGTCGACCGCGACGGCGACAGTGTCCGCGCTCCTCGTGACGCCGACAGCCACGAGGCCGGCCCCGTGGTTCTGGGCGTTGTCGACCAGGTTGCCGAAGATCCGCTCGAAGCGGCGAGCATCCGTGCGCACCTCCGTCGCCTCCCCGGAAACGAGCGCCGGATCAAGACCGCGCATCTGCAGGACCTCACGGCACAGGGCTCCGATGTCCGCGCTCTCCCACAGGGGTGGGTCATCGGAGCCGATGCGACTGATCTCCAGCAGGTCGACCAGCATCCGCGACATGCGCCGGACCTGCTCGGCGAGCACATCCAGCAGGCCCGCCTCGCGCTCCGGCAGTCGATCCCGGCGCGCCTCGAGCAGTTCCGCGGTGCCGAGCGCCGCAGTGATCGGCGAGCGCAGTTCATGGCTGACATTGCCGCTGAAGCGCCGCTCACGCGCGATGCGCGTCTGCACTGCCTCGGCCATCTCGTTGAAGGACTCGGCGATGGGATCGAGATCCCGATCGCCGGTCAGGTCGATGCGGGTGCTCAGCTCTCCGCCGGCGATCCGCTGTGCGGCCACTCCGAGCCTGCGCACCGGTCGCAGCAGGCGGCCCACCGCGGTCGCACCGATCACCGCGCCGATGGCCCCGGCGAGCAGGGTCAGCAGGACGAGCGTCCAGCCACCCCAGACGAGGATCTGGTTCAGGTCGCGGAGCGGGAACACCTCCACGTAGAGGGCATCGGCCACGGGAATCGCCACCACCAGGAACGGGTCGCCGCCCACCTCGGTGCGCTGCGACGCGCCGCCTGAGGCGCCGGCCTGGAGGAGCTCCCCGGGCAGGGCGTCGGGGGGAATGGTCACACCCGCGGTGAACCAGGTTCCGTCCACTCGGATCATCGGCTGGGACGTCCCGACGGACGGGATGGTGACGAGGGCCTC
>DMPC01000089.1:5039-5828 GCA_003456155.1 Actinomycetota bacterium | reverse complement strand
CCTCGACAACGTCGCGGAGTGGATCTGCGAGGTCGACCGCGGGAAGCTCCACCCCTACGAGGGCAACTACTCCACCTACCTCGAGACGAAGGCCTCGCGATTGAAGGTCGAGGGGCAGAAGGACGCCAAGCTCAAGAAGCGCCTCGAGGGGGAGCTGGAGTGGGTGCGTTCGAACGCCAAGGCGCGACAGACCAAGAGCCGCTCCCGCCTGGATCGCTACGAGGAGATGGCTGCCGAGGCCGAGAAGACCCGCAAGCTCGACATGGAGGAGATCCAGATCCCGCCGGGCCCGCGCCTGGGCAGCGTCGTCGTCGAGGCCAAGGGCCTCACGAAGGCCTTCGGCGATCGCATCCTCATCGACAACCTGTCCTTCTCGCTGCCCCGCAACGGCATCGTCGGTGTCATCGGGCCGAACGGCGTCGGCAAGACGACGCTGTTCACGATGATCGTCGCCGCCGCGGAGGGCATCACCGACGACGGAGACAACGCCGCCCTTCTGCCGACCGGTGGGGAGATCAAGGTCGGCGACACCGTGACGCTGTCCTACGTCGACCAGACCCGAGCCGGCCTCGACCCGACGAAGAACGTCTGGGAGGTCGTCTCCGACGGCCTGGACTGGATCAAGGTCGGCAACGTCGAGATGCCGTCTCGGGCATATGTGTCCGTCTTCGGCTTCAAGGGCCCTGACCAGCAGAAGCCCGCCAAGGTCCTCTCCGGTGGCGAGCGCAACCGGCTCAACCTCGCGCTCACCCTCAAGATGGGCGGCAACCTGCTGCTGCTCGACGAGCC
>DMPC01000089.1:4295-4847 GCA_003456155.1 Actinomycetota bacterium | reverse complement strand
ACGACCTCGACGTCGAGACCCTGGGATCCCTCGAGAATGCCCTGCTGGAGTTCCCCGGCTGCGCCGTCATCACGTCGCACGACCGCTGGTTCCTCGACCGCATCGCGACGCACATCCTCGCCTACGAAGGCGACTCGCAGTGGTTCTGGTTCGAGGGCAACTTCGAGAGCTACGAGAAGAACAAGGTGGAGCGACTCGGTGCCGACGCCGCCCGTCCGCACCGTGCGACCTACCGCAAGCTGACCCGCGGCTAGTGGCTGACGAGACAGCCCGGATCATCCGGGTCCCGGTGCATCGGCGCTTCAGCGACCTCGATCCGCTCGGGCACGTCAACAACGTCGTATTCCACGACTACCTGCAGGAGGCGCGGGTCGGCCTGCTCCGGGACCTCGACTTCGTGCGAGGCGAGGACTTCTCCCAGGTCGTCGTCAAGCAGGAGATCACCCACCGCAAGCCGCTCATGTATGCCCCGGAGCCGGTCATCGTGGAGATCTGGGTCGATCGCATCGGCAACTCGTCGTACACCCTGGGCTACCGCATCCTCGACGAGGT
>DMPC01000089.1:0-4027 GCA_003456155.1 Actinomycetota bacterium | reverse complement strand
GACGAGTTGCGTGCCCGATTGCAGCCCCCGAGAATCAACACGTGACCCTGCGCCTCGCTGAGCCGGAAGCCGTCGTGCTCGAGGCATTCGCCCGCCGTCAGCTGGCGTGGGACGCCGGTCAGGCCGCCCGCATCGTGACCACGCCCCGGGCCCTCGGGGTGTTCACCTCCCCGCCGATGGGTGTGCTCGTGTTCTTCGCCGTCCCCGTGCGCGAGAGCGACACCACAGATCAGCATCTCGACGCGACCGTGCCGCTCGCGGCCCTCGCCGACCTCGTCCACCGCGACGGCACCACCGGCATGAGCGTGGAGGACCTCCCTCGCGCGCTCCTGCCCGCGAGCTCCCCGCCGAGCCTGCATCACCTGCCGCCGACCGAGGGATGGCAGATGCCCATCCAGGGCCTCTCCGGCGACCTGCTTCCCTCCCTCGACGAGGCCACGACGGAGTTCCAGTCCCGCTCGCAGGGGCTGCCCCCGCGTGCCCAGGAGGCGGTGGCGCAGGAGATCTGGGATCGCACCGGCTTCGCCGGGCTGCCCATGCGGGTCCTGCACGCCGCGCACCGACTCGGCATGATCTCCAACGATCGGTCGCGCGTCGCTGCGGCGACCTGCGGTCCCTGGAAGCGCTTGAGCACGCCGCGCGGGCAGGTGTTCACCTACCTGCAGGGTCCGTCGGCGCGGCTCGCCCTGCACGTCGTTCGCTGACCTGAGAGCCCGTCCGGCCTTCCGGCCTTCCGGCCTTCAGCTGTTCAGCCCCTCAGCCACACCGATATCTCGCCGCCGATGACGACGATCTCCTCGCCATCGTCGTCCAGCACGGCGATGGCGTCACCGGATCCCATCAGGACATCCGTGCCCCAGGCAGCGGGCAGGCGCACCGGGGCATCGCCCAGATTGAGCACCACGATCACGTCCTCGGCAGCCGGGCGGCGGTAGGCGAGCACTCCCTCGGGTGCATTGAGCCACTCCAGGGGTCCCTCGCCGAGGGCCGCCTCCTCGCGCCGGATCCGAAGAGCCGCGCGGTACATCTCCAGGGTCGAGCCGTCGACGCCGGACTCCTCAGCCACCGACAGGCCCGCCCAGGTGGCGGGCATCGGTAGCCAGGAGGCACCGGTGTCGTTGAAGCCGAAGGAAGGCGCGGCGCCCGACCACGGGATGGGCACACGGCAGCCATCGCGTCTGCCGTCCGTGCCGCCACTGCGGTGCCAGGCGGGATCCTGCCGGGCCTCATCCGGAAGGTCCGAGACCTCGTGAAGCCCGAGCTCCTCGCCCTGGTAGAGGTACAGGGAGCCCGGCAGCCCCAGGGTGAACAGGGTCGCGGCCCGCGCCCTGCTCAGTCCACGCTCGAGGTCGGCGGCGCCGTCGGTGATCGGTGCCAGACGCGTGCGGTGCCGAACGACGTCATGGTTGGAGAGCACCCAGGTGGGTGGAGCCCCGACAGTGGCGTGGTTCGCGATGGTGGCGTCGATCGACGAGCGCATCGCCTCCGCATCCCACCCCGCCTCGAGGTAGGAGAAGTTGAAGGAAGTGTGCAGCTCATCAGGCCGCTGGTAGCGCGCGAGCCGCTCCGGGTTCGGCACCCATGTCTCACCGCAGAACACGCGCGGCGGGTCGTACTCGTCGGCCACCGCCCGCCACTCGCGGTAGATGTCGTGGACGCCGTCCTGATCCCAGTACGGCGCGTGCGCGTGATCGGAGTCGAACATCGGCTCGGGGGCCTGCTCGTCCCCGTCGAAGCCGGGCAGGCCGCTCCCGGCCTCCGGGTGGTCGAAGTCGGGCAGGCCGGCCTCCTTCACCAGCCCATGCGCGACGTCGATCCGGAAGCCGTCGATGCCGCGGTCGAACCAGAAGCGCAGGATGTCGCGGAACTCCTCATGGACCTCCGGGTTCTCCCAGTTGAGATCCGGCTGCGTGGTGTCGAACAGGTGCAGGTACCAGTAGCCGGTCGGGTTGCCCTCGGCGTCCGGCATCCTCGACCAGCCCCGACCGTGGAACACGCTGCGCCAGTTGTTCGGTGGCTCCTCGTGGTCCTCTCCTCGGCCCTCTCGGATCACATAGCGATCCCAGGCGGCGGATCCGGGCCCGGCCGTCAGCGCCTCCTGGAACCAGGGGTGCTCGCTGCTGGAGTGGTTGGGGACGATGTCCATGATCACCCGCATGCCGCGCGCATGCGCCTGCGCGATCAGGTCATCGACATCCGTCAGGGAGCCGAGGCGTGAGTCGATGGACCGGTAGTCGGCGACGTCGTACCCGCCGTCATGGAGGGGCGACGAGTAGAACGGGGAGATCCACACGGCATCGACGCCCAGATCGGCGAGGTAGTCCAACCGCCCGATGAGGCCGGGGATGTCGCCCATGCCGTCGCCGTCGCTGTCGGCGAAGGATCGGGGGTAGACCTGGTAGACGACGGCGTCACGCCACCAGTCCCGTGGACGCTGCAGGGCGCTCTCGGGAGCAGCTCCGGGCGTCGCTCTCGTCATCGGATCGTCTCCGTCGGCAGGGGCCGACCAGCAGGCTCGTCAGGGATGTTCTGCATCGCGAACGCGGCGCTCACCAGGTACATCCACAGCCGGTTCTCCTGCTCGGGCGTGAGCACCTGCTCCTCCATCGCGTCGCGCATGAGGGTCAGCCAGCGATCCCGTGCGGCCCCGTCGATCGCGAAGTCCATGTGACGCATCCGCAGTCGGGGATGACCCCGCTCGTCGTCATACGTCGTCGGCCCTCCCCAGTACTGCATGAGGAACAGACGCAGGCGCCGCTCCGCCGCGTCGAGGTCGTCGTCGGGGTACATCGGTCGCAGGATGTCGTCGACGGCCACCCGGCGGTAGAAGGCGGCCACCAGCGCCGTGAAGAACTCTTCGCCGCCGAAGTCCTCGTAGGGGGTCACCTGGGTCGTCTCGTCCGGCTCACTCACCGGACGATTGTCGCGCAGGCGCTTACGGGTTGGGTCGCGGGGAGGTGCCCGACCCACCGGTGCCCGGCATCGGCCTCATCAGGACGGGCACGGTGATGCCTGCACGGTCGAACGCGAGCTTCATCCGCTCCCGGATCGTGCGGGCCACGGCGATCTGCTCGTCCGGAGCCGACTTGGCCGTGATGCGGATGACGACCGCCTCCCCGGAGACCGACTCGACTCCCGCGAACGACGGGCGGCCCAGGAGCATGTCGTCGTACGCCGGATCCTCGTCCATGTCGGTGGAGACCGCCTCCACGATCTCGCGCACGCGGTCGATGTCCTCGTTGTAGGCGATGGGGATGTCGACGATCGCCAAGGTCCACCCCTGCGACCGGTTCGCGACCCGCAGGATCTCGCCGTTGCGCACGTACCAGACGACACCGGTCATGTCGCGCAGCCGCGTGAAGCGCAGGGCCACCTCCTCGACCGTGCCGATCACCGGCCCGACGTCCACGAGGTCTCCGACCCCGAACTGATCCTCGATGATGATGAAGATCCCCGAGAGGTAGTCCTTGACCATCGTCTGCGCGCCGAAGCCGAGAGCCACGCCGATCACACCGGCACTGGCCAGCAGCGGGGCGATGTCGATGCCGAGGAGCGGCAGGATCGTGAGCAGGGCGACCGACCAGACGGTGATCGCCAGGATGCTGCGCAGCAGACTGCCGATCGCAGCTGCGCGCTGCTCCGTCCGCTCGGTCAGCAGGATCTGGGACAACTCTGCCGTGCGGGCTGTGCGCCGGGACTGGGACAGACGCTCGACCTTCGCCCGCTCCGTCGCACGCTTGACGGTCCGACGGATCACCCACGACAGCACGATCTGCACCACGAGCGCGATGAGGATGATCACCAGGATGCGCAAGGGCACCCCGAGGACCCAGTCCCGGGCGATCTCCCAGAACGCCGGCTCCTCCTTCGCCGCCCGGATCGCGATCACGACAGGCCCGTCCAGCGAGCCATGAAGGCCAGGGTGTCGGCTGTCTCCTCGACCGACTTCGACAGGGACCGGGCTCCGTGCTCCACGTCACTCTCCGAGCGCACCAGGATCGGGCGCACCCCGGATGTTGCCCCCCGC
>DMPC01000035.1:16366-31470 GCA_003456155.1 Actinomycetota bacterium | reverse complement strand
GGTGACCTTGACGGCGTCGGCGAGCACGTTCATGCCGCGCTCGAGAGACCGACGGGCCTCCTCGTCGAATGCAATCATCTTTGCCATGGGGGCTGTTCCTCCGGGAACGTCCGTGTGGTTGTCACTCACGAGTCGAGAGTGCTAATGGAAAAGTTAGCACTCGAGTCGGTCGAGTGCAAATCCACAGCGGCCCCGGGGGCGCTGCTCTACTCCGTCGGAACGGTTCCCCCCTGCAGGGCAGCCAGGGCGGAGCGCTGCGCTGCCCGGAAGGCCTTCATCGCCGGCGTGGCCTTGGCCCCAGCGGTCGACTCCAGCCAGGCGAGCGCGTACGGCTCCCAGAGCACCCCGGCCTGCGGGACGTTCGGCATCGGGACTCCGTCGGCCCCCGCGTTGCCGATCGCCCGGATCCGGCCGCCGCCCGTGGCGACCGACTCCGCGGCCTTGGTGTTGGCGGGGTAGAGGCCGGAGGCGGCCGCGAGCTTCTGCTGCGCGGCCTCCCGGGCCAGGAGGGACGAGACGAGCGCCTCGGCCTGCTCCTCCACCCCGTGCTTGGTGGCGAACGTCGTCAGCATGAAGCCCTGGATCGTCAGCAGCGGTGACGTCTTCAAGGAGGAGGTCACCGGCGGGATCGAGCCGATCCGGTAGGCGAACGTGAGGTCCAGCAGCGACTGCAGCTCCTCGGGGCCCGCCAGCCAGAAGGGGGACTTGCCCTCGGCGAAGGCCTTGCGGGCCTGCTCGGCGGAGAGCGTCGAGCTGATCAGGCCACTGTCGTTCCAGCCGTCGAGCGTCGTGGCGTTGCCCCGGAACACCGGGTTCGACAGCCCGACATCAGCGACGTCGAGGCTGCCGTCCGAGCTCCGGCCGAACAGGTAGCCACCGAGCCCGCTGAACAGCGGATAAGTCGTCCACGGCGACGTCCCCTCCCCCTGGGCCAGGGCGAAGGGGATCGTGACCTTCTTCTTGTTCTTCGCCAGCTTCAGGGCCAGATCGCTGAGCTCGGCAAAGGTCCGAGGCTGGGTCGGCACCAGGGTCGTGTTGGTCACCAGCGCGAGGTTGCTGATCTGGACCGGCAGCCCGAACTGCTTGCCTGCGACGACCGAGCCCGCCAGCACGTTCGGCCGGAACTGGGCTCGCACCTTCTTCTTCAGCGTGAGCGGCAGCAGCAGGCCCGCGTCGACCAGCTCCCCGGTCCAGGTCAGATCACCCCAGAGGATGTCCGGGGCGTTCCTCGCCCCGATCCCCGCGAGGTCAGCCCGCACGGTGGACATGTCCTTCTCCACAACGGTCACCGGAGTGCCCTTGTAGCCATCGGGGAGGAGTTCGCGCAGCACGGGGGCGTGAGCCGCATCGGACCAGATGACGATGCCGTCGGCTGCCTGTGCCGGCGCCGCCACGACACCAGCGGCAGCGACCATCGCCGCCACTGCTCCCGCGATCATCCGCGTCATCCCACGCACTGCACCACCCCCACCTTGTCGCTCCATGTCATCGTACGGTCGACATGCGTGAGGGGCGCGGTAGTGACATGCCCCCGGACTACCGCGACTCGACCTCCATGCCGAGGCGGCGGGCGGAGCGGGCGCGCTGCCGGGAGGCCCGCATGCGACGCAGGCGCTTGACGAGCATCGGGTCGAAGGCCAGGGCTGCCGGATCGTCGATCAGGCCGTTGAGGATCTGGTAGTAGCGCGTGCCGCTCATGTCGAACAGCTCGCGGATCGCCTGCTCCTTGGCGCCGGCGTACTTCCACCACTGCCGCTCGAACTCCAGCAGCCGCTGGTCGCGCTCACTGAGCGACGACGGCTCACCGGCCATGCTGGCACCCGCGGCTTCCCTCACTGCCCCTCCGATCAACCCCGTTCCGGGCCCTCGATCGGACCGGCCCGAGCCATGCTACGGGGTGAATCCCACCGTTGTCATTCGCCCCCGGAATCCGGTCCGCCATGGGTCATTCGCCCCCGGAGTCCGGATCGCCCTCGGCCTCGGCCTCACGCCGGCGCTGATCGAGCTTCTCCCGGACAGCGCGGCGATGACGCTCGCGGCGCCGGTCCCGCTCCCTGATGAGCAGCCACGAGAAGGCGTAGCCGAGCCCGTTCGTCGCCCAGTGCAGCCCCATCGGGGCGAGCACGCTGCCGGACAGCAGCCGCAGGAAGCCGAACAGCACGCCGGCGATCGAGGTCGTCAGGACGCTCAGCGCAACCGCGATGATGTTGCCGCGTCGACCCTCCCCCACAACCGAGCCGAGTGCGGGGTTCTGCTCGTGGGTGCCGATGCTGGGCAGGATGTGCCACAGGCCGAAGAGCAGGGCTGACAGGACTATCCCCCACACCAGACCGAAGCGACGGATCAGCATCGACAGCAGCACGGCCCGGAAGGCGATCTCCTCCAGCAGCACGGTGCCGAACGGCACCTCGACGAGGGCCTGGAAGACCATCCGACCGCCGCTGAGGTCGCTCATCCGATCGTCATGGAAGGCAGTGCGGGTCCGCTTGAACGCCGAGCCCACGAGGTAGACAGCGGTGACGAGCCCGATGCTTGCCGCCGCCCAGATCAGGCCGGGAATCAGGTAGCCCCAGCCCAAGCCCATGTCGGTCCAGGAGTTGCCGTCGAGCAGGCCGATCGCCAGCAGCAGCACTGACCCACCGAACGCCCAGAGCAGATAGTGGGTCTGGGGTGCGACACGGTTGTTGACGACGTTGAGGACAATCAGCGTGCCAATGACGACCGCGACCGGCCACCAGGCCAGCCCGGACTCCTGGGCCGGGTAGACGAGCTCGAACATCGTCCCGCCAGTGTAGGTCGGACGGCATACTCAGGCGGTGGCCGAGGATCGCAGTGTGCTGACGCGCCCAGCACCCCTGCCGGCCGCGACGCCTCACTACGGCGCGGATCCCGATCAGGTCATCGACTGCTACCCCGCAACCGGCTCCGGGCTTCCGGCGGTCGTCCTCATCCATGGCGGCTACTGGCGCCCGGAGTACGACCGCACCCATGCCCGATCCGCAGCATTCGCTCTGGCCGCGGCGGGGTACCCCACCGCCCTGATCGAGTACCGGCGTACCCCGGGTGACCCGGACGCCATGGTGGACGACGTCGCTGCCGCCATCCGGGCCGTTGCCCGAGGAGCCACCCCGCTGCCCGCAGGCCCGGTCCTCCTCGTGGGCCACTCCGCGGGCGGACACCTCGCCCTGCTCGTGGCGGGTGAGCCTGACGTCCGTGGGTGCCTGGCCCTCGCTCCTGTCGCCGACCTGCGCCTGGCCGACGAGCTGCAGCTGGACGACGATGCCGTCGGTGCCTTCCTCGGCGCGACGGCCGCAGAGCGCCCCGACCTCGACCCGTCCCTCTCGGTTCCTGCTCGATACCCGATCGTCGTCCTCCACGGGGACTGCGACGAACTCGTGCCCCCGGCGCTCTCGGAGTCCTTCACCCGCCATGCGGGCGCCGACCTCAGTCTGCTCGAGGGTGTCGGGCACTTCGGGCTCATCGACCCGACCAGTGCGGCATGGCCCGCCGTGATCGCCGAACTGCGGGGCATCGCCGCCGCCGCCGGTATTGAATGAGGGCATGGTCGACACGCGTGAGGACAGGGCGATCGCGCTCGACGGCATCCCCGATCCCGCCCTCAGACGCGACGACTTCCTCATTCCACCCGCGGTGGGGGGCTCGTTCCCCCTGACCGCCTATCTCGCGGGGAACTCCCTCGGGCTCCAGCCGCGCGCGACCCGCGCCGAGCTCATGGCAGATCTCGATGCCTGGGAGCAGTACGGGGTGCACGGGCACCTGGAGGCAGACCGGCCCTGGTTCCCGTACCACGAGGAGCTGCGCGACCCGGCCGCTCGACTGGTGGGGGCGCTCCCCCGCGAGGTCGTCATCATGAACTCGCTGACGGTGAACCTCCACCTGCTGCTGGCCAGCTTCTACCGACCCACGCCCATCCGCCATCGCATCGTCATCGAGGATCGCGCCTTCTCGTCCGACTCGTACGCCGTGCGAAGCCACGTCGCCTTCCGCGGCCACGACCCCGACACCGCTGTCCTGCGGCTGCGCCCCCGTCCCGGCGAGGATGTGCTCCGCACCGAGGACGTGATCGCGACCCTCAACGACCACGCTCACTCCATCGCCGTCGTGATGATCGGAGGCGTGAACTACTTCTCGGGCGAGGTGATGGACATCCCAGTCATCACGGCCGCCGGCCATGAGATCGGTGCCGTCGTCGGCTGGGACCTGGCCCACGCGGCGGGCAACATCCCGCTGCGGCTGCATGACTGGGACGTCGACTTCGCCGCGTGGTGCTCCTACAAGTACCTCAACGCCGGACCAGGGGCCGTGGCCGGAGCCTTCGTGCACGAGCGGCACCTGGACGACCCCACGCTCCCCCGACTCGAGGGCTGGTGGAGCACCGACCCCGCCACCCGCTTCGAGATGCACCCCGAGTCCGAGCCTCAGGCCAGCGCCGACGCATGGTCCCTGTCTAATCCGCCGATTATGGCGATGGGTCCCGTGCGCACCTCTCTGCAGATCTTCGACGACGTGGGGATGGACGCGCTGCGCGATCGCAGCCTCCGGCTCACCGCCTATCTCAGGGAGCTGTTGACCGACCTCGCCGATCGGGGGTCGCTGGAGATCGTGACTCCCCCCGAGGACGATCGGCACGGGGCGCAGATCTCCGTGCGGGTTGCCGTCGATGCCGACAACCTCACCGACCGCCTGAGCGACAACTGGGGGGTCGTCGCGGATGACCGTCGACCCGACATCGTCCGTCTCGCCCCGGCACCCCTGTACTGCACCTTCCACGACTGCTGGCGTGCCGCCGAGGCCATGAGCCAGGAGCTGACAGGAGAGAGCCTCGGATGAGCGCGCCGAACCAGACCCGGGTAGCCATCGTGGGCGGCGGCCTCGTGGGCTCACTCCTCGCGTGCTACCTCGGCCGGCGCGGCTATCGGGTCGACGTCTATGAACGGCGTCACGATCCCCGCAGCCACGCGGCCGAGCAAGGCCGCTCCATCAATCTGGCCCTGTCCGAGCGGGGCCTCGACGCCCTGCGCCGCATCGACCTGGTCGACTCGGTCATGGCTCCCGCTCTGCCGATGCACGGCCGGATGATGCATGACCAGGCCGGACGCCTCACCTTCCAGTCGTACTCGGCCAGCGGTGAACGGGCGATCAACTCCATCGGTCGAGGCGCCCTGAACGAGACGCTGCTCGATGCAGCAGAGGCGACGCCCGGTGTCACGCTGCACTTCGACGTTCGCACCACGGCGTACGGCCTGGGAACCAACAGCCTCGCCCTCGCTCGCGGCGACGAGCTCGAGGTGGTCGAGCCCGACATCGTCCTGGGGTCGGACGGCTACGCCAGTGCCGTTCGCCAGTCCCTCGCGGACGCCGGACGCATCACCGTCACCCAGGAGCCAGAGGATCACAGCTACAAGGAACTCACGATTCCTGCCCTCAACGGTGAGTTCGCGATGGACCCCGACGCCCTCCACATCTGGCCGCGCGGGTCATCGATGATGATCGCCCTGCCCAACCCGGACCGAAGCTTCACGTGCACGCTGTTCTGGCCCCGAGCCGACCTCGAGGCCCTCACGACGCCGGAGTCCATCACCGCCCACTTCGCCGAGGTCTATCCCGACGCCCTCCCGCTCATGCCCACACTGGTCGAGGACTACCTGGCCAATCCGAACGGGCTGCTCTCCACGCTCCACGTCGACCCCTGGCAGGCGGACGGCAAGGTCGCCCTCATCGGTGATGCCGCGCATGCGATCCTCCCCTTCTTCGGGCAGGGCGCGAACTCGGGATTCGAGGATGTCGTCGAACTGGATCGATGCCTCGACGAGACCGAGGACGACTGGAGACTGGCCCTGCCGCTCTACCAGCAGCGCAGGAGACCCAATGCCGAGGCGATCGCCTGGCTGGCGCAGGACAACTTCATCGAGATGCGGGACAAGGTCGCCTCCCCCGCCTTCCGGGCGGCCAAGAAGGTCGAGCATGCCCTCGAGAGGCTCCTGCCCGGCAGGTACCTCTCCCGCTACGAGATGGTCTCGTTCACGACGATTCCCTACGCCGAGGTGATCGAGCGCGACCGCCGTCAGCGCAGCACGCTCCTCGCGACAGCGGCCGGCGTCGGTGCCCTCGCCGTCGGCACGGCGGTCGGTGTGCTCAGCCGGGTCGGCCGAAGGGGCACATGATGAGCACCAGCAGCCATCTCGTCGACGGCAAGGCCAAGCCACGCGGACGCTTCCCCCATGCCAAGCGCGCCGGGGACTTCATCTACGTCTCAGGCACGTCGAGCCGTCGACCGGATGACACCTTCGTCGGCGTCGACATGGTCGACGGCGTCAAGGTTCTGGACGTACGACTGCAGACGGCAGCGGTAATCGAGAACATCCGGGACATCCTGAACGCGGCAGGCGCCGACCTTGCCGACCTCGTCCAGGTGACGTCCTACCTGGCCGACATGGCCGACTTCGACGCCTACAACGAGACCTACGCCCAGTTCTTCGATGAGACCGGCCCGACCCGCACGACCATTGCCGTCCGGGAACTGCCGCATCCGGACCTGCTCATCGAGATTCAGGCCGTCGCCTACAAGCCGGAGGGTTGAGATGACTGACGAGAGCGACCTCACTGCCACGCTCGACTTCGAGGCCTGGCTTGCCGAGCATGGCCCGAATCTCAAGCCGCCCGTGGGAAACAAGGAGGTCTTCCCGGGCCAGCAGGACTTCATCGTCATGGTGGTCGGCGGCCCGAATCAGCGCACCGACTATCACGTGGACCCCTATGAGGAGGTCTTCTACCAGCTCAAGGGCACGATGCACGTCGACCTCATGACACCCGATGGCCCGGATTCGGTGACCATCAGCGCCGGTCAGATGTGGGTGCTTCCGCGAAACATGCCGCACTCCCCGCAGCGCCCCGAGGCTGGTTCCATCGGCCTGGTGTTCGAGCGTCCTCGCGAGCAGGGGGTGCTCGAGCACTTCCAGTGGTACTGCCCCGAGTGCAGCGCTCTTGTCCATGACGTCGAGCTCCAGGTCAGCGACATCGTCACCGACCTGCCACCCGTGTTCGAGGCCTTCTACGGTGACGAGGCAGCCCGCGCCTGCCCGGACTGCGGTCACCTGCACCCGGGCAAGGGGTAACTGGCCGTGTCACCCGTCATCGACGTGCACACGCACGTCGTCCCGCCCGGCTGGCCGGATCTCGGCGCGCCGGGTGACCCCTGGCTGCGCATGGACTCCACGACAGCGGCCACGATCATGCTGGGCGATCGGGAGTTCCGGCAGATCACCGATGCCTGCTGGAATGCCGACACCCGCCTCGCGGACATGGACGCCGACGGAGTGGACGTGCAGGTCGTCCTGCCCACGCCAGTCTTCTTCGGCTACGACCGGGTTCCGGCGGATGCCGCCCGGATCGCGGCCATCTTCAACGACCTCACACTCGACATCACCGCTCAGGCCCCGGATCGACTGCTCCCGTTCTGCCAGGTACCACTGCAGGACCTCGAGGCCGCAGTGGCCGAACTGGACCGCTGCATCGCGAATGGCCATCAGGGCGTCGAGATCGGCAACCACGTGGGTGATCGGGATCTCGACGATGAGGCGGTGCTCTCGTTCCTCATGCACTGTGCGGATCACGACGTTCCTGTCTTCGTCCACCCCTGGGACATGACGAGTGCGTCGCGCACGGATCGGTGGATGCTGGAGTGGCTCGTGGGCATGCCCGCTGAGACACACCTGAGCCTGCTGCACCTCGCGCTCTCCGGGGCATTCGACCGACTGCCGACGAGGCTGCGTCTGGGATTCGCCCACGGCGGCGGCTCGTTCGCCTACTGGGCCGGCCGCGCCGACAACGCCTGGCACCAGCGCCGCGACCTTGTCGGCGCCGACAGCGAGCACCCTCCCAGCGCCTACGCCGAGCGCGTGTACGTGGACTCGGTCGTCTTCACCGAAACCGCCCTGCGCGTGCTGCTGGACGTCCACGGGAACGACCGAATCGTGCTCGGAAGCGACTACCCGTATCCCCTCGGTGAGCGACCGGCCGGTGCCCTCGTTCGAGCAGCAGAGGTGAGCTCTGACGTTCGGGAGCAGATCCTGACGGGCAATGCCCTGCGGTTCCTCGGGGAGGGCCCAGCGCTTCCTCGGGGAACGAGGTGACGTGAGCGCCTCGACCGGAATCCTCGCGATCGACCAAGGCACCTCGGCCACCAAGGCCATCGTCTGGTCCGACGGTCACGTCGTCGCAGAGGTGGACGTGCCCGTGCAAGGCGCGCACTATGCCGGCGATGCCGTGGAGCAGGACGCAGAGGCCCTGTGGGACAGCGTGGTCAGCGCAGGATGTGCAGCCCTGACGCAGGCAGGACTACCCGTGCGCGCGGTCGGCATCGGCAACCAGGGCGAGACGGTGCTCGCCTGGAACCGCCGCACGGGAGCACCCGTGGGCCCTGCACTCTCGTGGCAGGACCGCCGCTCCGTCACGATCACCGATCGATTCGATGACAAGACCTCAGCCGCGCTGCTCGCGCTGACCGGCCTGCCCGTCGATCCCTACTTCGCCGGCCCCAAGATGGCATTCCTGCGCGAGCAGTCACGCGATGCCCTCGGCGCGGACGACGTCATCACCACGATCGATGCATGGATCAACTTCCGTCTCACCGGGAAAGCGTTCACCGACACGGCGACTGCGTCACGCACGCAGCTCCTCGACCCAGCAGCCCTCGCGTGGTCAGATCTCGCGACCGAGGCATTCGGCATTCCCGCGCATCACCTGCCCGAGATCGTCGACAACGACGCCATCCTCGGGACCACTGATGCGTTCGGATCACCTCTGACGGTGGCCGGGGCGATCGTGGATCAGCAGGCCGCCCTGTTCGCAGAGGGATGCACGACGCGAGGCATGGCGAAGTGCACCTACGGCACAGGCGCCTTCCTCCTCGCCCACACCGGTGCAGAGCATCAACCCTCGAGCTCAGGGCTGGCCACATCCTTGGCCTGGACCATGCGTGATGGAACTCGTGCCTCCTGCGTCGATGGCCAGGTCTACGCCGCCGGCGCGGCCGTCAGCTGGCTCGAGCGTCTCGGTCTCATCACCTCCGCCGCGGACCTCGACCGGCTCGGGGCGGAACCATCGGCAGGAGTGCTGTTCCGCCCGTCCCTCGCCGGGCGAGGCGCACCCCACTGGGAGCCCGAGGCCAAGGGGATGATCACCGGGCTGTCCCTCGCGACGAGACCCGAGGACATCGTGAGCGCCTTCCTCGACGGGCTCGCCACAGAGGTCACGGACCTCGCGCGTGCCGTGGAAGCCGACCTCGGTTCACTGACGGCCCTGCGGGTCGACGGCGGCCTGACTCGGTCGCGAGTGCTGATGCAGCGCCAGGCGGACCGGCTGGGCATACCGGTCGAGGTGTATCCCCATGCGTGTGCCACGGCGCTCGGCATCGCGGCCCTCGCGCTGCGCGCCGTCGACGGCCCGGGAGCCGAGGACGCCATCATCAGGGGATGGCAGCCCGCGACGACGTACCTGCCGCGATCATGACCCGCATCGCGGTCATCGGCGCAGGAGCGGTCGGATCCGCGATCGCCAGCGCACTCGTCCGGGCGGGCCACGCGGTGACACTCATCGAGGCACGGTCGGACGTCGGTGCCGGCACGTCGAAGGCCAACACAGCGATCTGGCACACAGGTTTCGATGCCAAGCCCGGCACCCTCGAGGCGCGGCTCGTGGCGCGCGGCTACCAGCTCTTGGCTGAACGTGCGGACGAGATGAACTGGGTGCTCGAGCGCACGGGCGCGATTCTCGTCGCGTGGAATGAGGAGCAGTTCGCTCGGCTCGGCTCGATCATCGCGAATGCCACTGCGGTGGGCTACACCGCTGTCGAGCACCTGCGTGCAGACGAGGTCTACGCCGCGGAACCGCACCTGGGCCCCGGCGCACTCGGCGGGCTCCTGGTTCCCGATGAAGGCCTGCTCGATCCGTGGTCGATCGTCATCGGACTGGCCACCGACGCCGTCGTCAACGGCGCAACGCTGCTGAGATCGGCGCCGCTCACCGCTGTCGAGTCGATACCTGACGGCTACCTCCTCACCACAGGCGCAGGCCATGTGGAGGTCGACTGGGTCGTCAATGCAGCCGGACTCGACAGCGACCACGTCGACCGGATGTTCGGCGAGGACGGTTTCACCATCACGCCGCGCCGCGGTGAGCTCATCGTCTTCGACAAGCTCGCGCGCCGGCTCGTGGATCACGTCATCCTGCCGGTGCCCACCGCAACGACGAAGGGCGTGCTCGTTTCACCCACGGTCTACGGGAACGTCCTCCTCGGCCCCACGGCGGACGACATCCATGACCGCGCGGCAACCGGCACGACTCAGACCGGCCTTGACGGACTGCTCGAGAAGGGCCGCGCGATCCTGCCCGAGCTCCTCGACGAGGAGGTCACGGCGACGTACGCCGGCCTGCGCGCGGCCAGCGAGCACAGCGACTACTGCTACGAGCTCTTCCCGGCGAAGCACTACGTGCGCGTCGGCGGCATCCGGTCGACAGGCATCTCCTCGTGCCTGGCCATCGCCGAGGACGTCGTCTCGCAGTTCGAGGAACTTGGCATCCGCTCTCAACCGCTGACGAACCCGGTGTCCGTGCCCATGCCGACACTGGCCGAGGACCGCCTGAGGCCTTATGCCGACGCAGACCTCATCGCCGAGGATCCGGCGTACGGGGACATCGCCTGCCTGTGCGAGAAGGTGACTCTCGGTGAGGTCCGGGATTCACTCCGCAGCCCCGTACCGGCAGTCGACATCGACGGCGTGCGGCGGCGCACGCGTGCCGTGGCCGGACGCTGCCAGGGGTTCCACTGCGGTGCCCGCATCAGCGCGCTCGTGGAGGGCCGCGATGGCTGATGTGATCGTCATCGGCGGCGGTCCGGCCGGGCTGACCTGCTCCACGCACCTGGCACGCGCCGGAGCCGAGGTTGTCCTGCTCGATCGCGATGTGGCGCCCGGAGGCGTACCCCGGTACACCGATCACCTCGGCTACGGAATTCGAGACCTGCGCCTGCAGTCGGGCCCGCGCTACGCGCACCGTCTGTCCGAGGCGGCCCTGGCCGCAGGCGTCCAGATCCGTACGAGCACCACCGCGACGGGGCTCACGCAGCGCACCGCCGACGGCACTCGAGGAGTGGAGGTCACGGCGCCCTCCGGACGCGAGGTGCTGCAGGGTCGGGCGATCGTCCTGGCCACCGGCTGCCGCGAGCGGCCACGGTCCGCACGGCTCATTCCGGGATCGCGACCGTCCGGCATCTACTCCACGGCCTGGCTCCAGCGCGCTACCCTCGCGGGATCCTTCACGGGCAGACGAGCCGTGATCGTGGGCGCGGAGCACGTCTCCTACTCGGCGGTGATGACACTCCACCACGCCGGCTGCCGAACCGTCGCCATGGTCACGGACCTCGGCCGGCACCAGACGTACGCCCCGGTCGACCTGGCGGCACGGCTGCGCTACCGATTCCCGGTCCTGAACGACACCCGGATACGCGCCGTCGAGGGTTCGCCCACGCTCGAGTCTGTCGTGGTCGACGGCCCAGGCGGTGAGCAGCGCCTCGCGTGCGACACCCTCATCGTCAGCGGCGACTGGGTGGCCGAGAACGAGCTCGCCCGGCGCATCGGCCTTGCGGTCTCCACCCCACGAGGAGCCGTTCCGGTCAACTCCTTCCAGACAGCTGAGCCCGGGATCTTCGCCGCCGGCAACATCCTGCACCCGGCCAAGACGGCCGATGCCTGTGCGCGCGATGGCGAGCAGGCAGCTCGCGTGATCGGCCCGTGGCTGGCCGCTCAGCGCACCTAGACTGCGCGCGTGGCATCTCTTCCTTCGCGCGCGCAGGTCGTGATCATCGGTGGCGGCATCGTCGGATGCAGCGTGGCCTACCACCTGGCCCACCTCGGCTGGACAGATGTCGTGCTCCTGGAGCAGGGCCAGCTGTCGTCCGGCACGACATGGCACGCCGCCGGCCTGGTCGGGCAGTTGCGTGCGTCCGAGAGTGGCACCCGGCTTGTCCAGTACTCCGCCCGCCTGTACCAGTCGCTCGAAGCGGAGACCGGGCTCGCCACGGGGTACAAGGAGTGCGGCGGCGTCACGGTCGCACGCACTCCTGACCGCATGACGCAACTGCTTCGCACGGCCGCTGCGGCAGAGGCGTACGACCTCGCGTGCGAGATCCTCACGCCCGCGCAGGCCCTCGACCGCTGGCCGCTGCTGGAGACCAGCGACCTGCAGGGCGCGATCTGGCTGCCGCTCGACGGCACAGCGAATCCCACCGACGTCACGCAGTCCCTGGCCAAGGGGGCGCGCATGAAGGGCGTCCAGGTCTTCGAGCGCACGCGCGTCCTGGACGTGACGACTGACGGACGCTCGGTCACCGGCGTGGTCAGCGATGCCGGGCCCATCGAGGCCGACATCGTCGTCAACTGCGCGGGCCAGTGGGCCAAGGCGATCGGAGACCTCGTCGGAGTGACGGTCCCCCTCCACTCTGCTGAGCACTTCTACGTCGTGACGGAGCACATGGAGGGCGTGCACCGCATGCTCCCGATCCTGCGCGATCCCGACGGCTACACGTACATGAAGGAGGAGGTCGGCGGACTCGTCGTCGGTGGCTTCGAGCCCGAGGCCAAGCCCTGGGTGTCACCTGACTCCATTCCGTACCCCTTCGAGTTCCAGCTCCTCGAGGAGGACTGGGACCACTTCGAGATCCTCATGGAGAGCGCCCTGCACCGCGTGCCCCTGCTCCAGCAGACCGGCATCAAGAAGTTCTACAACGGCCCGGAGTCATTCACTCCCGACAACCAGTTCATCCTGGGCGAGGCTCCTGGGCTTCGGAACTTCTTCGTCGGTGCCGGCTTCAACTCCGTCGGCATCGCATCGGCCGGCGGTGCCGGACGCGCCCTGGCCGAGTGGATCGTCTCCGGTGAGCCCCAGTCCGACCTCGTGGCCGTGGACATCCGCCGCTTCGGCCCGTTCAACGGCAACAACACCTGGCTGCGCTCGCGCGTCGGTGAGGTGCTGGGACTGCACTACGCCGTGCCGTGGCCCAACCGCGAGTTCGACTCGGCTCGGCCCTTCCGCCGCTCCCCGCTGTACGACCGGACGGTCCAGGCCGGCGCCTGCTTCGGCTCCAAGATGGGCTGGGAGCGACCGAACTTCTTCGCACCGCCAGGCCAGGATCCGATCATCGAGTACGCGTGGGGAAAGCAGAACTGGATCCCGTGGGTGGATGCCGAGCAGCGCGCGACACGAGAGGCCGTGGCTCTGTTCGACGAGACCTCCTTCGGCAAGCTCCTGGTCACCGGACCTGATGCCGAGCGACTCCTGCAGAGGGTCTGCACGGCCGACGTCGCAGTCCCCGTCGATGCCGTCGTCTACACGGGAGCCCTCAACTCGCGGGGCACGTACGAGGCTGACGTCACGATCACGCGCCTCGGCACGGACGAGTACCTGTGGGTCACGGGTGCGGCATCGGTCGTGCGGGATCGCGACTGGCTCCAGCGCAACAGCGATCCCTCGTGGCAGGTGAGCATCGTCGACGTCTCGTCCGCCTACGCGGTGATCGGCGTCATGGGACCGCGCAGCCGCGAGCTCCTCAGCCGCGTGTCGGCAGCAGACCTCGGCGACGAGGCGTTCCCCTTCGGCACGTCCCGGTCTCTGGACTGCGGACCCTTCACCGTCCGGGCCACGCGCCTGACATACGTGGGCGAGCTCGGCTGGGAGCTCTACGTGCCGTCCGAGTTCGCCGCAGGCGTGTACGACCTGCTGAAGGCCGAGGGCGCAGATCTCGGGGTGCGCGACGCCGGCTACTACGCCATCAACGCCCTACGCCTGGAGAAGGGCTATCGGGCCTTCGGCCCCGAGCTCGGGCCGGACTACTCCCCCGTCGACGCCGGCCTGCTGTTCACCACCAAACTCAAGACGGGCATCGACTTCATCGGTCGGGGTGCGCTGGAGTCAGCTCGCGAGGCCGGCCCTCGCCGACGCCTGGTCTCCTGGGTGGCGCAGGACCCCGCGGCGATGCTGTGGGGCGGCGAGCTCATGGTCCACGCCGGCCGCGGCGTAGGCCAGGTCACGAGCGCAGCCTTCGGTACCTGGGTGGGCGCCTGCGTCGGGCTCGCGTACGTCGATCCTGAAGCAGACCTCGAGGGTGACTGGGCCGTGAACGTCGGTGGCCAGCTGGTGCCCGTGACGGTGTCGAAGTCCGCCCCCTACGACCCGCGCAACGAGCGGGTCCGCCCCGCGCGAGCCTGAAAGCCGACGAGGGCCCCCGTTTCCGGGGACCCTCGTCGAGGTTGGTGCGACCGCTCGATCAGGAGTTGGGCGGCTGGTGGTAACCCTTGTGCTCATGCTCGAGTGCGATCTCGTCCGCGGAGCTCACGCCCGGCGGCAGGTCGATCGTGGTCTTCGGTCCGGTGAACCACTTCTTCGCCGTGACGTGCCAGGCGATCCACAGCACGATCAGCGAGCCGATCGTCAGGATGGGCGCGTAGTTCACGAACTTCCACTCGAACGGCACCTCCTCAGCACTCGGGGAGCCGTTCAGCCACCGCAGGAATCCAGGAGTGCCTGCGGGGGTGAAGGGCAGGATGAAGTAGATCGAGACGATGACGATCTCGATGCAGGCGATCGGCGCCAGCCACTTCCACTTCTTGCCCAGGTTCCACGGCCCCTGCTGGAAGGCATCGCCCATCCGCCAGCGCAGGAAGATCGGGATGAGGAACGACAGGAACAGTCCGATGACGGCCACCGACACAACCGCGTAGAAGGCCGTCGGCACCAGGATCGGTGCCTCGGGGGTGCCGATGTTGACCTCGAGAAGGGCAGGCAGCGTGATGACCGACGGCAATCACCGCAGCCATGACCACCGCATTGGCCGGGATCTGAGCCTTGTTCAGCTTGGCCCAGTACTTGGCACCCGGCACCGCGCCATCACGGGAGAATGCGTAGGTCATGCGGCTGGTGCTCGTCATGCACGCAGTGGAGCAGAAGAGCTGGCCGAAGGCCGAGATGAGCAGCACGAGCCCTGCCACCTCGGCGTCGAGCGCCTGGTTCAGGATGACGGCCACACCACC
>DMPC01000035.1:9924-16229 GCA_003456155.1 Actinomycetota bacterium | reverse complement strand
CGAAGCCGGTGATCGTGTACTGCGTCAGCAGGAAGCCGAGCGGCAGGATGTAGAACCAGAAGCCGATGCCGTCCGTCGTTCCACCGTTGAGTCCGCCCGAGTTGTTGACGCGCATCGAGAACACGTCACTGAAGCTCATGTGGTTCTCGGGGAGGATGATCAGGATCAGCACGACGACGGATGCACCGATCACGTGCCACCAGACCGACACATTGTTGATCTTGTCCATGATCGTGCCACCCCAGATGTTCAGGATGACGACGATGGCCAGGACGACCAGGAACATGACGAACACCCGCTGCAGCGAGTACCCCTCCGCCCAGGACTCACTCAGGGAACTCAGCGCCAAGTCGAAGAACGTGGCGCAGCCATAGGCCACGGACGCGATGACCGCGAGCAGGCCGATCAGGTTCAGCCACCCGGTGTAGTACCCCGCCTTCGGGCCACCCAGCTTGGACGCCCACCAGTAGATGCCGCCTGACGTCGGGTAGGCGGAGACCAGCTCCGACAGGGTGAATCCGATGATCAGGATGAAGATGGCGATGACCGGCCAGCCGATCGAGATGGCGATGGGGCCACCGTTGTTCCATGCCTGGCCGAAGGTGGTGAAGCACCCGGCCAGGATCGAGATGATCGAGAACGAGATGGCGAAGTTCGAGAAGCCCGACCAACTTCGCTTCAGTTCCTGCTTGTAGCCCAGCTCTGCGAGCCTTCGTTCGTCATCGCTCATCGTGTTGAGATCTGCCATCGCGACCCTCCTCGATCACGTGGTGGATGACCACCGCATCCCTGATGGCCGGAACATAGTGGCCAGCGCGGCTTCCGGTGTCGATTTCTGTGGTTTTCGCCACACCTGGGGGTGGTTGCGCCCCTAGGGCCTGCCTGCGCCTCCGCCGCCGACCGAGTCCAACCAGCCCTCGAAGGCGGTTCCGTCGAAGGCGAGAACAGCCCGCTCGTACTTCTCCAGCCCCCACGACCAGTAGTCGAAGTCGATAGGGCTGATGGCCTCCTGGATCGCCGCCCAGAGCATCCATCCGTACTGGGACATCAGCGCCCAGAGCCTGGCCCGGGCAACAAGGTCAGGAGTGATCCGGCCCCAGTAGGCCTCCACCAGGGGATCGAGAAGCTCCGCCGGCAGCGTCGATTCGCTCCAGATGTTCCCGAGCTCGAAGCTCGCCTCGTTGTTGCCCGAGTACTCATAGTCGATCAGCCAGAGACGCTGCCCGTCATCGATGAAGTTCGCCGCGAGGAGGTCGTTGTTGCAGGGCACCGTCGGCTCCGGGTGGGCGGCCATGGCGAGCCGCATCCGCTCGACCATCGGCGCGAACTCGTCGTAGCGATCGGGAAGCCGGTATCCACGCTGGCTCACCAGGGAGCGATATCTCGCCTGGATAACGAACATGTCGAAGGCCGAGGCAAACCTGGGGCCCGCGTGGAGCTGGCGACAGGCAGCGGCGATGCGGGAAAGATTGGCGGGATCGGCCACATCGGCGCTGCTGAAGGTGCGGCCCTCGATCCACCCCACGATGAGGACGCCAGCGTTCTCCCGATAGTCGACCACGGGCGCCCCCGCGCCAGAGCTCGCGGCAGCCAGCGTGTTCAGGTACTCGTGGTGCCGATCGATCGCCAGGTCCGATGATTCGGGGTCGGAGAGCCGCACCACAACAGAGCCGGTCGGCAGATCAACGCGGTAGTTGCGATTGGTGATGCCACCAGGGAGCGGCATGACCCGTGAAGCGGAGGCGAGGGAGGGCACCGAAGCAAGCCTCTCCGCGTCGGTGGGGTCGACACCGGCGAGGATTGCGCTCTGCACGGAGTGCAGCGTAGGCGAACCATGGCGAGAGTCCGGGGAAAATCCTCCGTTCGGCGTGACGCCGGGCCGGCGATCGGGCAGGGTGTGTTCGTTGCCGAAGGAGGCCCGCATGGCAGGAGTGACCCCCCTCGACCTGGAGACCCTGGCCGAGGAGGTCGATGCCGGGCGAGTCGACACCGTCGCTGTCTCCTTCACCGACATGCAGGGTCGCCTCCAGGGCAAGCGCATCCATGCTCAGTACTTCATGGACGACGTCGTCCACCACGGGACTGAGGGGTGCAACTACCTGCTAGCCGTCGACATCGACATGAACACGGTCGGCGGATACGCCATGTCCTCGTGGGACACCGGATACGGCGACTTCGTCATGTCTCCTGACTTCTCGACGCTGCATCGGGTGCCCTGGGAGCCCGGCACGGTGGGGGTGCTCTGCGACCTGCTGACCACGGACGGGCAGCCGGTTGCCCCCTCGCCGCGCCAGATCCTGCGACGTCAGGTCGATCGCCTCGCCGACACGGGAATGGTCGCTCTCGCCGGCACGGAGCTGGAGTTCATTCTCTTCCGCGACACCTACGAGGACGCCTGGGCTGCCGCCTACCGTGACCTGACTCCGGCCAATCTCTACAACGTCGACTACTCGATGCTCGGAACTGCTCGTGTGGAGCCCCTGCTGCGCCGCATCCGCAACGAGATGCACCTTGCCGGCATGACCGTTGAGAGCGCCAAGGGCGAGTGCAACCTCGGCCAGCATGAGATCGCCTTCAAGTACCGGGATGCACTGGGAACCTGTGACAACCACGTGATCTACAAGACCGGGGCCAAGGAGATCGCGGCCCAGGAGTCAATGTCCCTGACGTTCATGGCCAAGTACAACGAGCGCGAGGGCAACTCCTGCCACATCCACCTCTCCTTTCGCGGAGCCGACGGCTCGCTCGTCATGGCGGACGATGCCGATCCCACGGGCATGTCAGCCCTGGGCAAGTCCTTCGTCGCCGGGCAGCTCGCCCACGCCCGCGAGTTGAGCCTGCTCTTCGCCCCCCAGATCAACTCCTACAAGCGCTATGTCGAGGGTTCGTTCGCACCCACGTCCCTCAGGTGGGGCAGGGACAACCGCACCCTGGCCTTTCGGCTTGTCGGCCATGGACCCTCGCTCCGGCTCGAGAACCGGATCCCTGGAGGCGACGTCAATCCCTACCTCGCGGTGGCCGGCATCATCGCCGCCGGCATGGACGGAATCGAACAGCAGCGTGAGCTCGAGCCCGAGTTCATCGGGAATGCGTACGCCAGTGATTCCCTGCGCGTGCCCACATCGCTCCGTGACGCCCTCGACCTGTGGGAGGGCTCTGCATGGATTCGCTCGACCTTCGGCGAGGATGTGCAGGCGCACTACGCGAACATGGCTCGCGTCGAGATCGCCGCCTTCGGTGCGGCGGTCACCGATTGGGAGCGCTACCGCAATTTCGAGAGGATCTAGGAGGATCCCGTGCCAGACGTCATCAATCCTGCCACCGAGGACGTCATCGCGACGGTGCCGTCCACCTCGCTGGAGGAGACCGACGACGCCATCGCGCGCGCCCACGCAGCCTGGCCGGCATGGCGGTCCGTGGCCCCGGGAGATCGCGCGAACCTGCTGCGTCGTTTCAGTGACGTCGTCAGGGATCACGTCGAGGAGCTGGCACAGCTCGAGGTGGCCAACGCCGGCCACACCATCGGCAACGCCCGCTGGGAGGCGAACAACGTCGCCAACGTGCTCGCCTACTACGCCGGAGCGCCCGAGCGGCTCTTCGGCAAGCAGATCCCGGTCCCCGGCGGAGTCGACATGACGTTCCAGGAGCCGATCGGCGTCGTCGGCATCATCGTTCCCTGGAACTTCCCCATGCCCATTGCCGGCTGGGGTTTCGCGCCTGCCCTCGCTGCCGGGTGCACCGTCGTCCTCAAGCCCGCCGAGGTCACCCCCCTCACGGCGATCAGGCTGCGCGAGCTCGCCCTCGAGGCCGGCATCCCCGAGGGCGTCTTCACCGTGCTTCCGGGAAAGGGCTCCGTGGTCGGCCAGCGGTTCGTCGATCACCCTCTCGTGCGCAAGGTCGTCTTCACGGGCAGCACCGAGGTGGGCCAGGGCATCATGGCCGGTGCAGCCAAGCAGGTGAAGCGCGTGACGCTTGAGCTCGGTGGAAAGTCAGCAAACATCGTGTTCGCGGACTCCGATCTGGAGAAGGCGGCGGCCACAGCGCCATATGGCGTCTTCGACAACGCCGGCCAGGACTGCTGCGCCCGCTCGCGGATTCTCGTCGAGCGGTCGGTCTTCGATCGCTTCATGGGCATGTTCGAGACCGCCGTGAAGGGAGTGCGGGTCGAGGATCCGCGCCTGGAGACGTCCGAGATGGGCCCGCTCATCACTCGGTCGCACCACGAGACTGTTGCCTCCTTCGTGCCCGATGAATCCCAGGTGGCGTTCCGCGGAGAGTGCCCCACCGGCCCCGGCTTCTGGTACCCCCCGACAGTGCTCGCTCCCGTGGCCCCCACCGACCGGACCTTCCAGGAGGAGATCTTCGGACCGGTCGTGGTCGTCACGCCGTTCGACGATGAGGCCGATGCGATTCGTCTGGCGAATGACAGTGACTACGGGCTCTCCGGGTCCATCTGGACTCGCGACATCGGGCGTGCCCTCCGGGTTGCCCGGGGGGTGGAGACGGGCGCTCTGTCGGTCAACTCCCACTCGTCCGTTCGTTACTGGACGCCGTTTGGCGGCTTCAAGAAGTCCGGGCTCGGACGCGAGCTCGGTCCGGACGCACCCGATGCGTTCACCGAGACCAAGAACGTATTCATCAGCACTGAGGACTGAGGAGAAGGAATGTCGGACAGCAAGTGCCGCAGGCTCGAGGGACGCACGGCCGTCATCACCGGAGGAGGCAGCGGAATCGGGCTCGCCTCCGCGCGTCGCCTCGCTGACGAGGGCGCCAACGTGGTGATCGCCGATATGGACCCCACGTCCGGCCAAGCCGCGGCCGACGAGGTGGGCGGCACATTCGTCCAGGTCGATGTCACCAGTGCCGCTGATGTCGACCGGATGTTCGCGGTCGCGAAGCAGACCTACGGGTCGATCGACGTCTCGTTCCACAACGCGGGCATCTCCCCACCCGACGACGACTCGATCCTCGAGACCGGCATCGATGCCTGGCGCAGGGTGCAGGAGGTGAACCTGACCAGCGTCTACCTGTGCTGCAAGGCCGTCCTGCCCTACATGCTCGAACAGGGCAAGGGCAGCATCATCAACACGGCGTCCTTCGTGGCGACCATGGCGGCGGCCACCTCGCAGATCAGCTACACCGCCTCCAAGGGAGGGGTGCTGGCCATGTCACGCGAGCTGGGCGTGCAGTTCGCACGCAGCGGCATCCGGGTCAATGCCCTGTCCCCTGGACCGGTCGCTACGCCACTTCTCATGGAGCTCTTTGCCAAGGACCAGGAGCGAGCCGCCCGTCGACTCGTCCACATCCCGGTCGGCCGTTTCGGCGAGCCCGAGGAGATCGCAGCGGCCGTCGCGTTCCTGGCCAGCGATGACTCGTCATTCATCACCGCATCGAACTTCCTCGTGGACGGTGGTATCTCCGGCGCGTACGTGACGCCCCTGTAGTCACCTGCGCCCGGAGAACTGCTCTGCCGCACTGACGAATGCGACAAGCATCCGCCGGTCGACCGAGCGACGATCGGGATGCTCCGGATGCCACTGCACCCCGAGCACGAAGGTAGCTGTCGGGTCCTCGCAGGCCTCGATGCTCCCGTCATCAGCACGGGCGCAGACGAGGAGGGATCCCGGATCAGCCACGGCCTGATGGTGAGAGGAGTTGACGACCATGGGCTCGCTGCCGAAGATGCGAGCCCCCAGCGTGCCGTCGATGAACGTCGCCCCGTGATCGACGAACTCCCCGGGACGCTCTCGATGGATGCTCAGGCCCTCGATGTCGGGGACGTTCTGATGCAGGCGCCCGCCATGAGCGACCGCCATGATCTGCAGCCCGCGGCAGATGCCGAGAACCGGCATCTCGAGATCCCGGGCCCGTCGGTAGAGCGCGAGTTCCGATGCGTCTCTCGTCTCACGCGGGGCGTCGGCCGTGACGTGCGGTTCCTCCCCATAGAGCCGGGAATCGACATCAGCACCACCGACGAGCACCAGGCCATCGAGTCGATCGAGGGCCTCGGGATCAGGATCGGGCGGCAGAATCACCACTCGGGCTCCGGCCTGCTGAAGGAGGTCGACGTACCACCGCGGGAGCACGACCGCCTCGATGCTCCAAGCCCCCCAGGACGCCGGTTCGAAGTAACTGCTGACGCCCACGACGGTCATGGCTGAAGTCTGCCATCGGCGCACCGGCGTGCACCATCACGCATCACGGCTCGGTATCCTGACGCGTCCGCCCCTGTAGCTCAGTGGTAGAGCAACCGCCTTGTAAGCGGTAGGTCGTCAGTTCAATCCTGACCGGGGGCTCTCAGGCGA
>DMPC01000035.1:2690-9803 GCA_003456155.1 Actinomycetota bacterium | reverse complement strand
CCGCCTTGTAAGCGGTAGGTCGTCAGTTCAATCCTGACCGGGGGCTCGCCGTGACGACGTCCGACCTCAGCACGGATGGCCTGACCCGAGAGCGTCAGGTCGTGCGCAGCTGGAACTCCATGCCGACCCACTCCTCGCCCAGCGGCGTCCCGAGCGTGTAGCCGTAGCGGCCACGCTCGTTGATCTCGAAGGTGAGCGAGAAGGTGCCATCCGTGGCGACCTGGGTCTGGATCCCCGGCAGCGGAGTGAAGCTCCCTGATCCGAGCTTGTCGGTGGCGACGAAGCGCTCCAGCTGCAGGACGGTTCCCGGCTTCACGGAGTCCGGTGCCGTGCCCTTGATCGTGACAGGTGCTCCGGCCGGGACCCGGTGGGCGCTGATCGTCGCTGTTCCACCCCAGCCGACGGTGTTCACCTTCTTCGTGAAACCGGCCTTAGCCAACTGCCGCGAGTTCATGTGCACCGCGGTCGACTGCCCTGAAGCAGGTGCCGGCTTGCCGGTGCCCGTGGTGGTGAACTGGAACGGGAAGCCGACGAACTCCGGCGAGGATCCGGCCGTCGAGTAGCCGACCCGGTAGCCGTAGGTGCCGGTCATGCCCAGCTGGAAGTGCAGTTGGAAGGAGCGGTCCTTCTGGACGATCGCGGTGATGTTGAGGTCCTTGAACGATCCGTCACCCGTGGTGTTCACGGGAAGGAAGCGCTGCATCGTGAGGATCTGGCCGACCGGCGTGCCCGAGGGGGCCCTGCCCGAGACGATGACGTCCTTCCACTGGGGGGCTGTATCGGTCGACAGGTTCGCCGTCCCGCCCCACCCGGCCGTGTTGGGCTTGGAGGGGAAGCCCTGCTCGGTCAGTTGCTCCGAGGTCATCGTGACGACGGTGTCGGCTGATGCCACAGGCGACGCCAGGACCAGCCCGGCTCCGGCCACCGTGACAGCCACCAGGACCGAGAGAACTCGCTTGGCCATCATGGTCACCGCTCCTCTTCTGACGATCCCCCTCTGGGCGCCACCAGTCTGCTGCCTCACCGCATCAGGTGGCTGACCCGACGCGCCAGGAACACGTACCCGATCCCCACGAGCACGGCGATCGAGCCGAGCACGCCGAAGAAGGGCCCGAATCCGTAGCCCGAGAACAACCGCACGACCTGGCCGCCGACCGCGTCGCCGACCGAGGCCGCCAGGAACCACAGGCCCAGCATCTGGCTGCCCAGGCCAACGGGAGCCAGTGTCGTCGAGGCGGCGAGTCCGGTCGGCGAGAGCAGCAACTCCGACCACGTCTGCAGGAGGTAGGCGCCGAGCAGCCACCAGATCATGCTCGACTCCCCACGATCCGCAGCCATGCCCGGAATGATGAGCAGCCAGAAGGAGAGCCCCACTCCGATGATCGCGATCGCGAACTTCATCGGAGTGCTCGGAGCCCGGTTGGCGAGTTTGGTCCAGAGCCAGGCGAAGACGGGCGCGAAGATGATGATCAACACCGGATTGACCGACAGCAGCCAGGGCGCAGGCACCACCCATGAGCCGATCGACCTGTCAGTCCAGTCACTGGCGAGGATCGTGAGTGTCGAGCCCGCCTGATCGAAGAGCATCCAGAACAGTGCAGCCCCGATGAACAGGGCCATGAAGGCCTTGAGCTTCGGACGGTCAGCAGACGTCACCAGCGGGGATCGGAAGAGCACCACGAAGTAGACGACGGCAATGGCGATGATCGCCCAGGTGAGGACAACGGTGACTCCTTCGACCGAGAAGCCCGCCCAGAGGCCGTACCCGAGAACCGCCAGGGCGAACAGCCCCAGGCCCGCCCCGGTGCGCACCAGCACCCTGCGCAGAACCGCTCGAGTCGCCGGGTTGGGCGTCACCGATCCGGCACTTCCCAGGCTCGGCCAGCCGACGACATAGATGACGATCGCGATCGTCATGCCTATCCCAGCCGCGAGGAAGCCCCACTCCCACCCGTAGCTCAGCGCGAGCCAGCCCGTCACCAGCGGAGCGAGGAAGCCTCCCATGTTGATGCCCATGTAGAAGATGGAGAACGCAGCATCCTTCCGCGACTCGGGCTGACCGACGTAGAGGTCGCCGACCATCTGCGACACGTTGGGCTTCAACAGGCCTGTGCCTGCCGCGATCAGCAGGAGACCGGCCCAGAACATGCCCTCCCACGGCGCCGCCATCGAGTAGTGGCCCAGCGCGATGATGATGCCGCCGACGAGCACGGACCGGCGCGCACCGATGAGCCGGTCGGCGATCCAGCCTCCCGCCAGCGGTGTGAGGTAGACGAGCGCGTTGTAGGAGCCATACACAGCCGCGGCATCACCGGCGTCGAACCCGAGACCGGACTGCGAGGCATCAGAGGTCTCCAACGCCGCAACGAGGTAGAGCACGAGGAGGGCTCGCATCCCGTAGAAGGAGAAGCGCTCCCACAACTCCGTCGCCGAGAGCGTCGCCAGGCCCCACGGGTGTCCGAAGAACGTATGTCGAGTGGTCACTCGCCTGGCCTGGGAGCGGGGCCGGTCGAGGAGCGCACCACGAGTTCGGGCCGAAACACGAACTCATCCTGGGGCGCCGGCGTTCCGTTGATGCCGTCCAGCAGCGCCTGCACCGCAGCCGTTCCCATGGCGTTGACGGCCTGGCGAACGGTCGTCAACGGTGGATCGGTGAAGGCGATCAGTCGGGAGTCGTCGTAGCCCACGACGGACACATCCTCGGGCACGCGCAGGCCACGCTGGCGAATGGTGCGGATGGCTCCGAGAGCCATGAGGTCCGAGCCGCACACGATGGCCGTGACGCCGAGGCCGAGCAGGTGGTGCGCTGCTGCCTGGCCGCCCTCGACCGTGAAGAGCGAGTGAGCCACCAGCCCCGCGGCATCGTCCTCGCCCATTCCCGTCGCCTTGGCCATGGCCGCGACGAAGCCCGCCCGCTTGCGCACGACCGGGACGAACCGAGCCGGCCCGACGGCAAGACCGATCCGGCGATGCCCCATCGAGGCCAGGTGCGTGACGGCGAGGTCCATGGCCGCCGCGTCGTCATCGGAGACGAACGGCGCGCCGATCCCCTCGGCGTAGCCGTTGACGAAGACGACCGGTAGGCCTCGCTCCACGAGAGCGCGATAGGACGCATGGTCGGCCGTGGCATCGGCGTGCAGGCCTGACACGAAGATGATCCCCGCGACCCCTCGATCGAGGAGCAGATCGACGTACTCCTCCTCGGTCACGCCGCCAGGAGTCTGCGTGCACAGGACAGGGGTGTAGCCGTACTGGGCCAGCAGGGTTTCCATCACCTGCGCAAAGGCCGGGAAGATGGGGTTCTCCAGCTCGGGCACGATGAGGCCGACGAGCCCGGACTGGCCCCGCAGTCGGATCGGCCGCTCGTACCCGAGCACGTCAAGAGCCGTCAGAACGGCCTGCCGGGTCGTCGAGGAGACTCCCGGCCGGTCGTTCAGGACACGGGACACGGTCGCCTCGCTGACGCCGGCCTGCTCGGCGATGTCGGCCAGTCGCGCCCGCGGGTTCTCGCTCACGGAGCGAAGCCTAGGCCCGAGCGGATCGAGGATCCCTGTCCGTCTTGCTCCATCCGCATCACGGTTCCTTCGGGGAGGGCCGGCTCGCCGGACTGCAGTGGGACACCCCCCGGAGGACTGGCCCGAGCATCTCGTCGTGGCCCCGCCTCGAGGCATCTCGGGATGGCAGCCCGAGTGACGTCACCGCTACGCTGCGCATCGTTCCGCCCCCCCAATAGCCCTCAGTGACAGCCAGGAGCATTCGTGGAAACGGATCTGATCTCCCTGGTCGTCATCGTCGCGATCTCGGCGTTCGTGCCCCTCATCGTCGGCCTGCTGCGCCTGAAGATCGCGGAGGTGGTTCTCCTTCTCGCCTTCGGCGTCGTCTTCGGACCCGAGCTCCTCGGATGGATCCAGATCGACGACGCCATCAGCCTGCTGTCCGAGCTCGGCCTCGGCGTGCTCTTCTTCCTCGCCGGACTCGAGCTGGAGCGAAAGTCGGTGAGCGGGATGAGCGGGCGTCTTGCGGGATCGGGATGGCTCATCTCCCTGGCCATAGCGCTCACGGCAGCATTCCTCCTGGCCGGGACGGGAAACGTCCTCGATCCGATCGGGGTGGCCATCGCGCTCACCTCGACCGCACTGGGCACCCTCCTGCCGATCGTGCGCGACCGGGGCGAGCTCAACAGCCGTTTCGGCACCTTCTTCATGGGCGCGGGGGCATGGGGTGAACTCGGACCCATCATCGCGATGTCGATCCTGCTCACGACCAAGTCGTCGCTCGCCGCCATCATCAGCCTTCTCTTGTTCTTGGCGATCGCCCTACTGCTCGCCATTCTCCCGAACCGATTCACCAATGCTCGGGTGCTGGCCGTGATTAACAGGGGTCACAACTCCAGCTCCCAGACAGGACTTCGATTCGTCATCCTGCTCATGGTGATGCTGCTCGCCCTCGCCGGGACGTTTGGACTCGACGCCGTGCTCGGAGCATTCCTCGCCGGCATCATCGCCCGACGCTTCATGCCGCAGTCGGAGGAGTCGCGCCTTCAGATCAAGGTCGAGGCCATCGGCTTCGGATTCCTCATTCCCTTGTTCTTTGTCGTCTCCGGGGCGAAGCTCGATGTCGTCTCGATCGTCCAGAATCCCCTGCCAATGGTGATCGCCTTCTTCCTGATCCTGCTCGTACGCGGAGTGCCTCAGTGGTTCCTCTACCGCAAGGCCCTGCCCAATATCCGCGAGAGGACCCGCTTCTCCCTCTACGTGGCGACCGGACTCCCGATCATCGTGGCGGTGACCTCGCTCGAAGTGTCCGCCGGCCTCATGACACCGGCGAATGGAGCGGCACTCGTCGGCGCTGGGGCGCTCACCGTGCTGATCTTCCCGCTGCTCGGCAATGCACTCGACCGCAAGCGCAAGGAGCCCGAGGCTCACGATCGTGCGGAGAACACCGCCTGAAGCACGATGCCCGCCGCAACCGACGCGTTCAGGGACTCGTTGCCATCGGCCATCGGGATGCTGACCCTCCAGTCGCAGGTCTCGGACACGAGTCGCGACAGACCGGCACCCTCCGCACCGATCACGATGACGACGGGATCGCTCAGGACATCCGCCGCGAGACCACCCAGGCGGACATCAGCATCCGCCGTCAGGCCGATCACCGAGAAGCCTGACTCCTGAAGGGACTTGAGCGCGCGAGTGGTGTTGGTGACCTGCGCCACCGGTACTCGGGAGAGAGCGCCGGCCGAGGTCTTCCACGCGGCCGCCGTCACTCCGACGGAACGACGAGTCGGGATGACGATGCCATCCGCTCCGAAGGCCGCGGCAGATCGGGCGATCGCACCGAGGTTGCGGGGATCCGTGACTCCATCCAGGACGACGATGAGCGAGCCCGACCGCACATCCTCCAGGTCCGCGTACTCGTACTCGGGCACCGTCAGGACGAGGCCCTGATGCACACCGCCATCGGTCATGCGATCGAGCTCCGTGCGGGCGACCTCCATGATCGGGATGTTGCGTGCCACCGCGAAGCGCATGGCCTCGCGCCAGCGATCATCCGCGTCCGCCTTGGCCTGCACGTACAGGCCCGTGGCCGGGACATCGGCACGCAGGGCCTCGACCACAGGATTGCGGCCCATGAGCAGGCTTCCCTGTGAGCGCCGTGCACCTGTGGACCTCGTGGTCGAGCGCTGCGCTGCTGCACGCTTCTGCGCCGCGCGCTCACGCCGAGCCGCGGGATGATGCGGCCGATCCTTGGCCTTGGGCGTGGGGCCGCGCCCTTCGAGCTTCGCTCGGCGCTGACCGCCCGATCCGACGGTGGCACCCTTCTTGGTGCCGTCCTTGCGCATCGCGCCACGCCTCTGCGAGTTGCCTGCCATCCGCCTACTCCTGTCAGCCGAGCGACCAGCGAGCGCCGGTCGGGGTGTCCTCGACCCGGATGCCGATGGCATCGAGCCCGTCGCGAATGGCATCGGCCGCCGCGAAGTCCTTGCGTGCACGGGCATCCTGGCGCTGCTGGAGCACCACCTGCACCAGCGCGTCGATCACCTCGGACTGACGGTCTCCCGTCGTGCCGGTCGACCGCCACGGCTCGGCCCAGGGGTTGAGCCCGAGTGCATCGACCATGGCCAGGACGGCATCGAAGGCCCTCTGCACAGCCTCGGCATCATCAGCAGCAAGGGCGGCGTTGCCCTCGCGGACCGTCTCGTGGACGACAGCCAGGGCCTGGGGGACGGCGATGTCGTCGTCCATCGCGGCATCGAAGGCGGCCGGTCGAGCCTGCGAACGGACCTCCGGCGCCCCCGGCACACCGAGCACCTCCGCTGCGCGCTGGAGGAATCCCTCGATCCGGCGGTAGCCCTGCCCCGCTTCGGCAACGTGCTCATCGGAGTACTCGAGCATGGACCGGTAGTGGGCCCCGGCGAGGTAGTAGCGAAGCTCCACCGGCCGGACGCGCTGGACGACCTGGTCCACGAGCAGGGAGTTGCCCAGCGACTTGCTCATCTTCTCGCCGGAAGTGGTGACCCACGCATTGTGCAGCCAGAAGCGCGCGAACCCTCCGCCCGCCGCCCGGGACTGCGCGATCTCGTTCTCATGGTGGGGGAAGACGAGGTCCAGCCCCCCGCCGTGGATGTCGAACGTGGCTCCGAGGTACTTCTCGGCCATGGCCGAGCACTCGATGTGCCACCCGGGGCGACCCGGCCCCCACGGGGTCTCCCACGCGGGCTCACCCGGCTTCGTCGACTTCCACATCGCGAAGTCCCGTGGATCCCGCTTTCCCCGGGGATCGGCGTCCGTCGCGTCCTTCATGTCGTCCAGACGCTGCCCGCTGAGCGCGCCGTACTCCGGGAAGGAGCGCACGTCGAAGTAGACGTCGCCCGACGCGGCATACCCATGGCCGTCGGCAATGAGCCGCTGCATGAGCGCGATCATCTCGGGGACGTGGCCCGTGGCCCGCGGCTCGTACGTGGGAGGCAGGCAGCCGAGCGCGTCGTAGGCCCAGGTGAAGGCGCGCTCGTTGCGCATGGCGACATCCCAGTAGGGAACGCCCTGCTCGACGCCCTTCATGAGGATCTTGTCGTCGATGTCGGTGACGTTGCGCACGAACGTGACGTCGAAGCCC
>DMPC01000035.1:0-2417 GCA_003456155.1 Actinomycetota bacterium | reverse complement strand
TAGATGCCGACCTTGCCCTCCTGCAGGGGAACGAAGTCCCGGACGGAGCGCGTCGCGGTGTCGAAGAACCTCAGGGCCACGGAGTGAACAGTACCGAGCGGACCGTCGGGGGCCGAATCCCGCAGCGTCAGCGGGACAGAAGGACGACCTTCTCCGGGCGGATCCGTACGACCACGCGGACATTGTCTGTGCCGTCGTCCATCGTGTAGCGATCCGCGCCCATGTAGCGGTGGCAGAGCCGATCGATCAGCTCGCGGCCGCCCTCCTCCGTCATGGTCGCAGTGCCGCGGATCTCGACGTAGGAGTACGGATTGTCGCGCGGATAGACGAGAAGTGACACCCGAGGATCACGCTCGATGTTCAGGTGCTTGCGACGACCCCGGACTGTCGAGACAAGGATGTCGTCACCGTCACGCTCGATCCACACGACGGACTGATGCGGCTGCCCACTGGGGAGAATGGTCGCGATCGTGGCGAACTCCGCCGCGTCGAACCAGCCCCTGGCGAGATCAGGCAGGGTGGTCACGAGACACCCAGCCAACGGCTGACGGCATTGAAGGCGACCTGGTTGGTGGCCTTGCGCTGATCCTTCGTCATGTTCGTCGTGCTGCCTCCTTCATAGGAGGTGGACAGGATCACGTCGTTGACGAGCGTGTAGACCGTGTAGTTGTCACTGGCGCTCGGCTTCCCCCCATCGCTGGAGACCGACAGGTTGTCCTGCGTGATGCCGATGGACGGCACTCCGGCGACGGTCACCTGCGGCACAACCGAGGTCGCTACTCTCCACGAGCTGGTCGTCTCGGTGCCGTCGTCATTCGTCCAGGTCGTCGACCCCGCGCCCTTGCACTTGCGGGACTGGGTCTTCAGGGCCTCGAAGCCCTTGATCGCCACGCCAGCCGAACCGAACTGGAGCACCCGAACCACCACGAACACCTGCGGTCCCTTGCTCGGGCTGTAGAACCCCGAGTACTGCAGCTGCGGCCTGCCAACCTGCACATCGGTGCCAGCAGCATCCGGAGTGCTCGATGGCAGATAGCACAGGTACGTCCGCACGCCCAGTCCCGCGCTGAAGCCCAGGGATTCATCGAAATCGCCGAGAACCTTCGGGATGTCCGAGCGCTCGATCATGTGACCCGCCGCATACTCGTACGCCTCGCGGTCGTAGGCCGAGGCAGTGGGGGCAACGACAAGGACCGACGCCGCGACGGCAGCGATGGCGGTCAGGGTTCGTGAGGCGCGCATAGCGTTCCCTTCAGGCAACGATGGGTAGGACGGAGGCTATCGCAATGGCCGCGATGCCCTCGCCGCGACCGGTCAGCCCGAGACCGTCCGTGGTGGTGCCCGATACCCGCACGGGTGCACGCAGAGCGGCGCTCAGGACGTCCTGAGCCTCCTGCCTACGGGTACCGACACGTGGGCGATTGCCGATCACCTGGACACTGGCATTGACGACCGAGAAGCCGGCTCCGGCCACCAGGGAAGCCACGTGACTGACGAGCGAGACGCCCGACGCCTGCGCCCACTGGGGATCGTCGGTCCCGAAGACCGACCCGAGGTCGCCAAGCCCTGCCGCCGACAGGATCGCGTCGCACAGAGCATGCGCGGCGACATCCGCATCCGAGTGCCCGTCCAGGCCCACCTCGCCAGGCCACAGGAGTCCGGCCAGCCACAGCGGCCGCCCCTCGGCGAAGGCGTGGACGTCCGTGCCCACACCGACGAAGGGGACGCGGTCGTCAGAGGACACCCGACGCTCGCCTTCTGGCCACGATGGCCTCCGCGACGACGAGATCGAAGGGGCGCGTGACCTTCAAGGCCTCCTCATGCCCGGGTACCACGAGCACGGGAATGCCCAGCGCCTCGACCAGGCCCGCGTCGTCCGTCATGCCCAGATCGGATTCGGCATGAGCGCGCTGGAGAACGGCGCGATCGAAGCCCTGCGGCGTCTGGACGGCCCGAAGCCGCTCACGATCGACCGTGCAGACCACCAACTCCTCCTCGTCGACTTCCTTGACGGTGTCGACAATCGGCAAGGCCGGGACCACGGCGGGGTGGCCAGCCGACACCGCCGCGACCACTGCCGTCACCACCTGCTCCGGCACAAGCGGACGCGCCGCGTCATGGACGAGGACGATGTCGATATCGGCGGGCAGGCTGATCAGGGCGCGGGCGACGGAGTCCTGTCGGGTGTCGCCGCCGGCCACCACCGTGACATCGGCGGCGAACGAGTGCTCCCCGAGCATGGCCGTGACGGCGTCGAGTGACTCCTCCGGGGCAGCCACCACGACAAGGTCGATCACCCGACTGGAGGCCAGGGCGCGAACGGCATGGACGAGCATCGGAGTGCCGCCGAGCGTCCGAAGGGCCTTCGGGGCACCGGGCCCCAGACGCTCTCCTCGTCCAGCCGCTGGCACGATGGC
>DMPC01000142.1:7145-9436 GCA_003456155.1 Actinomycetota bacterium | reverse complement strand
CCACCGAGGATCGGCGAAGCCACGCTGCATGTCGATGACGATGAGGGCGGGTGACCGAGGCATGGGGAGAGGCTACGGCCACGCGACACCCCCTGTGCCCTGACCGACAACAGTTCGCGGGGCAGGACGAGCACGGAGCCCGAACACGGACATGACCGGATGAACGAAGTCGCGAGACACCGGTCAACGATGTCTCGCGACTTCACGAGAGTGGGTAGTTCACAGAACCCGAACTGCCTCATGGAGCCACGGTCAGCCGGACACCCTCCGAACACGATTTCGGGCATCTCCGCACACGGGGAATCGAGGAAGTGCGCGGCAGTGGGCTACCCGATCACCCAGGTGTCGCCGCCGCGGTTGACCAGCGAGCGCGTGCAGGCCCAGCCGCCGCGCTGCCCCTCGGGGGCGCTGGCGTGCACCCACGGCTCCCAGGCCTTCGTCCACCCGCCCTTGAGGCCGGTGCCCCAGGCGTAGGCCGCGTCTTGGACGTCGGCGCAGTCCCCGGAGGCGGGCATGGGCAGTCCTTGGAGGTGGCGGATCTCCGTGCTGCCTGCGGTGTACCCGACCCGGTAGGTGGAGACGGTGCGGTCGACGTAGTCGGTGTTCCAGGTGTAGGCCTCGTAGTCGTAGGTGCCCTCGGCCACGGGGAAGGTGAAGGCTCCGGCGCCCAGCCGGGCCGTGACGGGGATCGGCGTCGCGGGGGTGGGCAGCGGATCCGAGAACGCGACCGCGAAGTAGACCCACCCCTGGGTGGGGCTCGACACGACAGAGTCGACGAAGAGATAGCACCAATCGACGTCCAGCGCGGCGAGATCAGTGCTGGTGAACGATCCGGAGATCCCGCCACCGAAGTCGCACGTGATGACCCCGGAGGCAACGTCCACCTGGGGAGCGACGTTGAGATCGCCCGCGATGGTGGCACCGTCGAAGCCGATCCCGAGGTCCCACACCAAACGGCCCGGGTCGAGGGTCACGGCCGAGGTGACGGTGTAGTCGACCTGCAGCGAAGGCGACGAGCCTGGCGCGAAGACGCTGGGCGTGATCCGCGGAGAGGTCTCCGCCGCGGTGGCCGGTGACATGGCGAGCAGGGTGAGCGCTGCGGTCAGGCAGGACGCGGTCAGGCAGGACGCGGTCAGGCGGTTCACGGTGCTCTCCAGGAGATGGCCAGCTTCAGGGATCCTACAGGTGTAGCAGCGCTTACCCCGATTGTGGCCCGCCGTCACATCGGTGATCGAATCCCCCGCACGTTGTCCCCGCGGGTACGGGTGTGCCCGGTCTCGGCGCTCGCTGAGGATGAGTCGGGGCAACTCGAGTGCGATGACACATGCCCGATACGGAACTCCGCCCAATGGCTCGGCAACCGCCTGCTCACCTTGCTGTGGGAGTACACCGGCATCCCGGACCCGGACCGGATGGCTATCGACCCGGCAGTGGTCCCCACCCACTACGCCACCCGCGGCTACGGCGCCCGCGCGGACATCGACTCCGAATGGGTCGCCGACGACTTCAAGCCCAAGGCGGGCTTGAACGTGCTCCAAGTTCGAAAGGACAAGCGCGCTAAGCAGACGACCCAGGAAGCCACTAAGGCGAAGAAAATGAATGAGGCCCGACAGCCGAAGCCGTCAGGCCCTCATTCGCACAGTTCTGTGAACAGCAACTGTGAACTACCCGAGAGTGGAGGTGCCGGGAATCGAACCCGGGTCCGTGCAGGCCCCTTCTGTCCTTCTACGTGTGTAGCCACGCTGTCGTTACTCGACCCCCGCACTTCGTGTGGCACTGTGCGGTGACGGTCCAGTCACTGTTTGGTTTTCCTCCCCCTCCCGTGACCGGAGGGCTTGGTGAGTCCCCTAGCGACGCCAGCTCCCGATTCGGGGACGCATCGGGCTGACGGCTGATCTAGTGCTTAGGCCGCGAGGGCGAAAGCGTCAGCAGACTGCTTCTTATTGGCAGTTATTTGTTTCCAAGGATTCTTAACGAGATCACCTTGGCTTCTCGACACGCTTCCCCAGTCAAGACATCTGTCCGTCGAAACCTGTCACCCCCTATGGAATTGTCAACGACCCGAGGGCCATCTTCGATGGTACGCCTGCAGCCCACCGACGCCAAACCCCCAGGGGCGGCCTTGGCCCTCCATCAGGGTGAGCCGGCTCGCGGGGTCAGTCGATGCCCTTGCTGCGGCGGCCGGTCGCGCGCTCGGTCTCGCGCTTGGACTCCCTCTCGGCTATCGCCTGGCGCTTGTCGTAGTTCTTGCGGCCGCGGGCGACCGCGATCTCCACCTTCGCGTAGCCGTC
>DMPC01000142.1:4671-6739 GCA_003456155.1 Actinomycetota bacterium | reverse complement strand
TTCACCTCGGTGCCGGTGAGGACGAGCCCCGCCTCGTAGACATCCTCGATGGCGTAGTCGTGACGCGCCTTCTTGTTCTGGGCGATCAACTTGCGCCCCTTCTCACGAGGCATGGGGATCCGCCTCCTCAGCCGAGCCCGATGCCCGACGCGCGCGCTCATCCGACTGCCGCTCGTGGACACGCTGATGGTTCCAGCCGAGCACGACCATCACGGCCGCCGCTCCCGCCGCGAGGATGAACCACAGATACGCGTACATGTCGATGGAGGCACCGAACGGCGGGGCGTTCGGCAGGTAGGTGCGCAGCAGGGGCAGGGCGAACAGCAGCGCAGCCGTCCAGCCGAGAAGGGCCGCCTCGGCGGGGCGGCGATCAGCCCACACGAGGGCAGCGGTCATGAGGGACAGCAGAGCCAGGATTCCCGCGATGACGATGATGAGGATCGCGAAGATCTTGGTGGAGAAGGCTCGCGTGAACTCCACGGCGATCGGTTGGCTCTCCGCGAAACCCGTCGGGAGGGTGAAGGCCGTGTTCCAGCCGTTGATCCCGCCCCCTCCCTGGATCCCGATCGGCACAGCGGCCTTCGAGGTGACCGAGCCGTCCGACTGCCGCTCGTAGGTGTCGGCAGACAGCAGGAGGTAGCCGGAGTGAGCGTCGAAGGGATAGGTCGCCTCCTCGCCATCGAGACGGGCATCGACGACATGCTCAGCCAGGACCGTCCCTGCCGGGAACTTGATCTCATTCAGGCCGTCCGTCGTGGAGATGGTGATCCGCACATTGTCGATCAGGCGCCCGTCATCACCGACGTACTCACTCCCCTGCGCTCCGAAGGACAGATGGAGCTCGGACAGATTGGTGTTGGGATCGACGCTGTCCGGCTCGACCGTGAGGATCAGGCCAGCCTCGGACGTCGACCCGAGCCCCCCCTCGACGGAGCTTCCGCCATCGGCATCGTAGAACCGCACCACGAGGAAGAAAGCGACCGCGAAGAGGACCCCCGTGACGACGAGACCGATCCACCCCCGCCGGGTCTGCGGGAGCGGCTCGGTGAGGGTGCGGGTCACACCCGGAGGTACTTGCGGAGCGTGAAGAACGCCGCAAGCCCGGCCAGGGCGATGCCGGTGAGGAACATGATCGGCGCGATCGCCAGCACCGCATCCCAGCCCACGAAGGCCGTGAACTGGAACGACGGGGCCAGCACGCCGTCGACGATCACGGTCTTCATCAGCACGAGCCCGCCGATGGCGAGGATCGCGCCGATAGCGGCAGCGAAGGCCGCCTCGAGGAGGAAGGGCAGCTGGATGTAGAAGTTCGACGCCCCGACCAGTCGCATGATGCTCGTCTCGCGGCGTCGACTGAAGGCGGCGACCCGCATCGTGTTGACGATGAGGAGGACAGTGACGACCAGCATGACGATCGCGATCAGCAGAGCGATCGCCTGGAGTCCGCCGAGCAGCTGGAAGAACTTGTCGAGGACCTGCCGCTGATCGTTGACCTGCTCGATTCCGGGGCGACCCTGGAAGGCTGAGGCCACGACGTCGTACTGCGTGGGGTCGGAGAGCTTCACGCGGAACGACTCAGGCAGGGCGCTCTCGGTGACGTTGTCGACGATCGGCGAGTTCCGGAACTGCTCCTTGAAGCGCTGGTAGGCCTCAGCCTTGGACTCGTAGTAGATCTCCTCCACGAGCGGGCGAAGGCTCTCCAGATCGGTCTTGATCTGATCCCGCTGCGCCGCGGTCACCGCGCCGCCCACGCACGACGGGGTGTCGCTGCCCTTGCTGCAGAGGAAGATCGATACTTCGACCTTGTCGAACCAGAAGTCCTTCATCGTCGTGACCTGCGCCCGCACGAGCAGGCTCGCGCCGAAGAGAGCGAGGGAGACGGCGACGGTGATGATGACCGCGAGGGTCATCGTCAGATTGCGGCGAAGACCATTGCCGACCTCGCTCGCGACGAAGGTGGCCCTCATCGTGCGTACCCGTATACGCCACGAGACTGGTCGCGCACGACATGCCCGCCGTCGAGCTCGATGACGCGACGGCGCATCTGGTCGACGATCTGCGAGTCGTG
>DMPC01000142.1:0-4462 GCA_003456155.1 Actinomycetota bacterium | reverse complement strand
CGGTTGATGCGGTCGAGCAGCTTCATGATGCCGACCGATGTGCCCGGGTCGAGGTTTCCGGTGGGCTCGTCGGCGATGAGGATCATCGGCCTGTTGACGAAGGCGCGCGCGATGGCGACTCGCTGCTGCTCACCGCCGGAGAGCTCGTCGGGGCGTCGCCCCTCCTTGCCCTCGAGACCGACGACCTCCAGCACCTCGGGGACGACCTTGTTGATGTGCGCCTTGGGCTTGCCGATGACCTCGAGGGCGAAGGCGACGTTCTCGGCGACCGTCTTGTTCGGCAGCAGCCGGAAGTCCTGGAACACCGTCCCGATCTGGCGCCGCAGGGTGGGGATCTTCCAGTTGGTCAGCCGGTTGAGATCCTTGCCCAGGACCCAGACCTGACCCTTGGTCGGCCGCTCCTCCCGCAGGACCAGCCGCAGGAAGGTCGACTTGCCCGAGCCCGAGGGTCCGACCAGGAAGACGAACTCGCCCTTCTCGATCTCCAAGGAGACGTCATCCAGGGCAGGACGCTGCTGGGAGGCGTAGACCTTGGTGACGTGGTCGAAGAGGATCACGCCCGTCAGTCTAAGTGCAAGGCCTCGAGAGGCGGCCCAGCCGCACTAGGCGGTCGCGGACTGCTTGCGCCAGCGGATGCCGGCCTCGACGAACGCATCGATCTCCCCATCGAGGACGGAGGCGGTGCTGCCCGTCTCCTCCTCGGTGCGGAGGTCCTTGACCATCTGATAGGGGTGGAGCACGTACGAGCGCATCTGATTGCCCCAAGAGCCCGCTGAGTCGCCCTTCAGGGCGTCCATCCGGGCCTGCTCCTCCTGGCGACGGCGCTCGAGCAGCTTGGACTGGAGCACGGCCATGGCCGAGGCGCGATTCTGCAGCTGGGAGCGCTCGTTCTGGCACGACACCACGATGTTGGTGGGCAGGTGGGTGATGCGGACCGCGGAGTCGGTCGTGTTGACGCCCTGGCCGCCCGGCCCGGACGACCGGTAGACGTCGATGCGCAGCTCGTCATCGGGGATGTCGATGTGATCGGTCTGCTCCACCACCGGGATGACCTCGACCTCCGCGAAGGACGTCTGCCGACGACCCTGGTTGTCGAACGGAGAGATCCTGACCAGACGGTGCGTGCCCTGCTCGACCGAGAGCGTGCCGTAGGCGTAGGGGACCTTCACGTGGAACGTCGCCGACTTGATGCCCGCCTCCTCCGCATAGGAGGTGTCGTTGATCTCGTAGGGCCAGCCATGACGTTCGCAGTAGCGCGTGTACATGCGCAGCAGCATCTCGGCCCAGTCCGCAGCGTCGACACCGCCGGCCCCCGAGCGGATCGTGACGAAGGCCTCGCGAGCGTCGTACTCACCCGAGAGGAGAGTGCGGACCTCCATCTCGTCGATCGCCGCCTGGACGGACTCGAGCTCAGCCATCGCGTCGGCCATCGCCTTCTCATCGCCTTCATCCTCAGCGAGCTCGAAGAGCACCGGCAGGTCATCGAGCCGGCCTCGCAGGGCACCGACCTTGCGCAGCTCGCCCTGCACGAACGACAGTCGCGAGGTCACCTGCTGGGCGTGCGCCTGGTCGTCCCACAGATCGGGTGCGCTGGCCTGCGCCTCGAGATCGGCCAGTTGCACCCGTAGGGCAGGCAAGTCGAGGACGGCCTCGATGCTGCCCATGGTCGTCTGGAGTGAGGCGAGCCGCTCAGCGAGATCGATGTCAGCCATGGTGGGTCAAGGGTAGGCCCGCGGGGAGCGGTGCCCGTCACCCCCTCAACCCGGCTGCCCCATCGCCCGATAGGAGAGGAGCGCTCGGGCCTCCACCATGACGGGATCGGAGATCTGATCCCCGAAGTCCAGCACCGACAGGAAGGGCAGGCGCAGAGGTGCGCTCATCCGCACGGTCACGCTCCGCCCATCGGTGACGACCCGTTCCAGTCGCAAGCCCTCGATGGTGTCGGCCTGCTCGACGAAGGCCGTGACGCGCGCCGCCACTCCCCGCGCATCGAGGGAGGTCGCCTGGGAGGCGCCGTGCAGGTAGTAGGAGTCCATGTCGATTCCCTGGGCCCCGGCCAGGGCACTGGCGTCGGCGAGGGCCACGAGGGCACGACGCTGCAGGAACGCGGCTGATGCGTCTACCCCGACGACCAGCGCAAGCAGGCTGATGACGACGACGCCGAGGCCGAGGATCAGGACACTCCCGCGATCCCCTCGGACCGGACGGGACCGCAGGACGGCGTCCCTCGCACGCGGAGGGGCCGGGCACGACATCGTGGTCATGCCGGCGCGCCGCGGAAGTCATCGACCGGGACCCGGTGCTCCGCCCGGATCGGCACGAGTGCCGGGGCAGGCCCGACGATGTCGCTGGGCAGCCACGGGAGCGGGACCTCCCAGGCGACCTCGACAAGCACGCGCGTGCCCGGAGAAAGACACGGGCCGCCCTCGCAGGTGACGCGCAGGGCACCGAGCGGCGGAGTGATCGCGTGGTCGTCGAAGGCCAGGCGCAGGGCCGCCTCAGCCCGCGCTCCAGCCTCAGCCGGTGTCGATGACGTGACGAACGCCCGGCCCGCCTCCCGGACCGCTTGCGTGCTGGCGAAGACACCGGCCTGCACCGCGGAGGCCGCCAGGGCGAGGTAGGCCAGCGGGATGAGGATGCCGATCCCCATGATGAGGAACTCGATCAGCGCCGACCCCGCATCACGATCGTCGGCGGAACGCCCCGGCATCATCCGGACCAGCCCTCCCGCAGGGCACGGCCCTCCACCTCGAGCATGGCTGGGCCGAGCAGGCCGACCAGCGGCAGGCGCGCCTCGACTCGGACGACCATGACGTCCAAGGTGTCGACCACGGCCGGGCGCGCCGTGATCCGACGCACGACGGATCCGGTGAGACTCTCCTCCAGCAGCGTCGTCGTGCGGCGCACCCCCGCCTCGGCATCAGCACCCGCCAGCGACGCGGCGCGCGCACCCTCAGCCGCTGCCGATGTCAACGTGGCCCGCACATGGAGGGCCAGTCCGAGCTGCACCACCGCGAGGGCGACGAGCAGAACGAGCGGGGCCACCAGGACGAACTCCACCGTGGAACTGCCGCGCTCACGCGCGTGATCTGCTCGAGAGAGTGTCGGGCGCAGCATCCGACTACGGGGTCGTCACCGAGTCGATGGCACGGCTCAGGACGGACGTGAGCTGCTGATCGGCCACCACCCACAGGGCCGTCACGAGGCCCGCCGACATCACGCTCACCAGCACCCAGCCGGGGACATCACCTCGATCGTCCTTCACCTGCACCGTGGCGCGCACGTATGCGCGCCGGGCAAAGTCGGCCACACGGCCTGGAATCGTCATCCTCTGTCCTTCCTCTGGTGAACATGGCTTGGCTTTGATGAACATGGCTTTCGTCTGCTGAACCTGGCTCTCCGCCCCTGGGGCGACGCGCGTCACGGGACGACCACCTCGAGCGCCCGAATAGCCGGGAACGCGGCGATGAGAACGACGCTGGGAAGCACCAGGAACACGATCGGTACGAGCATCGCGACGTCCCTGCGGCCCGCGGACTCCATAAGGCGCTGGCGCTCCTCGGCGCGCGCATCATGCGCCTGGGCACGCAGGACGTCCGCCAGGGGCGTGCCGCGATCGAGCGCGACGAGCATCGCGTCGACCAGTCGACGGACAGCGGGCGCCTGCGAGCCGAGCCCATCGAGCGCCCCCTCCACCGGCTCCCCGGAGCGGATGCGACGCACGGCCTGGTCCACGCACTCGGCGAGCGGCCCGGTGAGCTGGGACGCCGAGCGGTCGAGCGCCGGAACCACACCCGCACCGGCCGAGACCACAAGAGCGAGCAGGTCCGCCAGGACGGGTGCGTGCGACTCGATCACCCGCTCACGTCGGCGTGCATGCAGGCGCGCCCGGGCATCGGCTACCCACGCCCCGGCCACGGCACCCACCGTGCCGAGGGCGATCCAGGCAGGGGGATTCGGGTCGTCGAGCGTGAGGAGGGCAGCGAGCATCGCCCCGATCAGCGCACCCACCGCGGCCGGTGCGCGACGAGAGCGGCCAGGCATCCGGGGGCGCCTGGCCTTCGATCCCCCGGCCCGCGGAAGATCGATCCCCGCTCGCACGACCCGGGTGTGACCCGGGATGCCGACGAAGGGTCCGATGCGATCGACCAGGCGAAGCGGGCGTCGGGCCAGGAGCCAGGAGGACCACAGCAGGATCGCTCCCGCGATCGTCAGGCCGAAGAGGGCACCGAGCAGGGAGAGCGTCATGACGCCAGCCGCGGCAGCTCGGGAAGACGGGAGACTCGCAGCATCAGGGCATAGGCGAGGACGGACATCGCGGCTGCGAGGACGAGCACGGCCGCCCCCGCCGGGGTCGCGAAAGCGGCTACCGCCTCGGGCCTGGTGCTGAGCAGCAGCAACGTCAGCCACGGGGCGACAACGGCCATGCGTGCCGCTGACACCGTCCAGCTCTGCCGACCGC
>DMPC01000025.1:2271-2714 GCA_003456155.1 Actinomycetota bacterium | reverse complement strand
ACTGCTCGCCGCCTGCTCGTCCAGTGGCGACACCGCGGCGGAGGGCTCTGCCGAGGCCCCCTCGGCTGCGGCCTCTGCCGCAGAGTCGGCCACCGACGCGGCAGCCGCCCCCGCGGCGGAACCGGTCTCGGTCGTCGCCACCACGCAGGTCCTGGGCGACATCGCCGGCCAAGTCGCGACGTGCGCCGGAGCGAGCATCGAGACGCTCATCCCCGCCGGTGCCGATTCGCACGACTTCGCCCCCTCCTCCGCACAGGTCGCGTCCATGGTTAATGCCGACCTCCTCGTCGTGAACGGCCTCGGACTCGAGGGCGGCATGATCGATGCCATCGAATCGGCCAAGGCGGACGGCGCCCGGCTTCTCTCGGTCGGCGAGCTGGTCGATCCGCTCCCCGCTCCCACCATCGATGCGCACGCCCACTCCGACGAAGCAGGGCACTCCG
>DMPC01000025.1:0-1997 GCA_003456155.1 Actinomycetota bacterium | reverse complement strand
GAGGCCGGGCACTCGGACGAAGCCGCGCACGACCACGGCGAGTTCGATCCGCACATCTGGTTCGACATGCTGCGCATGGCGACGGCTGCGGAGCTGATCGGGGCGGAACTCGCCACGATCACCGGGAACACCGCATTCCAGGACTGCGGCACCGAGACGGCCGAGCGGATCCGCACCGCGGAGAAGGAGGTCGCCACGCTGATGGCCTCCGTCCCCGCCGACCGGCGCGTCCTGGTGACCGACCACCTCGCCTACGGCTACCTCGCCGATCGCTACGGGTACGAGGTCATCGGCGCGGTCGTGCCCTCGACGACCACCCTCGCCGAGCCGAGCTCCGCCGAGCTGGCCGAACTGGCCGAACTCATCGTCGCTGAGAACGTCCCGGCGATCTTCGCCAACGTCGCGGAGCCCAGCACCCTGGTCGAGGCGGTTGCCGCCGAGACGGGGCGCGACATCACCATCATCCCGCTCTACCACGACCTCGGCGGCCCCGATTCCCCCGCTGCCACCTACATCGACCTCATGACGACCGATGCCAGTCGGATCGCCGAGGGTCTGGCAGGCTGACCTGCGTGGAGTGGTTCCTCGAGCCTTTCGCGCTCGGCTTCCAGCAGCGCGCCCTCATCGGGGGCGCGCTTGCTGGTCTCATGTCGGCGGTGGTCGGAACCTGGCTCGTCCTGCGGGGGATGAGCTTCTTCGGTGACGCGTTCGTGCACGGGGTCGTCCCCGGGATCGCCGCCGCACTGGTGCTCGACATCAACCCGGTCATCGGCGCGGCGGTCGCTGCCGCGGTCATGGTCCTCGCGATCGAGGTGGTGCACCGCAAGACCACCCTCAGCGAGGACACCTCCATCGGGCTGCTCTTCGTCGGAATGCTCGCCCTCGGCGTGGTCATCATCTCCCGACTCGACAACTACTCCGGGAGCCTCACCAGCATCCTCTTCGGCGACGCCCTCGGCGTCACCGCGAGCGACCTGGTGTGGCAGGCCATTCTCGCGGCCATCATCATCGGCGCAGCCACCCTGCTCTACCGGCCGCTGCTGGCCCTCTCCTTCAACCGCGAGAAGGCCCAGATGTGGGGGCTGCGACCGCAGCGGGCACACGCCGCGCTGCTGGTCCTGATCGCCGCGTCCGTCATCGGCAGCTACCAGTCGGTCGGAACCCTGCTGGTGTTCGGACTCCTCGTGGGCCCGCCCGCCACGGCGGCCCTGATCGCCCGGACGGTCCCCCGCATGATGTTCCTCGCCGCAGGCATCTCCCTCGTGTCCGTCTGGCTGGGGCTCACCCTCAGCTATCACCTGCGCACGGCAGGGTCGGCCACCATGGCGATCATGCCGATCATCTTCTTCTTCATCGTGCTCACCATCACGAGGCTGCGTCCTCGTCGACCCGTGGCGGTGGAGTCGCATGCCTGACGTCGTCGTCGGCCGCGGAGTCGTCATCCATCGCGGTTCCACCGTGGCCGTGCACGAGTCCGACTTCACCGTGCCCGGCGGATGCATCACCGCGATCATCGGCCCGAATGGGAGCGGCAAGTCGACCCTGCTCCACGCCATCGCCGGACTGCTCCCCGTGACGTCAGGGGAGCTGACCGTCCTGGGCGCCTCCCCCGACGAGAGCCAGCGGCAGGTCAGCTACGTGCTGCAGTACACCACCGTGCCCGCCGGCACGCCGCTCACCGTCGCTGAGACCGTCATGATGGGCCGTTACCCGAACGTCGGCTTCCTGGGTCGCCCCTCTCACGAGGACCGCCGGATCGTCGCGGACGCCATGGACCGTCTCAAGATCGCCGACCTGTCCAAGCGGCACCTCACGGAGCTCTCCGGTGGCCAGCGCCAGCGCGTCTACGTCGCCCAGGGAATCGCACAGGACCACCAGATGCTGCTCCTCGACGAGCCCCTGACCGGGCTCGACCTTGTCTCGGCCCGCACGATCGACGGCATCATCCATGAGGAGCCCCAAGGAGGCTGCACCGTCCTGCTCACCACGCACGACCT
>DMPC01000132.1:11103-12319 GCA_003456155.1 Actinomycetota bacterium | reverse complement strand
GTGGCCTCACCTCGCTTGAGATCTCACCGATGTTCGCTGACCTATCGATACACCTCGCGTCGATGCCCGACGCGCACGACGTGAATGACCAGCATCGCATCGATCACCTCGTACACGATCCGGTAATCCCCGACTCGCACGCGATAGACGTCCGGCTCCCCTGACATCGCCACGCACGCCGGTGGACGGGGGTTGTCGGCGAGGAGTTCAATCGCGGCGCGGATTCGCTGCTGCTCCCGTCGCTCAAGGCCAGCGAGTGACTTGGCCGCACGTCGAGCAATGCGGATCTCGTAGCGAGATGTCACCCGAGACCGAGCTCGGCCTTGACCTGCTCCCAGGGAACGTAGTCCTCCTGCTCGCGCGCGAGTGACAATTCCGCGCGGTCGAGCGCCTCTTCAGCATCATCGAGTAGACGCTCAAAAACTGTCGGGTCGACCACGACAGCGACAGGTCGACCCCGCCGCGTGAGGTAGACCGGCTCCCCCGTGCGGGTCGCGCTCTCAATCACGGCAGCTAACTGCTCCCGCGCTTCGCTCACCGCCATCTCTGTCATGTACGAATCGTACGCCTAGCAGCGACGGAGCGACAGAGGGAATACAAAACGGGCAGATCCTGTCGGATCTGCCCGTTTTTTCTGGTAGCGGGGCGAAACTGGCAGGGCGCGACCATCGGGTTGCGTGCCCCACGAGATCCCCTCACGAAACCGCACTTCTGCACCCCCTCCTGCACCCCCTGGGGGTGCAGGCCCTGCTCCCCCCTTGTCAACATTCGATGGCTGGCTAGGCGACGGCCTTCGGCTTGAGCTCAACGGACAGCGTGCTGTCGAACGCGTGAGCGATGCGCTCGAGGATCGGCAGCGTCGGAGTCGTGCCACCGGCTTCGAAGCGAGCGACAGCGGGCTGCGTCATGCCCGTCAGCTTCGCCAGGTCGCGCTGACTCCAGCCCCGCTCTTCACGCATGCCCCGCACCTGCTCCCCCAACTCGAACGCGAGCTTGGCTGCCGCGTAGGCAGCCTCGACTGCGGAATCACCCGCGCGAGCAGCCTTCATGTCTTCCCATGACGTGCGTGCCATCACCACTCCTCGTNNCTCGTCCTCATCCACAATGTGCTTGGCCTCAATGCAGGCAAGCATCGCCTTTTTCGCACGGGCAACCTGCGCTCGTTCCCGGTCCTTGGTCTTCAAGAAGACTGTCAGCAGGATGATCCGCCTACCCG
>DMPC01000132.1:0-11061 GCA_003456155.1 Actinomycetota bacterium | reverse complement strand
CGTGCGTGCCATCACCACTCCTCGTCCTCATCCACAATGTGCTTGACCTCAATGCAGGCCAGCATCGCCTTCTTCGCTCGGGCAACTTGCGCACGATCCCGGTCCTTGGTCTTGGTGAAGACCGTCAGCAGGATGATCCTCCTACCCGGAGCAATCCAGTAGGTGATGCGGACCGCCCGCCGAGACAGGTCGAATCGGAGCTCGCGCAACTTGCCATCCAACTGCTTGGTGTACGGCTCGGAGAGGAGGACACCGCGCTCGGCCAACAGATCCACGTAGAACGCCGCATGACCAAACTCAGCACCCGAAAGCCCCTGGAGCCAGTCCCGGACTTCCGGTTCAAGTTCCACCGAACCCCAAGACATACCAGCGATGGTATCACTCCCCGGTCGGGACGTGTCCACTTGAGAGGCGTGAATGCGAGGCACAGAGCCACGTCGTGCCGTTGATCATGATGGAACGAGAAACGACTCAGGGCCCCTGTCAGAGGGACCCTGAGATCATCGGCATGGCCGAATTTGGTAGCGGGGAGAAACTGGCAGGGCGTGACCATCGGGTTGCATGCCCCACGAGATCCCCTCACGAAACCGCACTTCTGCACCCCCTCCTGCACCCCCAGAGGTGCAAACCCTGCACTCCCCTTGTCCACATTCGTGACGACATTCATGGACCGGGAAGCACCGGAACGATCTCGATGAGATCGCTCAGATGGTCCACGTCAACGACATTGGCGGTGACCAGGCGCGCACCATGCGCGCGCGCGGTGGCCGCGATCATCAGGTCCAGGCTCCGGGCTGTGGCCTTGTGGCCGCTGCGATATGTCGCTGCGGCGAGTTCGCCGTAGCTCGCCGCGACCGCCGCATCCACTGGCAGGGGCTCGAAACTGCGCAGGATCGCACTCAGCCTGGCCAACCGCTGCGCACGCCGCTCATCGTCGGGGGCAACCAGGACGCCGAACTGCAGCTCCGCAACGGACACCACACTGATCCCGAGATCTCCTTGGATAGCGGCTGGCCGTTCAGCGATCAGCACGCTCGTGTCCAGGATCGAGAGCGTCACGGCGACCACGGGTCCGCAAGACCGGTGGCCCCGAACTCACGGCGCTCTGCATCCCAGGACGCATCCGTAGGGCTGTCGAACACGGAACGGATGCGCTCCCAGGTCGTCCAGCGTTCCGCGCGGATCGGCACGATCTGAGCCACCGGCCGGCCAGCAACCGTCACCGTGGCTGGCTCACCCGCCTCGACCCCGCGAAGGATCTCGCTCGCGTTCTGCCGCAACTCGCGCACTCCTACGGTGGTCACACGGACAAGGTAGCACAAGTGCTACCCTTCAACCGCGGTTGCACCCCGCGGTGTGCGTCCGGAACGTCGTCTTGGTGGTCGGAGCGGCGGCCTCGGTTGGCTCTGCTTTCGAGCACCGAGGTGGCATCCCGCATTGATCGGCACCCCTCAGCCTGGTGCCCCTAGGCCGAGGACTCGCGGGCCATAGGCACCTCGACCTTGAGCACGGCGCCCTGCCCGCCTTCGAGACCCTTGAGCGACCACTGTGCATCGAACTTCGCGAAAAGTCGGCTGCCCAGCCCCGCAAGACCACGCGTGGGACCTCTGCCGTCATCCTTCACGGTGACGACCAAAGTCGACTCGCCTGCCTCTACCCGAATCATCACGCGATCCGCTGTCCCATGATGAAAAGCGTTGGCGATGGCCTCCTCGATGACATGCGCCACGTGTGTGGCATCAGTGCACGCGACGGCATCGCACCGCGGGTCGATCTCTACCAGCACTTCGAGCAAACCTCGCCACTGCTTGACCTGAGCAGTGACGGCTTCGGAGAGGGTCACGTGGCCTATCTCGAGCCCAGATGCCTCGGGATACTCGAGAAGCGCGCGTGCGTGGACCAGCGACCGATTCACTTCCACGAGATCGCCTCTTCGTGCGGCAGTCTCGATACTCATCGCGCAGGCATACAGCTGCGACTGCACCGTTCCGTGGAGCACGAGCGCGGCATCCATCGTCGCCTCAGAGAGAACGTGGCTGCGGGCCATGGTGCTGATGGTGTCGACATCCACCTCCCGACGGAAGTCGGCGAGCATCTGACGCCGCGATCGATTCCACGAGCCGAACGCGGACGTGGCCAGAACGATGAAGGTCCCGAAGGTGATCGACACCAGGAGATCCGATGCCGTGATCCGCTCACCTGTCAACTGAGTTCGCAGGGGACTCAACAGGACGGTCGGGAGTTGGAGTAGCACGAGACCGGCGATGAAGATCCTCGCGTGTGCATCAGGCCAGTGCGTCATGGCGGCATTGAGCGCCGACATGATCGAGAAGATGAACGCCACCGTCGCGAGCAGCGCACCGAGGCCGATCGTCATGCCGAAGTCGCTGACTTCGGTGGGCGTCGTGGTGATCGCGTAGACCACACTGACGGCGACAGGTCGAAAGGGCTGGTAACGGACGATATTGCCCAGCGCTGTCAGTAGACCGGGCAAGCGATGGGACTGACGGGCACGGCGCTCCAGCTCGTGGCTCAGCGGTCGAACGGTCGACTCAGCCGAGGCCCTGAGCTCATCGGCGAGCGCACCGACATCGGACTCCCCCGACGCGACCAGCGCATCGATGCGTTCGATGAGCGGCTGATTCGACTCCAGAATGTGCTCATGGACCTCGCGACGAACGGAGTCACGGACATCCCTGAGGAACTGAAGTCCCTGCACACCCGCGAGCTGCTGCTGCACGGCTTGCTGCACCAGGGCCTCGCGTTGCCGACGGAAGCGCCACTGTGAGTCCATGACGAGGGTGAGCAGCAGCCCCCAGGACACTGTGACGACATAGAGAGGAATGAACTGGATAGGGATCGCGTCGGGCGCAAGGACGCCCCACCACACGCCGAGCACGACGGCAGTGCCGACGTACAACCCGGAGGCGATGAGCGACCAGATGATGACGCGATGCAGTGGTACGGGATGAAGAGCACGGTTTCGGAAGAGAGTTCGATGCATGACGTAGGTGCCGGACCCACCGACCGCGACGGCAATGAGACCGATGAACGACCACGTGAGGGTGTCGGTCAAGGACGCAGACGCAACCATCAGGATGAGCACCGCCAACGGTGCCGTGATCGCAAAACCCTGCCAGGAGATCGCCCAAGGGCCGCCGAGCCGCGCCGCGATGGTCGCCTCGGGATCGGGGCTACTCATCGTGAACGGGTTGGCCGGCAAGCTGGGTATAGACGCGCACCAACTGAACCCGTGCATTGCGCGCATCGCTCGGCTCAATGTCCAACTTGCGAAGCAGCCTGGTGATTGATCGCCGCACACTGGGTTCGGTCAACCACAGTCGTCGGGCGATCTCGTCATTGGACAAGCCGCTCGCCACCAGTCGCAGAAGTTCCAGTTGGCCGTCGGTGAGGTCGTCTGCACGGGCCGCAACCTCTGACGACGAAACGCCTCCAGATGCGGCGGATTGGATGGCGTGATCGAGCGGGGCCAGGTCGCTGAGATCACGCTTCGAGATGAACAGCGCGCCCGGTGGCATCGGTCGCGCCCGACGCCCCATCACGCGAGCATCCGCATACGACGACAGCACCACGATGCCGACGTCCGAAAGCAACCCTCGCAGCCCGTAGGCCGCATCGATGCCAGTCGGCCCCGCACCGAGATCCAGGTCGATCAGGACGACGTCGGGGGTCGTGGCGCGGGCAGCGTCCATCGCGGCGATGACGGTTGCGGCCTGACCGACCACCTCGTGTCCCAGGGATGTCACGACGGTCACGAGTGCCGCTCGGGTGAAGGCGTCATCCTCGACGATCAGCACCCGCCGCCGAGCATCTGAGTCCACCCGCCCATTATTCGCTCTTCGCGCGCCCGTGGCGGATTCCGGTGTCTACATAGGGTGTCACTTCATCGCATCCGACTGGAGGAGTTTCTCGGTAGGGGGTGTCCTCCCGCAGACTGCTTGAATGTCCGAACACCGCCCAAGATTCACCCTCGCGCTGGCCGTCGCACTTGCGACCGCCGCGATCCCCATGCTGACGCCCTCTGGATTCCCGGTCGCCCAGGCAACGGGCTCCTCGTGCACGGCGAGCTCCTCCACGTCCGGCGTTTACACCGTCGTTCGCTTCGAGGGTGCCGGCTCGTGCAGCTGGACACCGCCCATTGGGCTGGCAGCGGCCGACCTGCTCGTCGTGGGCGGCGGAGGAGGGGGCGGTGGTGGGAAGCCTCGGGGCACCTACGCCGAAGTCGATGCGGGCAGTGGTGGTGGCGGCGGGGGCGGACACGTGACCGTCGCTGACAATACGCCGATTTCCAGCCCCGTCGACGTGGTCGTCGGGGCTGGAGGTACTGGCGGTTCATCGTCGAGCGCCGATTTCTACGAAACCGCCATCACCTTCGGTGGGGTTGGCGGCACCAGTTCGTTCGGCAGCGTCACTGCCAGCGGCGGTGGTCCAGGGAGCCCAGCTACGCAGTACTCGTACCTCCTCGCCGGCGGTGACGGTGGCTCCTCCGGTCGACACATCAACGGCTTCAACGCCTCGACCATCGGCGGCCTCAACCGCTGGGATGGTGCCGGTGGTGGTGCCGGAGCGGGCTCGGGGGGAGGCTTAGGCACAGATCTCGGCGGCCAGGGTGGCAATGGCGGCGCTGGCGGTGGCGGCCACACCTCGATGATCACCGGTTCCGCCGTCCAGTACGGCGGCGGTGGTGGTGGCGGCGGTGTCATTACGGCCGACAACCTCTCTGGGGAAGGCGGCGACGGCACCGGCGGCGGCGGGTACGGCGGCGGGCGCTACAGCGCCGCAACCGCCGGCACCGATGGCTTGGGTGGTGGAGGTGGTGGTGGCGGCTACAAGGACAGCAGCACCTCCGCCGCCGGTGGTCGCGGCGGCGACGGAATCGTGATCATCCGCTACTTCACGTCTGCCCGCGATCTCGTCGTGACCACGGCGCCCGGAAACCGTCAGGTCGACGGGTCGCTGCAGACACCCGTGGTGCAGATTCAGAACGGCAGCGGAAGCCCCGTGTCGCTCGCCGGGCGAACCGTCACCGCGTCGTTGACCACGGGTGGCGGCACCCTCACCAATGCGACGGCCGTCACCGATGCTTCCGGAACGGCGACGTTTCCCGGCTTCGCCCTCGATGCCGGCACAGGCAGCTACATCGTGACCTTCACCTCCGATCTACTCGCCTCTGCGTCGAGTGGGATCACCATCTCGCCCGTCCCAACGCCGACACCGACGCCGACACCGGAACCAGCAGCACAGATGCCCGCCGCTTCGCCCACGCCAAGTCCATCGGTGTCATCGACGATGTCCACGCCGACATCCAGTGCGTCAGCATCACCACCCGCCCGGGTTGTCACCCCTCCTGCTCCGGGCACCTCCAGCGTGGACATCGGCGGCAGGGCCGTCTTGGTGCGGAACCAGCGACTGGCGCGGGGCCAAGGTTTGACGGTGCGCGCCGCGCCGATCTCGGTCTCGGTGCGGAGCACGACAGCAGACGGCCGACGTCTGCCACTCTCGCAAGGAGGCACCTTGATGGTGACGCCTTCCGGTGACGTTCCCGTGTCGGCATCCGGCTTCGAGCCCGGTTCGACCCTGACGCAGACCCTTCACTCGACGCCCACATCCTTGGGATCCGGCAGAGTCGATGCATCCGGCACCTTCACCGGCACGGTCACGATCCCGGCCGACGCACCTCCCGGAGCACACACGCTCGTTCTCGACGGCACCGCACGAGGCGGCAGCCCGGTCATCCTCAGGATGGGTGTCATTGCGGCCACACCGACGGTTGCTCTCGGCGCAGATCCGATCGTCACGGTGCGCCGAGGAACGGACCACGCAGCATCGGTACTACAGGTTCACGCAACCGAAGTCCAACCTCGGTGCATGGTTACCTTCCACGTAGCGAAGCAACACCGCACGGTGCGCGCCTCCCCTCTCGGGCGCACCAGCGTTCAGTTCTCACTTCCCTCGACCGCGCCCTCGTCCATCACGGTGAAGGCGCAGGTCAGAGGCAGTGGGTGTGCTCTGCGTAGCGTCGTCGAGACGACGACACCACGGCGCTCCTAGGGCTCGCAGCTCGCACCCAGGCTCTCCACCTGATGGACGTTGGCACGGTTGGGGGCGGGCACTGTGGCGCGTGTGGAAACGGCGCTCTCGAAGTGATCCCGAGGGCATTCACGGCAACTTCCGAACCCTGTGCGATGGGAGTCCCGGGTCATCGTCGAGGCAGTGCTCGCAGCGCCGCCCCACGGATCAGTTGCACGTCTGCACCCCCTTGGCACCCACTGGGCGTGCCCGGCCTGCGCCCCGCAGGCCAACGATGACATTCCACCCCGGCCGACGTGAGTCCGCGCCGCCGACGTCACCTTCACCCCTGTGTTCATCGCCTTCGTCACACGGACCTTCCCCGTGATCGTGGCGCGGACGGACCACTGTGCGGGCTCGCCCGGACGTGAAGATGACACGGCACCCTGCTTGCAGTTTCCCGCGCCTTGGCGGCAACGGTGCTGCACGATGCGAAACATTGTGGCCACACGCTGGGAATCGGGTCGGTACCGAGCGCGGCCAGCGTCGCGACTTGTGCCAAGCAGCCACAACTCGACCGAATGACCTCCACACGTCAACAGATCCATCAGTAGCCATGCCGAGAAGACCCGTGGCCCCCGCCTGACAGACCGCGAGTGCCATGGCGTGTGTCGCTCAGAGCATCGAGCGTGGCCCGCGCGGCGGGCAGGCTCCCGGCGGCAAAGGCAACGGTGCTCCGACCCACTCGGAAGGCCGCCCCGTTGGCAACGCGGACCAGGGGTTCAGCGAGCGGCTCCGCGTCGCCACCCGTGACCGAGACCACCAGCGGATACCGAGACGCCACTGCGCCGCAACGCTCAGGCGACCGACCACGTTCCACGCGACGTGTAGAAGGGCTGGCGCGTGCAGACAAAGCCCCCAGTTCCACCGTTCGGCCACTGGGCCCAGCTCGGCCCCCATCCTCGATCCCCGTGATCTGACAGCGCAGGAAAGTCCGCCAAAGACGTCGGTTGCGCGTCGCATGCGTCGGACTCTGTCCGAGCAAACTGCTGAATCGGGGCCGTGGGCACCGATTCGCCCGAGGCTGGATTCTCAGGAAGCGCGATCACGGACACCGTGTTGTCGTATCGATTGGCCGTGTATGCGTAGCGACCGTCCGATGAGATCGTCAGGCTCTGCGGGCCATCTCCGACCGCGATGCTCTGAGTGATCTGTCCCGTGCCCAGGCTCACGATCCGGACGACATCCTGATCGACGACGGAGACGAGGGCGTTGGCGCCGTCTGGCGTGATGGCGATGTCACTGAGCGACCCGCCCACCGTGATGGCCGAGCCGACGATGGCACGAGCCGCCGTGTCGACGACGCTGAGGGCGCCGGACGTCTGACCGGCCAAGTACGCCAGGCCAGTTGTCGGTGAGACAGCAACGGCATAGGGGCCGGCGGTCACCCCGACGAAGGACGACCCCGACCCGTCGAGGATGAAGGCCTGATTGGTGTTCGACAGGGAGGAAACGAGGGTCGATCCGCTCGAGGACAGTGCCACATCCGTGGGAAATGTGAGATTTCGGATCATGAGGACGCTGCCGGAACCCGCACCGCCGGTCACCGGTGCCGAGATGACCCGATGCTCGTCCTGGCAGGCTGCGTAGAGCGTGGATCCGTCCGGCGACAGCGTGATGTTGAGGACGTAGTAGCAGAAGGTTGCGGCAATCGACGGCAGATCGATGCTCGTGGTGGATCCATCAGCGACTGAGATTCGCGTGACTGTTCCTGCACGAAAGGTCCCAGACCCCCCATAGTTCGCCACATAGGCGTACATCCCACTGCGATCGATGGCGATGCCGACCGGCGTCGTGCCCACATCCGACGTGATGGTGGATGTCACTGTCGCTGCGGCGGTGTCGATGACCGAGACGGATGCGCCGGTGGAGTTCGAGACGTACACGCGGGATCCGTCGGGGGTGACGCCGATGCCGAAGGGCGTCGCTCCGACGGGAATGGTGGCGATGACCTGTGCGGCCGTGCTCGCCTGCGCGGGAAGAGCCAGGGAGGGCACGGCGAGGAGGACGGCGGTGGCAGCAAGAGCGCGAAGAATCACCAGATGAGGGTCGGCCGCCCAACCGGCGAGCGAAAGCAGCACGTGGGGGCTCCCCCACCTCACAGGTGACCGCGCTGGCCCCCGATCCCCGATACTCGGCCCATGACCCTCGGACGCGTCCTGATCGTCGAGGACGAGCGCTTCACGCGCACGATGCTCGCCACGTCAATCGAGGCACTGGGCTTCGACGTTGCCGGCGTCGCCTCCACGGCGCAGGGCGCCATCGGTGCCCTGCGCGACGGTCCGGTGGACGTCGCCCTCCTCGACCTGGACCTCGGGGCGGGGCCGTCGGGCATCGATGTGGCCTACGCCCTCAGGGCGGAGGACCACGACATCGGCATTGTCTTCCTCACGAGCTTCAGTGACCCGCGCATCAAGGATCCCAGGGAACGATCACTCCCCGCCGGTTCCCGGTTCATCGTCAAGGGGCACCTGGATGACGTCGAAGTGCTTCGTAGGGCACTCCTCGATGTGCGGCATCGACCCCTCACGTCAGGCGGCAGGATGTCGGCATCCAAAGACCTGACGCCTCACCAGCTGGCCGTCCTCCGCGACATTGCGGCTGGGCGAACGAACGCAGAGATCGCTGCATCGCTCGGTGTGACCGAGAAGGCGGTCGAGCGCACCGTGCAGCGCATCGCCGATTCCCTCGCCATCGACCGCTCGAGTGGCAACACACGCGTGCTCCTCACCCGGGCGTACGGCCAGCTTGCCGGCAAGCCGCTGCCAGGGGTGTGACGTGACGTCAGCGCAGGCGCTCCGGCTCGTGACCAGCATGCGCATATCGCCCCTCATGGTCGCCGTCTACGCCGTCGTTTCCCTCGTGGGAGGGCTCATCGTCGTCGACTCCGCTGGAAGTCCATGGGAAGCAGCCCTCGTCTACGTCACGGCGACGGCAGCATCTGTGGCCTTGCTCGTCATCCTCGGCGCCGTCGCTCACAGGATCCAAGGACCCCGCCCCATGGGAGTCCTGCTCCTGCCCGTCGCAGCGCTTCTCGGCATTGCCCGTGCGGTGGCGCTCATTGTCGTCGCCGCTCATCTGCATGTGCCGGTGAACGGCAGTCCCGTGAGTGTCGTGGTGAGCTCGGGGTTCTCGGCGATCGTGTGGCTGGGCCTCGTGGGTGTCCTCGTGGCCGGTCAGGACGCGTACCGCGAGGACTATCGAGCGATCGTGCAGAAGGTCGCCTCCATCGACCTCGATGCGGATCTGGACGTCCAGCAGATGCGCTCCACGATCTCCACGGCGGCTGCCGCGGCCGCGAACGCACCATCTCCCGAGGAGTGGTCACGGACGTCCCAAGCGATCCGCTCCGAGATCTCCCTGAGACTGCGACCCCTGAGCCATCGACTGTGGTTCGGTGCGCCTGGCGAGGAGCCGCATGCGCGCTGGCTCCGCGTGGTCCGAGACGCCACCACCTCGTTCAGCGTGCCCATTGCGTGGCTCGTCCCGCTCTGGGGTGCGGGCGCCCTGATCGGCGGTATCGCGCTGTTCGGCGTGACTCGCGCCATCGTCGCGGCGGCTCTGTCCACGGCTGCGCTTCTCGCCGCCCTGCTCGTCGCGAAGAGCGTGGTCGCGCACTTCACGAAACCCATCGTCGGAGTCGTGGCGATCCTGCTGTCGTCGCTTCTGCCGATCCTCGCGACCGATGCCGCCATGACCCTCCTGGGGTTTGATTCGTCCCTCACGAGGTCCAGTGGACTCGGGCTCCTCCTATGGCTCGCCCTTGCCGGAATGATTGTCCTCGCTGCCTCTGCCGCTCTGGCCGCCTCGGATCGACGAGCTGTGCTCGCTGCGGCGGCCGCTGCACAGACGACCACTGGCGAGCGGGTGTCGTCGTACCTTCACAACGGCCTGCAGTCGGAGTTGACCGGTTTGGCGATGCAGCTCGACGGGGCAGCGCGCTCCGATGATCCGGTTGCCGCTCGCGAGGCTCTCGAGCGCCTGGCGTCACTGCTGACGCGATCCTTCTCCGAGGATCTGGCCTCCTTCCACGAGTCTCCGAGCGCCCGAGCTGCGCGGGTGGCGGAAGCCTGGCGCGGGATCTGCGACGTTCGCCTTGACCTCGCGCCCGACACGGATGACGAGGCGCTGCTCGCACGCGCGGTGACTGCCGCCGAGGAGCTGATCTCCAATGCGGTCCGACACACGGCTGCAAGTCACGTCGAGGTCACCATCTGCCCGGCTGCCTGCGGAGGCCTGTGCGTCGTGTGCCGCACCAACTCCCCGGGCGAGACCGCCACGGGCTCAGGCCTTGGAACCCACCTTCTCTCCGCCATTGCACCCGGGGGCGTCACGATCACGCATGAGGCGCGCGGATCCATCTACTCGCTCCTCATCCCCGCTTCCCCGAGGGTGTAGCGCCCTCGGTGCGCTGTCATGACGATGCGGACCCCAGCGGCGTCAGGACGGGCACGTTCGCAGGTGACATCAACGGGGCTCGAAGACAAGAAGACCCCTCCCGAAGGAGGGGTCTTCTTTCATTGGCAGCGGGGACAGTGCCGTGACCGGCGACATATTCATGGGCTGTCTCGGGACATGCTCATGGCTGGCGGTGGCCCGGTGGGCCAGCGTGCGGGCTCATGTCCAAGCAGCGGGTCATCGTCGAGGCAGTGCTGGCCGGGAAGTCCCAGGGGGAGGTCGCCCGCCTCTACGGGGTCTCCCCGCCCCGGGTGAGCCAGCTCGCGACCGCGGGCCGGGCAGGAGGGGAAACCCGCGCCGAGGCGAATTGCAGCGGCCCTCGGGCCCAGACGTGAGGCCCCGTTGAGGGGCATCCGGCCAGGGCGCGAATCATGAGTCCCAAGCGCCATTCACGGCGTCTGAGGGACGCTGCGAGACCGGTACTCAGGCCCTCCGGCGCAAGCCCCGCTCATAAGGAAGACCCGAGACATCCCATAAGGATGTCTCGGGTCTTCACATTGGTAGCGGGGCCAG
>DMPC01000069.1:11185-11724 GCA_003456155.1 Actinomycetota bacterium | reverse complement strand
TACGTTCCTGGCCACTCGATCATCCATCGGCTTCCTGCCGGAGTGAAGCTCACGATCCTCGTCGTGGTCGGAGCACTGTCGATCTTCGTCGAGGGCACGGTGGCCGTCGGCCTGTCGATCTTCGCGGTGCTGGCGGCGTACATGATCGCCGGGCTGTGCATCACCACCGCGGTGATGCAGGTATGGCCGCTGCGCTGGATCCTGCTGTTCATCCTCGTGTTCCAGTGGTGGGCCCGGGGGTGGGCATCGGCCATGGACGTCGTTGGCGTGATCGTCCTGCTCGTGATGCTCGCCGCGCTCGTCACCCTGACGACGAGGACGACGGCGATCGTCGATGCCATCGTCACGGCCTGCCGACCCCTGCGGGTCTTCGGCGTGCAGCCGGAGCGGGTGGGCCTCGTCATCTCGCTGGGCATCCGGGCTGTCCCGGTCGTGTCGGGGTTCTGGGCCGAGGTCCGCGACGCCCAGTGGGCGAGGGGCGTGCGCCCCAGCCCCCGGGCCTATGCGGCACCCCTCATCGTGAAGTCGCTGCACCATGC
>DMPC01000069.1:8515-10917 GCA_003456155.1 Actinomycetota bacterium | reverse complement strand
TGCGGGTGCGTGGAGCGGGTGACCGGGATCGAACCGGCATGGCCAGCTTGGAAGGCTGGGGCTCTGCCATTGAGCTACACCCGCGAGGTGCGGGTACAGGGTATCCGACTGGTCGTCGGGGGTGATGCGGGCAGCGGGTAGGTTCCGGGTGTGGCCCTTCCCCCCGCCCCGGTTCCCGGACCGGATGAGCCGCTGCGCATCGCATGGCTGGTCTACCGGGGAAATCCGCACTGCGGGGGCCAGGGGGTCTACACCCGATACGTCGCCCGCGAGGTCGCTGCCCTGGGGCACCACATCTCGGTGCTGTCCGGCCAGCCCTGGCCGCAGCTCGATGATCCGTCGCAGTTGGTGCAGGTGCCGGGGCTGGACCTCTATCGGCAGCCAGATCCCTTCCGCGTCCCGCACCTGCGTGAGTTCCGCGACAGCATCGACGCCCGGGAGTTCGCCCTGATGTGCACGGCGGGATTCCCGGAGCCGTGGGCATTCTCGGAGCGGGCCTACCGACTGCTGGAGTCCCGTCGCTCCGAGTTCGATCTCGTGCATGACAACCAGGCGCTGGGCACCGGGGTGCTCAAGATGATGCGCGCCGGCTGGCCTGTCACAGCGACGATCCACCACCCGATCACGGTCGACCGTGAGCTGGACCTCGCCCATGCGTCAGGCTGGCGCCGGCGTCTGTCCCTGTGGCGCTGGTACGGCTTCCTGCGCATGCAGCTGCGCGTCGCGCCCCGCATTCCACGCGTGGTGACGGTCTCGGAGTCGTCCAAGCGGGACATCGCTGCCCAGATGGGCGTGCCCGTCGAGCACATGACGGTCGTGCCGATCGGCGTCGACGAGACGTTGTTCCGTCCTCTGCCGCAGATCGCGCGCGTGCCCGGCCGCCTGATGACGACGGCAAGTGCGGACGTGCCCCTGAAGGGACTCTCGGTGCTCCTCGACGCCCTGGCGAAGGTGCGCGTCGAGCGACCCGAAGCGCACCTCGTCGTCATCGGTCGGCTGAAGGACGGCAGCTCGGTGCCGGCTCTCATCGAGCAGTTGGGCCTCGAGGGGGCGGTGGAGTTCGTCAGCGGGGTGAGCGACGAGCGGATCGTCGAGCTGTATGCCGAGGCCGAGGTGTCGGTCGTCCCCTCCCTGTATGAAGGGTTCTCCCTGCCGGCGGCTGAGGCGATGGCCTGCGGGGTCGCGGTCGTGGCGACCACGGGCGGGGCCCTTCCGGAGGTGGTCGGCGCCGACGGTGACTGCGCCCGCACCGTCGAGCCCGGGGATCCTTCTGCTCTGGCGGCCATGATCGTCGAGGTGCTCGGTGATCCCGTCCAGCGACAGCGGCTCGGTGAGCGAGGACGCCGTCGGGTGCTCGAGCGCTTCACCTGGCGCGCGCACGCCGAGGGTCTCGTGGAGCTGTGGCGAGCCGAGCTCGCCGAGCGAGCCGGCAGGAGCGCCCGTGCTGACCGTTGACCTCGACCTGTTCGGGGTGGAGCCGGGCCACCGGGTCCTGGACATGGGCTGCGGTGGTGGGCGGCATGCCTTCGCCGTCCTGCGTCGCGGAGCACACGTCATCGCCTTCGATGCCAACGCGGATGAGCTCGCAGGGGTGCGCGAGATGGGGGCAGCGATGGTGGCCGAGGGCGAGGTCCCGGACGGCGGCGATCTTGTCTGCGTCGAGGGTGATGCGCTCGACCTGCCGTTCGAGGACGGCTCCTTCGACCGGATCATCGCGGCGGAGGTGCTCGAGCACATCCCTGACGATGAGCGGGCGATCTCCGAGCTCTCTCGGGTTCTCGCCCCGGGAGGTCGCATCGCGGTGACCGTGCCGGCGCGCTTCCCCGAGCAGGTGAACTGGCTCCTGGACTCCGACTACCACGACACCCCCGGCGGGCATGTCCGCATCTACCGCAAGGGCGAACTGGAGTCCCGGATGCATGCGGCAGGGCTGGAGGTGCGTGGCTCCAGGCGCGAGCACGCCCTGCACTCGCCCTACTGGTGGATCCGATGCGCGGGGGGAGTGGGCAACGCGGATCGCTGGCTCGCGCGCCGCTATCACGACATCCTCGTCCGGCAGATCATGGAGAACCCGCCCCTGCTGCGACGGATCGACGATGTCCTCAACCCTGTGCTCGGGAAGAGCCTGATCCTCTACGCGGTGAAGCGATGAGTCCGGCACAGGAGGCGCTGGCCAGCAGGGTCGACCTGTGGCAGACGACGGCTGCCATCGTTGCGGTGCAGGCGGCCGATGGGCACATCCCGTGGGTCCCGGGCGGCAAGGCGGATCCATGGAACATGATCGAGGCCGCGATGGCTCTGGACTCCGTCGGTCGACACGATGAGGCGAGGCGCGCATTCTCCTGGCTGACGGAGCGGCAGCTCGCCCACGGTGGCTGGTACTCGTACTACGTGGGCGACGA
>DMPC01000069.1:4548-8281 GCA_003456155.1 Actinomycetota bacterium | reverse complement strand
TGTGGCACCACGCCCTGGTCACCGACGACACCGCCTTCCTTCGCGACATGTGGCCGGTCGTCGATGCGGCGATCGGGCACGTGGTCAGCCAGCAGTACCCCTGGGGCGGAATCGCATGGCGGGCGGACGATCCGTCGGACGGCGCACTGCTCACTGGATCGTCGAGCATTCACCTGAGCCTGCGATGCGCGTTGGCCATCGCCGATCGCCTCGGTCATGCTCGGCCGGAGTGGACTGTCGCGCTCGCCCTCCTCGCTGACGCCATAGGCAGACGCCCGCACCTGTTCCTCGACAAGTCCCGATGGGCGATGGACTGGTACTACCCCGTGCTCAGCGGGGTCATCTCGGGTGATGACGCCTGGGCGCGCATCGACGCGCAGTGGGACGACTTCGTCGTCGAGGGGTTCGGCGTTCGCTGCGTCTCGGATCGGCCATGGATCACGGCCGCTGAGACCTGCGAGCTGGTGATCGCCCTGGTGTCGATCGGTGATCCCGGGAGGGCTGAGCAGCTCTTCGCGTGGATGCAGTTCCTGCGCCACGACGATGGGTCCTACTGGTGTGGCATGAACTTCGAGGGGGAGCGATTCGACGAGCCAGGGGAGTACTTCACCGCCGATCAGCCGACGTGGAACTCCGCTGCTGTCGTCCTGGCGGGATCGATGCTCGCGGGGCGGCCCGCCCTTGATGCCGTGTTCGGCCCGAAGGTCAGGACACCGGAGACAGGCTGACGACGACCCGATCGCGTTGCGCGGCGGCTGCCGTCCTGGTCACCCTCGTGCTGATGGTGCCCTCGACACCCAAGGTGCGCAGGTAGGCGACGATGTTGCGGGCGCGCTGGCGCGCCAGGGTCGTTGCTGCCGTACCGCTACCGGTCTGGGCGAAGGTGCGCACGACACCGGTGACCCGGGTGTTCTCGACGCTCGACGCCAGGGTCCGCAATTGAGTGCGAACGGCGGAGGGTATTGAAGCCGAGTTGGCCTTGAATCGGACCGAGGTCGGTGCCTGCGCTGTGCTGGACGTCGCGGACGACGGGCTGCTGTCGGAGGCTGAGACCGGGGCTGTCGACGGAGCCGGCGTCGCGGCTGGGGCCTCGACCCGGTAGACGTACCCGCCCGGCGCGAAGGCGCGACCCCGGGCCGCCGACAGATTGACGGCGACGTCGGCCGAGCCGGCCGCTGCCGCCGCCGGCATGGTCACCTCCACGGTCGCGTCGTTGACGACCTTGAAGGCTGCCGGGCGTCCACCGATCGTCACGCTGCTCGCACCGGTGAAGCCGTAGCCGATGATGGCGACGGTGTTGCCGCCGCTGATCGGGCCGAAGGCGGGCCGCACCTCGGTGATCTCCTGGAGGGATCCGCCGCCACCGCTGCTCCCACCGCCGCTGGATCCGCCGCTACTGCTGCCTCCGCCGCTGGATCCACCGCCACCGCTGGAGCCGCCACCCGGCGGGGGTGTGTAGGTGGAGAAGGATCGCGCGTAGAGCAGGCGATTCACCGATCCTGCTGGGTCGGTGATCACATCGGTCGTCGCGGATGACGCCATGGCCTCCGAGACGGCGGCCGTGGTGGCGGTCGGGTTGAGTCCGAGATACACGGCCGCGGCCCCGGCCACGTGGGGTGCGGCCATCGATGTCCCGGAGTACGTCGCCGTCGCCGTGGTCGATGCGATGCTGGCCGACAGCACGTCGACGCCGGGCGCGAACGTGTCGATGAGGCTGCCGAAGTTGGAGAACCAGGCGCGGGTGTCGTTGATGTCGCTGGCGGCGACGGTGATCGCTGCGGGCACCCGGGCCGGACTGTAGTTCGCGGAGTTCGCGTTGTCGTTGCCCGCAGCGACGACAACGGGAATGCCCGCGACGATCACGCCCTCGACCGCGTCGTCGATCGACTTGGTGGCACCGCCGCCCAGGGACATGTTGGCTACTCCGCGCCTGCCCGGATAGTTCGCCGCGTGGTTGGCCGCGATCCAGTTGAGTCCCTCGACCACGTCGGAGGTGTACCCCGAACCAGAGCAGTTCAGCACGCGAACGCCGACGACGGTGGCCTGCCGGGCTACGCCGTAGTTCGCTCCGGCGACGGTGCCGGCCACGTGCGTGCCATGACCGTGGCAGTCCTGGGGCAGGGTGTCGCCGTCGACAGCGTCGTACTGGCTCGCACCCATTCGGCCGGTGAACTCGGTGTGGTCCGATCGCACGCCGGTGTCGACGATGTAGGCCACGACTCCAGAGCCGGGTCCGGCAGGGGTGAACCTCTGGTCGTAGGTGCGGGTTCGGGTGTCGAGGCGATCCAGGCCCCACGGCGCGCATCCGTAGGTGCCGGCGGGGACGGCGTCGGTGCAGGAGCTGATCGACGTGGGTGTGGGAGTGGGGCTGGGCGTGGGCGATGCCGTGGGTGCCGCGCCCGGCCTGATCTGGCGCACGAAGCGGCCCTCGACGGTGGCGCCGGCATCGAGGTTCGCGTTCAGTGCACTGGCTCCGCCGTCGACGTACGGCGCCGTCGCGTTCGCCGACGTGACGTGAATCCAGGAGTCGGCCCGGTTGTTCGGGTTCGCGTACCCCACCACGAAACGACCGTTGGTCGTCGAGGTGGGAGTCCCGACCGTGTTGTAGTTGAACTCGAGGTCGACATTGCCGCTGCCCTTGTCCTCGATGACCAGCTGCGCGCTGAACTTGGGAGCGGTCGCGTTGTACTCGCCGACATTGACCCAGTTCACGCAGAAGGCATCGACATCCGGCTGCCCGTCAAGGGTGGTCACCTGACCGTAGGTGACGGTGGACGAAGCGGGGTTCCGGGTGTCCATGTCGGTGAACAGGGGCAGGATCAGCGGACGGGTGGTCGTCGCGAGGTCGATTCCGGCGTAGTCACTGAAGCCTGCGGCTCTGTCGTTGAGCGCAACGCCGCCGTTGTTGTTCACGTACAAGGACGTGTACTCGGTGCCGAACCAGTTGACGGGGAAGCCGATCGCCATCGATCCGGTGGAGGAGTCGTCCACCCGGCCCAGGGAGTTCGCGGTGCATCCGGCGTAGGTGCGAACGGCAGACCCGGGGGCCTCGAGGGTGATCAGGGCATCGGGCTCGACGTACTCGACCCCGGGCAGTGCCTCGAGCTCATCCGCCTGCGCCGCCGTCATCTCGCCCGCGAAGCCGTCGACCGTGCCGATGAGGGTCTTGTCGATATCGGCGCCGAGGTCGACCGCGCGCTCCTTGACGTCTGTCGTCGCCGAGGCGTTCTCCGTGACGACGATGTAGCGCTCGGAGGCCACGGAGTCGGCTGCGCCGGACGGCGTGGCAGATCCGGAGGGTGTCGCGCTCGGGGATGGTGTGGCGGATCCGCTCGGGCTGGGGGTGGTCGAGGGCGAGGGGGCGGGCGCGCCGGTCAGGCTTGGCGAGGGGCTCGGACTCCCGATGGATCCGTCCTCGGACGACGTCGCGGAGGAGGGCCACGCCATGAGCGCGGAGGCCACGACGAGGCAGGACGCCAGGGCTACGGCGGGCCCTCGTCCGGTCATCCGTGCCTCCTGGGTCGGCATGAGAGGCCTCATGCGTTCGCTGAGACGCTGCGACAGGGTATCTCGGTTCCCGGGCACCGGTCCCGGGGACGATTCCGCGAGCGATGCCGAGGCGGGAGAATCAGGCTCGGCTTCGTGAAGGGAGGAGTCAGCCCCGGCGAAGCGTTGCCGTCACGAGGCTGTCCGGCTCGGCGAACTCGATCCCCGGATCCCTCATCATCTGGCC
>DMPC01000069.1:2677-4305 GCA_003456155.1 Actinomycetota bacterium | reverse complement strand
AGGCCAAGGTTCGGGCCCAGCGTCATGCCGGCTCCCAACCCGCCGGTCACCCGATCGGCCCCTCGAACCACTCCGTCGACCGTCGGGGTGACGCCTGCGCGGTAGCGGACGATGAGGGATCGAATGCGGTCGTTCGTGGTCACGTTGCTCGCTTTCGGATCGGCAGACAGTCGCACGAGTGCCTCGCGACGCAGGGCCGGTGTGGTGCCTGGTGCCACAGTGATGGGCAGCGGACCGGTGACGCCTAGTGTCGCGAGGTAGGTGCGGATCGAACGGCCACGTGCGTTCGCCACCTGCGTGGAGGTGCGGGAGCCCCGTGCATCGCTGAAGGCGAGGACGGTTCCGGATGCCGTGCTTGCCTGGACCCGCGCGGCGAGGCGCGCAAGCCTCGCCTTGGCTGCCGCAGACAGCGTGCTGGAGCCTGCCGCGAATCCGACGACCTCCGCTGCACCTGCGGATGCCGGCTGCTCAGGTGTCGTGCCTGGAGGCGGCGCGGGAGTCGCGGGTGCATCGGCCTGGTAGACGTAGCCACCGGGAGCGAAGGCGCGCCCGCGCGCGGGGGTGAGGTTGACGGCAACGTCGACCGACCCGAGTGCGTCACCCGGAGGCATGGTCACCTCGACGGTGGCGTCATTGATGACGCGGAAGGCGGCCGCCTTCCCGCCGATGGTCACGCTCGTGGCCCCGGTGAATCCGTACCCGATGACGGAGACGAGGTTGCCGCCGCTGATCGGGCCGAAGGCGGGGCGCACCTCGGTGATCTCCTGCAGCGAGCCACCCCCGGTGGACGATGGCGTGCTGCTGCCTCCGCCGCCACCGCCACCGGTGCTCCCGCCACCGGACGCCGTGTAGGTGAAGGCCCCGGCAAGGCTGGCGCTTCCGCCCGGGGTGGTGACCGTGACCGTGGTGCTCCCCGCCGTACCGGCGGGCGTCGTCGCGACGACGGACGTGGCGCCTGCCGACGTGATGGTCGCTGCGGCTCCGCCGACGGTGACCGCGGTGGCACCGGACAGGTTCGTCCCGGTGAGGGTCAGCGAGGTGCCGCCGGAGGCTGCGCCGCTGGAGGGTGTCACGGACGTGAGCGTCGGCAGATCGTGATACGTGAAGGCGGCGGTCAACGAGCCGCTTCCTGCGGCGGTGCTCACGGACACATCGACCGTTCCGGCAGTGCCCGCAGGCGACGTCGCGTTGATGGCGTAGGCAGAGGAGGCACTGGGTGACACCGCAGCCTGCGCTCCAAACTGCACGGCCAGTGACGCGCCGTTGAGGTTGTAGCCCGAGATGGTTGTCGAGGTGCCGCCTGCGCTGGCTCCAGCGGTGGGAGAGATACCTGTGAGGATCGGCTGGGTTGTCGCTCCGGCAGCGGCTGATGCGATGCCGGTCCCGCAGATCGACGTGGTGCAAGCGCCGGTGCCGCTGGGGAATCCTGTGACGTAGCTCTGGATTCTCGAGAGCACCTGGGCGGGGGCGAGGCCGGGATACGTCAACTCGATCAGCGCCGCGATACCCGAGATGTGAGGGGCCGCCATGCTCGTGCCGTCGTAGGAGGTGTAGCCCGCGCTCACCGGTGTGGTGGTGCCGGTGTTCACGGTGGACCAGATGTCTGAGCCCGGGGCCGCGATGTCCAC
>DMPC01000069.1:0-2386 GCA_003456155.1 Actinomycetota bacterium | reverse complement strand
CCGGCCGACACCACGATGGTGGTTCCACGGGCGATGGCGGCATCGATCGCGGTCTGCCATCCGGTGGGGCAGCCGGTGGGCTCGTATCCGCCCAGGGACATGTTGATGACGTCAGCCGGGGTCGAGTTGGCGGTGACGCCTGAGACGCTTCCGCCCGATGCCCACGTGATGCCGGCAAGGATGTCCGAGTCGTAGCCCCCGTCGACACCCAGGACCCTAACCGGCTGGACCTTGGCCAGAGGGGCGACGCCGATGACTCCCTGGGCGTTGTTCCCGACCGCGGCGACGGTGCCCGCAACGTGCGTCCCATGCCAGCTGGAGTTCGCCACCGTGCACCCACCGGTGCCCACGTTGGTCCAGTCGCCCGGATCGAGCGGGTTGCTGTCCCAGCCGAGCGGGCCGTACGTGCCGGTGCTGACGTAGTCACCATCCTGATCGGCACTGGTCCTGCACGAGGCGCCCCCTGCGGACACGAAGTCGTACCCGGCGACATAGTTCGCGTCGAGATCGGGATGCACTGTCGACCCGGTGTCGAGGACGGCGACAACGGCGCTGTTGCCCTCACCGGATGTCCAGACGGCGTTCATGCTGGTCCGGCTCGACCCGATGCCAATGCCGTAGGGCCCGTAGAGGCCCCACAGCGAGTTGTTCACCCAGTAGGTGTCATCCGGGGGATCGGTCGGGTAGACAGCGTGCGATCGCAGGCGGTTCACCTCCACGGCCTCCACCCGCGGGTCCGTCTCCAGGTCGGCGATCATCGCTGCTGCGTCGGCCTCGCTCACGCCCTCACTCAGCTCGACGAGCGCATTGCCGGCACCGAGGTCGACGGTGTCGGTCACCTCGACACCATCGACAGGCAGGTTGGACGAGACGGATGCGACCTGCGATGCCGTCGCGATGGGGGTCTTCAGGGTGACGATCAGGCCTTGCACCGGGCCCGGCTCGGCTTCGGTCGTTGCCGCGGCGGGGGCGACGAATCCCAGGGTGAGTGCTGCCGCGGACGCACAGACGACGGCGCGGATGAGCATGCCGCCATTGTGCGGCACCACGGTGGCGCTCCGCTCGGTGGCCCTGGACACCGGTCTCGTGCGGCCGACCCCCGCCGCACGCTAGTGATGGCGCAGGAGGCGCAGGGATCCGGTCGTCGACACCGGGACGAATCCGTCGGCCACGGCCCGCTGCCACACCTCGAAGGGCGCCTGACCCCCCTCGGCCGAATCCTCGAACACGTCATGGATGGCGAGCAGGCCACCTGCGGCCAGGTGTCCCGCCCAGGCGGTGTAGTCCGCCATGGCGACATCGAGGGCGTGCCCGCCGTCGATGAACAGCAGGCCCAGGCCACCGGCCACCACCGGTGAGACGGCGGGGGAGTCGCCGACGATGACGATGACCGTGCCCTCGAGCCCGGTCTCCTCGAGGGTGCGGCGCAGGAACGGGAGGGTGTCTATCCGACCTGACCGGGGATCGACGACCTCGGGATCGTGGTGCTCCCAGCCTGGCTGCGTCTCCTCCGAACCCCGGTGGTGATCGACGGTGATCAGGACGGTGCCCGAGTCGCGTGCAGCCGAGCCGAGATAGAGGGCGGACAGCCCGCAGTAGCTCCCCACCTCGAGGAGCGGGCCGATGGCCGATGCCTCCATCCCCGCCTGGTGCAGGGCAAGGCCCTCCGCCTCCGGCATGAAGCCCTTCGTCTGCCGCGCGAACTCCCGCAGGCGGGCGTCCATCACCGGCGCCGCGCTGCGCGGACGCAGATGAGGCTGGCGACCTGTGACTGCGCTGTCGACTTCACGGGCCCACGCTACGACGCGTGACGTTGTTCGCCCACGGATTCGGGTGCGGCGAGGTGCTGCAGGAACCACGAGCGCGCCAGCGCGGCCGCCTGCTGGAGCGTCCCCTCCTCCTCGAAGAGATGGCCGGCTCCGCGCACCACCTCGAGCAGATGGGGACACGTCAGCACACGCTCGGCGTCACGGTTCAGGTCGAGGACCGCGAGATCCCGGCCGCCGACGATGAGGAGCGTGGGAGCCCGGACGTCAGCAAGCCAGGGCGCGGCCTGATCGGGTCTGCCGCCTCGTGACACGACGGCACGAACGGCATCCGGCGCCTGCGCTGCGGCGACAAGGGCGACAGCCGCGCCGGATGATGACCCGAAGTAGCCGAGCGGCAGCGCCGCCGCCTCGGGTCTGGCCGCCAGCCATGCCCCCACGCCGATCACTCGCTGCGCCAGCGCCGACAGCGCAGGCTCGGCGCCTCGTCGCACCTCGTCCGGGGTCAGCATGTCGACGAGCAGGGTTCCGAGGCCCGCAGCCTGCAGCACCCCTGCGGCGGCACGGGTGCGCGGCCTGCCGCGACCGCTCCCGGTGCCGTGCACGAACACGACCACTCC
>DMPC01000197.1 GCA_003456155.1 Actinomycetota bacterium | reverse complement strand
CACGACCGACGATGCGAGCGACGACAAACAGTATGCCCACGATGACGAGCAGAACGAGCGCCGAGGCCCAGGCGCGAGCCACGGCATCGGGGTACGGCAGGGCGACGTTGTTGAAGATATAGGTCGGGACGGAGGCGATCGGGCCACCGAACGGATTCAGGACGGTGGAGTCGACCGACCCGGCCGCGAGGAGCAGGGGCGCCGTCTCACCGATGACTCGGGCGATGCCCAGGATGATCGCCGTGATGATGCCCGTGCGCGCCGCCGGAAGCACGACCCGGAAGACCGTGCGCGCGCGGGTGGATCCCAGGGCGAGCGCGCCCGTGCGCAGGTCCTCCGGAACGAGCTTGAGCACCTCCTCGGCCGTGCGGGCGACCGTGGGGAGCATCAGGATCGCGTAGGCCAGGCCTCCCGCGAAGGCGCCCTGGGAGAAGGCTCCAGTGGCGACGATGATCGTGAGGATGAACAGGCCGGCCACGACCGAGGGCACGCCTGCCATGGACTGCACGAAGAACCGGACGTAGGGAACGGCACGTCCGCGAACCTCGGTGATGTAGATGGCGGTCGCGACACCGATCGGGACGGCGATCAGAGTCGAGATACCGACGATGAGGAGTGTTCCCAGCACGGCATGGCCGATGCCACCGTACTCCAGCGGCGTGCTCGGGCTGACGTAGACGTTGTTCTGGTACAGGAAGTGAAGGCTCAGCGCGGAGATACCTCGGACGATGAGGGATCCGATGACAGAGATCAGCACGATCAGCGCGAACAGGGTGGCCCCGATGGCATTCACGATGATGATCGAGTCGAGGATGCCCCGCTTACCTCGGGTCGCGAAGGCCGCGATGCCGGAGGCGATCATCTGGAGCGGGAAGTAGATGATCGTCATGACGATCGCGCCGGGGATGTCCGTGTTCACGTAGATAAGGCCGACGAGGATCAGCGGAATGATGGAGGCGAGGATGACCGACCAGGTGAAGGTCGGGGGCTTCCTGCGCCAGGGATGGCCGATCTTCTGCTGCTGAAGCTCGGGCAGCGTCGCGGGATCAAAGGTGACGGTCACTTCTGCAGCCTTCCCGTGCGAGCGACGATCAGGTTGGCGATCACGTTCACCACGAGGGTGAGGACGAAGAGGAAGAAGCCGGCAGCGAGGAGCAGGCTCAGCTCGAACTCACCCGAGACCTCGCCGAAGCGCGAGACGATGAGCGTTGCCACCGAACCACCGCCGGACTCGATGATGTTGTACCAGTTCACGTCGAAGACGATCTTCAGGACGAAGAAGACGGCGATCGTCTCACCAAGGGCTCGGCCCAGACCGAGCATGACCCCGCCCACGATGCCGCCGCGGCCATACGGCAGGGCCACGTAGCGAAGCATCGTCCACAGTGATGATCCGAGCGCCTCCGAGGCATTGATGAGATCCGGTGGCGTGCGGGCCATCACCTCGCGCGAGACCGAGGTCACGATCGGGATCATCATGATGGCGAGGACGAATCCGGCGATGAAGGGCGTGCCGAGGAAGTTGCCGCTCGTGTTCTCGAAGATCGGAATCCACCCGAGGTACTGGTTGAGCAGCCGCTGCCACTCATCCGCCGTCGGATTGAGGATGTAGAAGGCCCAGAGGCCGAGGATGACGGACGGGATCGCCGCCATGAGATCGATCAGGTTCGTCAAGACGGCCGCGAGCTTCTTGGGCGCCAGGAACACCATGAAGATGCTCAGCAAGAGTGACACCGGGACCGCGATCACCAGGCCGATCACCGCGAGCAGCACCGATCCGTAGAGCATGCCCCAGATGCCGGCCGTGGGTGGATCGGTGTTGATGTCCCAGGCCGTCGTCGTCAGGAAGGAGAGCCCCTGCGACTCGAAGGCCGGGATGGTCTGGACGCCAAGGAAGATGGCGATGCCAGCGAGGACCACGAGCGCGGTGAAGGCCAGCGCCGTGATGGACCGATTGAAGATGCGGTCGCCTCGATGCGAGGTTGCCGCAGACTTCAGGTCGCGGAACTCGGTCTCCGTCACGGTCATGCGCTCAACCTCGTGGGTGCCGGTATACGGCCACCCACACAGCCCGAAACTCGGCGCCACGCTTGGGTGAACAGACAGTGAACGACGAAGAGGGGATCCGGCGGGGCCTGCGGGTGAACGTCGGGTGAACGACGATCAGTCGTGGACGCCCTCGAGGGCCTTGAAATAGCGATCGCGCCATCGGTCGGCCTTGGCGCGCAGGGAGGCCAGTTCGATCATGTCGTCCTTGTCCAGCGCAGGCACGTCGATCGAGGAGAGGACCGGCGAGACGCGCTCGGCGTACTTGGACTCGAAATGACGCCACCGCTCAAGGGGATCGGCGTCCTTGGTCTTGGCCACGCGGTGAACATACAGCGCGAAGGTGAACAGCCCAGACCAAAGGGTCAGGCCCCCCGGAGGTCGACCACCTCGACGTCGTCGCCGACGCTGACGGTCACGACATCCTCGGGCACAACGATGAGGGCATCGGCCGCCGCGAGCCCCCCGAGCACGTGCGAGCCCTGCCCGGTGCCGACGGGAACCACCTCTCCTGACGACAGGAAGGACGCACGCGCGAACTGCCGCTTTCCCGCGGGCGAGCTCATCTCGACCGTGCATCGCGCCCTGAGCCGTGGCCGCTGCAGGTCGACCAGCCCACGCATGCGCCGGATCGCCGGTCGCACGAAGTTCTCGAAGGAGATGTAGCTGCTCACCGGGTTTCCCGGCAGGGTGATGATCGGCAGCCTGTCCTCGCCCACCTGGCCATGGCCCTGCGGCATGCCCGGCTGCATGGCGACCTTCATGAAGTCGACAGACCCGAGTTGACTGAGCACCGCCTTGACGGTGTCGTAGGCGCCCATGCTGACCCCACCACTGGTGAGGATCAGGTCGCACCGATGCAGCTGATCCTCGATCGCGGCGAGGAAGGACGCGTCGTCGTCGACGACCGGGCCGACGCGGTAGGCCTCTGCCCCCGCTTCGCGGCAGGCCGCCACGAGGAGGTAGCCGTTGCTGTCGTTGATCAGGCCGTGCCGAAGCGCAGTGCCAGGCTCCACCAGCTCCGACCCGGTCGAGATGACCGCGACACGAGGCCGAGGATGGACGAGCACATGCCCGCTGCCGACCGCCGCGAGCATGGCCAGCTGCCTGGCCCCGAGCAGGGTGCCCGCCGTCAGGACGGTCTGCCCCGCGACCACGTCCTCCCCTGCCCGACGGATGTAGGCGCCGGAGTCGACCGGTGCCGTCACGCGAACCCGCTCGGCTCCCGCGTCGGTCCGCTCCACCGGCACCACGGCGTCAGCACCCTCCGGCATGGGTGCCCCCGTCATGATCCGGATCGCCGTGCCTGGCCGGACGGTCTCGGAGGCCCGGTAGCCCGCCGGCACGTCGTCGACCACGGCAAGCTCCACCGGCTCTGCCTCAGAGGCTGCCGCAACATCCGCGGCGATCACCGCGTAGCCATCCATGGAGGAGTTGTCGAAGGACGGCAGCGGCCACGGGGCTGCCACGTCCTGGGCCAGCACGCACTCATGCGCCGAGGAGAGAGGGACCTCGAGGGCGGCCAGCGGCTCGACCCCGGGCAGAATCCGGGCGAGGGAGTCATCGACACCGAGCCCAGCAGGACTCTAGGGGGCAGCCCGGCGG
>DMPC01000194.1:624-5851 GCA_003456155.1 Actinomycetota bacterium | reverse complement strand
GCAGGTCCATGGACGAACTGCGCACCACATGGCGGCGCTGGTTCTGGGACGGGGAGTACCGGGACGAGCTGGGCGCGTCCGTGCACACCGCGGCGGGGGAGCAGCATCATCCGTTCGCGATGTTCGCCCCTGACGACGGCTCTCACCCCGGCGTTGCCCTGGCGAACCACACGGAGGTACCGGTGCGACTGAAGGTCGCGATCGACGGGAGTACGGAGGCGCTCGCCCTGCACCTCATCGACGGTCGTGGCTGGGAGCCGGCTTACGATAACTGGGTGGATCTCCCCCCCAACTCGGCCGGAATCGTGCTGCCGCGCGGCGTGGTTCCCGACGAGGCTCCAGCGAGCCCGTGAGCCGCGACACTAGTGCTGTCCGGGAAGCAGCCCGAGGGGAGGAAGCACCGTCTTGCGCCGATGATGTGGGGATGGTCAACCCACACTCTCCCTGGTCTCGTCATCCCGTCGTGTGCCGCGGTGGTGCTCAGGGCTTCAGTACCTACCTCATGAACGGGCACGTCAACACAATCCCGCGTGAGGTCGTCGAGGCGGCGATGCTCGATCGGGGTGGGCATGCGCGAATCCTCCTAACCGTCATCCTCGTACTGGTGGCGTCGGTTGTGGCGCTTGTCGAGGTTTCCGGTGAGTTGGTCATCGCCTTTGTCGGCCTGAGCGACACCGATGTGCAGACTGCCGTGGTCGGCCTCTATGGGACGATGTCATTCCGCGACGTCAACTGGGGAGTGCTCGCGGCCGAGGCAGTGCTCACAGCGCTGCCCGTCAGGGTGAGGTTTCTTTCCGCCCAGGAGCACATCGTCAGTGGGCTCCTCGCAGGAAGCGGCAAGGAGATCCTCAAGCATCGCAAGCAATACGTGCCGCGAGCGCATACGGAGAGGGAGTGGAATGGCCTGGCTAGATCTGCCGATAGCGGAGCTTCGCGAGCACCGCACCAATGTCGTGCCCGCGTCGGATGTGCGTGAGTTCTGGGCCCAGCGACTCAGTTCCGCGCGGGCGCTTGCTCAGGATCCCGTGCTGAGACCCGTTGACACGCAACTCGCCATGCTTGACGTGTGGGATGTTGAGTTCAGCGGCTCGAACGGCCATCGAGTGCGAGGCTGGTTCCTGACGCCAAAGGAGGCGCAAGGGGACCTGCCCTGTCTGGTTCAGTTCATTGGATACGGCGGGGGACGCAGTCTCCACCACGAGTGGACACTGTGGCCCTCGGCCGGCTGGGCGACGCTCGTGATGGACACCCGCGGTCAGAGCTGGGCGGACACCCCCGATGAGGGAATGAGCGGGAATCCGCAGGTGCCAGGCTTCGTCACTCGAGGCATCACCGAGCCCGGGGAGCACTACTACGCCCGCGTGTTCGTCGATGCGGCCCGGGCCGTGGACACCGCTCGCATCCTGCCTGGCGTGGATGCATCACGGATCGCTGTTGGCGGTGGCAGTCAAGGAGGCGGCATCACCATTGCCGCGGCGGCTCTCAGTGAAGGCCTCATCGGCGCCTTGGTGGGAGTGCCCTTCTGGTGCGACGTGCTCCGCGCAGCGTCGATCACCGACTCCGAACCGTACCGCGAGATCAGGAGCTACCTGCGGGCACGCCCGCATGACACAGAGGCAGTGGAACGCACGCTGTCTTTTCTGGATGGCACGGTGATGGCGAGCCTCGCAACCGCTCCTGCGCTCTTCGAGATCGCGATGATGGATGACGTCTGCCCGCCATCGACCTGCTACGCCGCGTACAACGCGTGGGCAGGTCCCAAGGAGGTACGGGAGTACTTCTGGAGCGGTCACGAGGGCGGGGATAGCCACCATGTAGCGGTCGCCTTGCACTGGCTGGCGGCTCGAGCCGGCTAGGCCGCTCGAAACCGCACGACGCCAGCCCTGGAAAGCGAGACTGCGACAGATGGCTCGAGACCGCGCCTCGGGGGCCCGACAGCGACGACCGGTAGCAGCCCGCCCCGACGCTTCGCCGCCCTCTTACGACCCTGTCGGCCGTGCTCGCTACGTGACCGACACCCGCACGCGGACCCCATTACGCGTGCGGATGTCCGGCTGAAGTTCGGTTCCGAGTCCGGGACCCTCGGGTGGTCGGATCCTTCCCGCAGTGACGGGTGGGAGCACGGTGACAAAGTCCTGGTACCAGGTTCGCATAGTGGAGCGGACTGTCTCCTGCACGAGTGCATTCGGAGCGGCCACGGAGAGGTGAGTGGCTGCAGTGAGTGCCACCGGACCAGTGCAGTCGTGTGGGGCAACCGCACGTCCGTGCAACTCTGCCAGCGCAGCAATACGAGTCGCGTGGGTGATGCCGCCGCACCACGAAAGGTCGAGCGTGACCACATCCACCGAGGGCTGGGAAAGCATGGGCAGGAAGCCTGCCGCACCAGTGACGGTCTCGCCTCCGGCGATCAGGGTTCCCGTGGTCGCAGCAGTTGCATGGACCTCCTGAAGGGCGCCGACTACGTCCGTTCGGACCGGGTCCTCGACCCAGTAGGGGGCGTAGGGCTCCAGCGATCTGATGATGGATGAGGCTGTCGACGGCGACCAGAGGCCGTGCAACTCCACCATCACATTCATCCGATCGCCAACCGCCTCCCGGATCTTGTGGATGGGATCAAGTCCAGCCCGCATCTGATCAGCCGAGAGGTGCATTCCGTTCGACATCTCGGCATACGCATCGAAGGGCCAGATCTTCATCCCTCGGATTCCCTCGGAGAGGAGTTCCTCGGCAAGCTCCCCGGCCTCTGTCATGAACCGGTCGAGATCCTCCCACCGCCCATCGATTCCCCTGCCGTAGTTGCGCGTCGCCTGCCCGTCTCTCCTCATGTACTGGGTGCCGGCGCACGTGTTGTAGAGCTCGATGGAGTCGCGGGCCCGGCCACCCATCAGGTCGTGCAGGGGGAGTTCGGCACGCTTGCCAGCAAGGTCCCACAGGGCGATGTCGATCGCGGAGCGGGCGCGAGTCTCCACGCCACTGCCCGCATACCCGACATATCCCTCGAGCGATCGATTGATCGCAGAGATACGAGTTGCGTCCTGCCCAACCAGAAGTGGTGCAGCGACGGAGTGGATGTAGGAGTCGACGGCCTCCGCGTGGTAGTACGTCTCACCCAGGCCCACCAGTCCGTCACTGTGCACGAGGACGAAGAGGACGTTCGGGAAGTCCCCGTGCCAAATCGTCTCGATGCGTTCGATCTTCATGCGTGCGCGACCCTTCTGGAGACTTGGCTGGGCGAGTACCTGATCATGGTTGTTGTCACGAAGTCCTCCACGGAGGTGGATGCGTCCATTGCGCGATGAAGGGCATCGGCCACCAGTGACTCGGGGCGGCTGGCGGGGCCGTTCATCCACGTACGCTCCAACTCAAGGAGTCTCAGAAGGGCTTCGGCTGTGCGCTGCTCATCCCTTGTTGCGAGTGCTGCCACGACGTCACATGCCTCGTGACTGATCTGCGCGCTGAGGTCTGTCGGGAGCTGAGCACGGATCATCGACTCGAACGTCGAAGCGCCTAGTGAAGCGTGGAGTGCGATGAGTACCGGGTTCCTGGCACAGCGCACAACGAGTGCATGGAAAGCGACCGTCGCCGCCGCTTGGGTGACGAAGTCCTGGCTGCTCTCGCGATCGTCCAGGGTGAGGGCCAGGGCTGTCACTTCGTCTGGCGTGCAGCGCTGTGCCGCGAAGGAGGCCGCCCGCCCCTCCAACGCGATGCGTGACTCGATGAGGTCGTTGACTCCTACCCCGTCGGCGATACACGTTCTCCGGATGATGCGAGCCGCTTCGTCGGTGCTCGGCGGTCGAGGGTAGACACCCTTACCCGGCAGGATGTCCACCAGACCTCGTTGTTCCAACCCCCTCAGAACCTCTCTCACCAGTGAGCGGGATACGCCGAGCGTCTCGGAGAGGCTGCGCTCCGAAGGCAGGGCGCGGCCGCTCCGCACCACCTGCGGAACGACCTCGGACTCAATGTGATCGGCAAGCGAGTTGCGCGTCCATGGCCGGGGCCTGTCAGTCGGCTGGTCCATCGGCCACCTCATCGGGGTCCAAGGGGTACAAGCTCGCGCCGCCGTCGATGAGCAGGGTTGACCCGGTCATGTACGAGGACATCGGTGAGCACAGGAACACCAAGGCATCGGCCACAGACTGAGGGGTCTGGAGCGAGCCGAGCGGAATAGCGCGTGCAGCCCGTCGCCGATAATCCGGCTCCGTGTCCCACTGGTGCTTGGCCATTCCGGTGCCCACGATTCCCGGAGCCAGGATGTTGGCGCGGATTCCCTTCGCCGCGAACTCGCGTGCGAACGACCGCGCCACCGAACGAAGGGCCGCCTTGCTCGCTGAGTAGGGGGCGATGCCGGGCCACGGGACGTCCTGGACCCAGGAGCTCACGAATACCAGGTTCCCGGTAACGCCGAGATCGACCCACTGGCGGACGAAGGCCTGTGCGGTGAGCAGCGCTGCCGTCACGTTCACGCGCAGCGTCGCCTCGATGTCCTCGGCTGTCTGGTCGAGGAGGCCTCCCGGGCGCACCACCGCCGCCATCAGGACGACGTCGGTCGGGGTGCCGAGAGCGCCTGCGGTTGCCTCAACCAGGGTGGCGACACCCTTGGCCGTCGAACTATCGGCTTCTATGTACGCCACTCGCGGATCCCCGACGCGGGCCTGCGCCTCGTCGGGGGCAAGCACGTCGCTGACGGCCACTCGTGCGCCGGCATCTGCGAGAACTCTGGCGGACACGGAGCCGAGGGCACCGGCACCACCGGTGATGAGAATCCGCCGTCCGGCCGTCTCCACGATTCCTCCACGAACGAAGTGAGCCCGAGTCCTGCTGCTGCCCTCGGGACCCGCTCATCATACTGGTCTGACCAGTATGATGTACTATTTTTGCGAAAACGGGTGCCACCAGATCCGAGCGACGTCCCTGGTCCGCTGGCTGCGGGGAGATGCGCCCGCACTGGTGGTTCCCCCGGTCGGTCGACGCTCCCCGGTAGCGCGCGGGGGGACGCGGCAACAGCTCAGGCGGAGTCGCGGCGCATCAGCGTCGTGGGCAGGACGATGTGGGGCTGGTCGATGACGTTTCCCTTGATGGCGCGGATCAGCAGGTCCGCGGCCGCACGCCCCATGTCGTAGGCAGGAACACTGACGGTGGTGAGCGCTGGGTCCAAGGACTTGGCAAAGGGTGAGTCGTCGAAGCCTGAGATGGCGACGTCCCGCGGAACCCGAAGGCCCATTCC
>DMPC01000194.1:0-423 GCA_003456155.1 Actinomycetota bacterium | reverse complement strand
TGGAGCACATGATGGCCGAGGGCGGAGCAGGGGCACTGAGCATCTGCTCGGCGAGGCGTTCACCATCCACAGCGTGGTCGTGAGCCTCCAATCGAACAAGCGACTTGTCGAATCCGATCCCGAGTCGTCGCAGTTCGGCTCGATAGCCAGCCAGGCGCTGCTCGACGCCGGCCCAGGTCACTGCGTCGCCGATGAATGCGATCCGATCACGACCCTGGGCAACGAGAAGTCGAGTCAACTCCGCTGCCGCCGCCTCCTGACTGGCGCGAACGGACAGGGTGTCAGCCGGCAGCGCGGTGTCGTCGATGATGACGACCGGTACACCCAGGTTGCTGGCCTCGACGGCGCAGCGCTTCCTCGTGCTGCGGGGCCCGTAGAGCTGAATGACTGCTCCGTCCGCCCTGCCATCCTTCAGGGACTCGA
>DMPC01000186.1:5482-10258 GCA_003456155.1 Actinomycetota bacterium | reverse complement strand
GCGGTGATCGTGGCGCACTCGGCCGGACCGCACCCGACCCATCGGACGTCCTGCTCGTAGAAGGGCGCCAGGGCTGCCTCGACCGCCACCGGCGTGCTGCTCGGCGCAGGAGGAGGAGCCGCCTCCGGGGCGCCCATCAGGGTGCATCCGGTCAGCATCAGCGGCACAGTCAGGACCGCGGCCTGACGGGGACGCTTCATGCGTCGTACCGTACTAGCGTGACGAAACCCCGCCGCGATCCCGCCGAGCTGGCCGCCCTGGTCGAGCAGCGGGTGTCCCAGGGCCTGGATCTCGTCGACTCATTCCTCGCAGCAACCGGTCGCGGCCCCCACCGCTCCACCAAGATGCTGGCCGAGGAGCATCGCCGGGCACTGGCCACGCAGCGCCGCACGGTCGCACGACATCGGACCCGCCGGGCCGTCCTGCGCTCGCAGTCGGTGGGCGGCGGCATCGTCGCCGGCATCACGGGATCCATCGGAATCATGGACGCTGTCGCCACCGCTGCGGGTTCCTTCGTGCCCGGACCGGTCTGGATGTGGCTGGGCGCCGCAGGTGTCAGTGCCGTGGTGTCGGTCCGCAGCAGGCGGCGCCTGCGCCGCCTCGGGCCCGATCCCGACGTCCCACTGCTCGTAGGGCCACCACCGACGCTCCGTCGCGGGGCCATCGGCGCCACCGAGGTGGCGCGCTTCTCCGCCGTGCGCGTCCAGGTCATGACCCTCGTGCCCTCCGTCGAGCGGCTGTATCCGGGCGCCGGGGGCGAACTGCAGCGCGCCGACGCCGAGGCCGCCACTCCCCTCACCGCCCTGTGCGAGCGGCTGCGAGTGCTCGACGATCTGCAGCGCGAGCTGCCGGGATCCTCCGCCGCCGCCGCAGCCGTCACCTCAGCCGAGGTTGTCCGCACCCGCCTCGCCGAGGGATGCGCCACCTATGACGATCTGCTTGCGGCCGCCGCAGCCCTGCTCGCATCGCCCGATCTCGATCGGCGCACCTCCGACATTCTGGCGCCAGCGGTCGCCGCGATGCTCGCCTATGCGCACGGGCTGCAGCGAGCGTCGGACATCTAGCACCCGCGGGCGGTCACGCCACGCGGATCCAGGGATCCTTCAACTCGACCATGAGCGACTCCAGCGCCAGCTGCGGCGTGACGTTGGCCGCCAGCTGCGCGCGGCAGTAGGAGATCGCACCCAGTCGACGTCCGGTGTCGTTCTCGGTGCTGCGTGATGCGAGTTGACTGACCTGTGGACGCATCTCCTCATTCACCAGTGTCACGGTCGCATCCATCTGCACGACGAGGACATCGCGGTAGAGGCCCATCAGGTCCAGGAGCGCGCGGTCGACCTGATCGCGCACCGTCCGCGTGCGGCGGGTCTTCTGCCGCTTCTCCATCTCCTTGACCGCACTGGACATCAAGCGCTTGAGCTTTGCCTGCGTGACCCCGCTGGCACCATCCCCGTACTCCGCACGCAGGGCAGCATCCTCGGCAGCGTCCAGCGGATCGGTGATCGCATGAGCGTCCTCCGTCGCCGCCGCGAGCAGGTTCGCCGCAGCCATGAAGCAGGACGGCACATCGGCCAGGGCGAACGGCAGGCGCAGCACCTCCTGCCGGCGCTGGCGCACGTGCTCGTCACGCGCCAGCGCTCGGGCGCGGCCGATGTGGCCCTGGGACGCGCGGGCCGCGAAAGAAGCCATCGCGCGATCGACGCCGTAGTTGTCGACGAGGAGATCGGCGACATCAGTCGTCGACGGCGTGCGAAGCGGCACATGGCGCGTGCGCGACACGATCGTCGGCAGCACATCCTCGACACTCGGCGCGCACAGGATCCACACCGTGTGCGGAGGGGGCTCCTCGAGCGCCTTCAGCAGCACGTTCACCGCCTTCTCCGTCAGCCGGTCGGCGTCCTCGATCACCACGCAATGCCAGGGACTCGTGATGGGCGACATGGAGGCGCGCAGGACGAGATCGCGAGCCTCATCGACCCCGTAGCTCAGGCCCGGCGCCGTCACCACGTCGACATCGGGATGGCCACCGAGCGGAACGGTGCGGCACACCTCACACACTCCGCAGCCGTCCTCGGGACAGGCCAGGGCCGCCGCGAACGAGATGGCCGCTGTCGAGCGCCCGGAGCCGGGCGGCCCCGTCACCAGCCAGGCGTGCGTCATGCCCGGCCCCGGCTCACCCCGGCGAATCTCCTCCGCATCCGCGACCGCACGGGCCAGATCCGCCACCACCTCGTCCTGCCCGACGAGTCGGCCCCAGATCGGCGCGGTCACCCGATCCCCAGTCCGCGTGCCGTCCGCTCCAGGATCGCTGCCGAGATCGCATCGACATCATCACGCGCATCCAGGACGAGATAGCGATCCGGCGCCTCCTCCGCCATCGCCAGGAACGCGGCCCGCACCTGCTGGTGGTACTCCAGCGGCTCGGCCTCGAGCCGGTCCCGCTGCTCGAAGCGCGCGAGCCCATCGGCCGGATCGATGTCGAGGACGATCGTGAGGTCCGGCAGCAGCTCGCCGGTCGCCCAGAGGCTCAGCTCCCGGATACGGCGAGGGCCCAGGCCTCGCGCGAATCCCTGGTACGCGACGGAGGAGTCCAGGTAGCGATCGCAGATGACGACATCGCCGCGCTCGAGTGCGGGCCGGATGACGCGAGCCACGTGCTCGCCCCGAGCGGCAGCGAACAGCAGCGCCTCCGCCCGCGGATCGAGCCCGGCGTAATCGGGGCTGAGCACGACCCGGCGGATCTCCTCGGCAGCGGGGGTGCCGCCGGGCTCACGGGTGCGCACCACCGTCAGGCCGCGCTCCTCCAGCGCGGATGCCAGCCGGGCCTCCTGAGTCGACTTGCCCGCACCCTCACCACCCTCGAAGACGATGAAGTACCCGCTCACGGCAGCCTCAGCCCGACGTCGCCGCGGCCGCGGCCGCCTTCTTCGCCGGCGCCTTCTTGGCGGTCTTCTTGGCTGCCGCCTTCTTGGTCGTCTTCTTCGCTGCCGCCTTCTTCGAGGCGCCTCGCTTCACGACGCGCGCCGTGGTCTGCTTCGGCGTCAGACCGTCGAGGAGATCCTTGGAGCGACGTTCCGAGAGCAGGTCGCTCGCCCGCTCGACCGACAGAGTCTCCGGATCATCAGCCGAGCGCAGCGAGGCATTCGTGATCCCGTCCGTGACGTACGGGCCGAATCGGCCGTCCTTGATGACCATGGCCAGCCCGGTCGTCGGGTCATTGCCCAGCTCGCGGAGCGGCGGCTTGGCCTGCCCACGGCCCCGGCGCTGCTTGGGCTGCGCGAACAGGGCCAGAGCCTGCTCGAGGGTGACGGTGAAGATCTCCTCCTCGCTGCCGAGCGAGCGGGAGTCCTTGTCCCGGGTGAGGTAAGGGCCGTAGCGACCGTTCTGGGCGAGGATCTCCACGCCTTCGGTCGGGTCGGTGCCCACGACCCTGGGCAGGCCGAGCAGCTTCAGGGCCTCCTCGAGCGTGACCGTCGAGGGCTTCATCGTCGACAGCAGTGACGCCGTGCGCGGCTTGGCGGACTTGGGCGAGCCCTCCGGAAGGACCTCGCTGACGTACGGGCCGTACCGGCCCGACTTGGCGACGATCATCAGGCCCGAGTCGGGGTCGGTGCCGAGCTCACGATCACCCGAGGGCTCGAGCAGCAGCTGCTCGGCCTTCTCGGCCGTGAGCTCATCCGGCGCCAGGCCGATCGGGACATTGGCCCGCTCGCTCTCGCCCCGCTCGACATACGCTCCGTAGCGACCAACGCGCAGGACAGCATCGGTCCCCTCGATCGGGAACGTCGCGATGCCGCGGGCATCGATGGCTCCGAGATCCTCGGTGAGCGGCTTGACGCCCGGGAAGTCGGCACCGCTCACACTGTGCCCGCCGCGCCAGAAGGCCTCGAGCTGCTCGACGCGATCGGTCTCACCGAGCGCGACGAGGTCGAGGACCTCCTCCATGTTCGCGGTGAACTGGTAGTCGATCAGGGCCGTGAAGTGCTCCTCCAGCAGGCGCACCACCGCGAAGGCCGTGAAGCTCGGCACGAGAGCCGAGCCCTTCTTCCACACGTAGCCGCGGTCGACGATCGTCGACATGATCGATGCGTACGTGGACGGCCGACCGATGCCCAGCTCCTCGAGCTTGGCCACCAGCTTCGCCTCGGTGTAGCGGGCCGGCGGGTTCGTGGAGTGGCCCTCGGGGTTCAGTCGCTCGGCGGTGACCGGAGCGCCCTCGCCGAGAGCGGGCAGCTCACGCTCCCGGTTCTCGTCATCACCATCGTCGGCGATGTCCTTCAGCGCCGCATAGAAGCCGGGGAAGACGACGACGGTACCGGAGGCGGTGAACTCCGCGTCGGTGCCGTCTGGAGTGACTGCACCGAGCTTCATGGTGGTCGTCGCCACCTGGGCGTTCGCCATCTGCGAGGCGACCGTGCGCTTCCAGATCAGGTCGTAGAGGGCGAACTCGTCGGCGTTCAGCTCCCCGGACACCTCGCCCGGGGTGCGGAAGACATCGCCGGCCGGGCGGATGGCCTCGTGCGCCTCCTGGGCGTTCTTCACCTTGCCCTTGTAGACGCGGGGCCCGTCGGCGACGTACTCCGGGCCGTAGAGGGACGACGCCTGCGCCCGGGCCGCCTTGATCGCCTGCTCGGAGAGGTGGACCGAGTCGGTGCGCATGTAGGTGATGTAGCCGTTCTCGTACAGGCTCTGGGCCACCCGCATGGTGCGCTGGCTACCCCAGCGAAGGCGGTTCGACGCCTCCTGCTGCAGCGTCGACGTGATGAAGGGGGCCTT
>DMPC01000186.1:4824-5234 GCA_003456155.1 Actinomycetota bacterium | reverse complement strand
TGCTGGGCCAGCGTCGTCGCCCGAGCCTCGTCGAGCAGCATGACGGCGTCCTTCTTCAGACCGCCGCGCTGGTCGAAGCTGTCGCCCGAGGCGATGCGAACACCATCGAGGCTGGTGAGCTTCGCGTCGAAGGAGCCGGGAGCGAACTCGCCGGTGATGTCCCAGTAGGAGGCGGCGCGGAAGGCAATCCGCTCGCGCTCCCGGTCGACGACGAGCCGCACGGCGACGGACTGAACGCGGCCGGCCGACTTGGCCTCGCGTCCGATCTTCTTCCAGAGCACCTCCGACACCGGGTAGCCGTAGAGGCGGTCGACGATCCGGCGGGTCTCCTGAGCCTCGACCAGCTGCATGTCCAGGTCACGGGGGTTCTGCACGGCCTCGCGAATCGCCTCCGGCGTGATCTCGTTGAA
>DMPC01000186.1:2458-4639 GCA_003456155.1 Actinomycetota bacterium | reverse complement strand
ACCATGCGCTGCACGGGCACCTTCGGGCGGAGCACCTCCATCAGGTGCCACGAGATCGCCTCGCCCTCGCGGTCCTCGTCCGTCGCCAGCAGCAGTTCGTCGGCGTCCTTCAGGGCACGCTTGAGGTCGGCGATGGTCTTCTTCTTCGACTCATGGACGACGTAGAAGGCCTGGAACCGGTCGTCGACATCGACGGCGAGCTTGGCCCAGGGCTGCTTGCGCAGCTCCGCCGGCAGCTCTGAGGCCTTGGAGGCGAGGTCCCTGACATGGCCGACAGAGGCCATGACGATGTAGTCAGGCCCCAGATAGCCGGCGATCTTCTTCGCCTTGGCAGGCGACTCGACGATCACCAGGGTCTTCTCCGCCACGCGGATCCTTCCTCTCAGGTCGGCGGCCCCGGAGTGGTCGCCGTCTGGGCCCGGAGTCTGACGGTAGGGCAGGCCGTTCTGTCAACTCCATCGGCCCCCCACCGACCCCGGACAGGGCAGGTCCCCCTACGGGGGACCACGACGAAGCCCCGCGTCCCGCGTGGCGGAACACGGGGCTTCGAGGGTCGATCAGACGGTGGCGTCCGCCTCGGCGCCGACCGCGATCGGACGGCGCTTGGAGATGACCACCGAGACCACCACGATCGCGGTCGCCAGCAGGGCGATGCCCCAGCGGAGGGCATCGTTCGCCGAGGCGCCCACGCTCATCGTCACGATCGCCGGGGCGATCAGCAGGGCGACCAGGTTCATGACCTTGATGAGCGGGTTGATGGCCGGGCCCGCGGTGTCCTTGAACGGATCGCCGACGGTGTCGCCGATGACGGTCGCCGCATGCGCCTCGGACCCCTTGCCACCGAAGTGGCCGTCCTCGACGTACTTCTTGGCGTTGTCCCACGCGCCGCCGGAGTTCGACAGGAACACGGCCATGAGCACGCCCGTGGCGATCGTTCCCGCGAGGTAGGCACCGAGCGCGCCGACGCCCAGGCCGAAGCCCACGGCGATCGGGGTGAACACGGCCAGGATGCCGGGCGTGACCAGCTCACGCAGCGAGTCGCGCGTGACGATGTCGACGACCTTGCCGTACTCGGGCTTCTCGGTGCCCTCCATGATCCCCGGGTGCTCGCGGAACTGGCGGCGCACCTCGAAGATCACCGCGCCAGCAGCGCGGGACACCGCGTTGATGGCCAGGCCCGAGAACAGGAACACGACGGACGCACCGATGATCAGGCCGACAAGGTTCGCCGGGTTCGCGACGTTAAGCACACCGAGGTACTGGTCGGGGTCCCTGACCGCCTTGAACGCATCGTTCTCACCGATGGACGCCACCGCTCCCACGATCGCATCGCGGAACGAGCCGAACAGCGCGGTCGCGGCCAGCACGGCCGTGGCGATCGCGATGCCCTTAGTGATGGCCTTCGTCGAGTTGCCGACGGCATCAAGGCTGGTGAGCACCTTCGCGCCCTCGCCGTGCACGTCGCCCGACATCTCGGCGATGCCCTGCGCGTTGTCGGAGACCGGGCCGAAGGTGTCCATCGACACGATGACGCCGACCGTGGTCAGCAGGCCGGTGCCCGCGAGCGCGATCGCGAAGAGCGAGAGCAGGATCGCGCCACCACCGACGAGGTACGCGCCGTAGACGGCCGCACCGATGAGCAGCGCGGAGTAGACCGCCGACTCCAGGCCGAGCGAGATGCCCGACAGGATGACAGTGGCGGGACCAGTGAGCGAGGTCTTCGACACGTCGTCGACCGGACGCCGGTTGGTCTCGGTGAAGTACGCCGTCAACTGCTGGATCAGCGCCGCCAGGACGATGCCGATGAGGACCGCGAGAATCACGAACAGGCGCGGGTTCACGGTGTCAGCGGACTCGATCGCCGCGATGCCACCGAGAGACTCGATCTCGTCCCAGCTCGCGGGCACCCAGGTGAAGACCGCGACGACGACCAGGATGGCCGAGATGACCGCCGAGATGAAGAAGCCTCGGTTGATGGACGCCATGCCCGAGCGGTCGCCCTTGCGGGGAGAGACCGCGAAGATGCCGATGACGGCGGTGATGACGCCGATCGCCGGGATGACGAGCGGGAGCACCAGGCCGAGGTTGCCGAACGCCGCCACGCCCAGGATCAGCGCCGCGACGAGGGTCACGGCGTAGGACTCGAACAGATCCGCCGCCATGCCGGCGCAGTCGCCCACG
>DMPC01000186.1:2084-2284 GCA_003456155.1 Actinomycetota bacterium | reverse complement strand
CCGGCGCAGTCGCCCACGTTGTCACCCACGTTGTCGGCGATGGTCGCCGCGTTGCGCGGGTCGTCCTCCGGGATGCCCTGCTCGACCTTGCCGACCAGGTCCGCGCCGACGTCGGCCGCCTTCGTGAAGATGCCGCCGCCGACGCGCATGAACATCGCCAGCAGGGCGGCACCGAAGCCGAAGCCCTCGAGAACCTTGGG
>DMPC01000186.1:0-1888 GCA_003456155.1 Actinomycetota bacterium | reverse complement strand
GCCTCGCCCTTGTAGACGAGCACCACGATGGCCGCACCGAACAGCCCCAGGCCGACAGTGAACATGCCTGCGACGCCACCGGTGCGGAAGGCGATCTTCATGGCCTTCTGCTCGCCGGAATCGTTCGCGGCCGCCGCCACGCGCACGTTGCCGCGCACCGCGAGCCACATGCCCATGTACCCCGTGATCGCCGAGAACAGCGCTCCGACGAGGAAGAAGATGCTGCGACCGATCTTCTCGCTCGTGGTCTCCGCCGGGAGCAGGAAGAGCACGAAGAAGACGATCACGGCAAAGATCGCCAGCGTCTTGAACTGTCGGCTCAGGTAGGCCGAGGCCCCCTCCTGGACGGCCGCCGCGATCTCCTGCATGCGCGCCGTCCCCTCGCTCGCGGACAGCACCTGCCGCACGAGCACGGCGGCCACGACCAGGGCGGCCAGGGCGATGACAGCGACGACGACGACGATCGTCATGTAGCTGCCGGTCAACTCGATCATGGGACTCCTTGGTCACGGGCCCGGGCAGAGGGCTGGGTGGCGTTCGGGCGCACGGGAACCCCGCGCGATCCCGTGGAGTCTACGCATCCGCTAGGCCGATGTATGGACAACCACAGGTCTGTGCTGTCGCCCACGTCACACCGGTGCCCCGGACGGCCGAGATCAGGAGGTGAGCGCCTCGTCGAGAGTCGAGTGCATCGGAATCACCACATCCAGCCCCGTGAGGGCGAAGACCTTGATCACCCGGGGGGCCGCGACCACCACGTCGAGGGATCCGCCCGCCTCGCGCGAGTGCTTCAGGGCCGTCACCAGCACCCCAAGTCCCGTCGAGTCGATGAAGTCGACCCCCGAGAGGTCGACGATCAGCGCACCGCCCGGCAGCGCGGAACGCGGACCGATCTCAGCCTCCAGCAGGCTGGCCGAATGGGCATCGAGCTCACCCACCGCCGCCACCACGGCACGTCCCCCACGCTCATAAGCCTCGACCGTCAGCTGCACGGCCCTACTGTGGCACAGGCTGTCAGGAGCACGGCCCACAATGAGCCGATGGACGACGACGGACTGCTGGGGCGACTGACCCAGGGGCGACCCGAACGCCTCGTCCATCGTCACCTCGTGCCAGCACGGCCCGCCACCGCAGCACCGTGGCCCGACTGGCTGCCCCCTGAGATCCGTGACGCCTACCTGCGTCGAGGCATCACGGAGCCCTGGCAGCACCAGGTGCTCGCCGCCGACGAGACCTGGGCCGGACGCAACGTCGCGATGGCCACCGGCACGGCCTCAGGCAAGAGCCTGGCGTTCGGGATGGGCGCCCTCAGCCGGATCCTCGAGGGCACCCAAGCACCCAACGGCCGCGGCGCGACCGTGCTGTACCTGTCTCCCACGAAGGCACTAGCCCACGATCAGCTCCGATCCCTCGACGAACTGGGCCTGCCCTGGCTGCGTGCCGCCGCCTACGACGGCGACACCCCCGGCGACCAGCGCGCGTGGATCCGTCAGCACGCCAACTACGTGGTGTCCAATCCCGACCTGCTCCACCACTCGATGCTGCCCGGCCACGACGTCTGGGCGAGCTTCCTGCGCCGGCTGACGCTGGTCGTCATAGACGAGGCCCACGCCTACCGCGGAGTGCTCGGCTCCCACGTCTCGGCAGTCCTGCGGCGGCTGCGGCGCGTGAGTCGGCACTACGGAGCCGACCCCCTCTTCTTCGTCGCATCCGCCACCATGGCCGATCCCGCTGCCGCCGCCGAGCGCCTGATCGCGGCGCCGGCCACCGCCATCGACGTCGACACCTCACCCCGGCCGGGCCTGACCATCGCGTTCTGGGAGCCGCCCGAGTTGGAGGGTGCCCCCGGGAGTCCGGCCCCCGGGCGACGCAGCGCCCTGGCCGAAAC
>DMPC01000063.1:4200-4695 GCA_003456155.1 Actinomycetota bacterium | reverse complement strand
GGCGCAGCGCTTCCTCGTGCTGCGGGGCCCGTAGAGCTGAATGATTGCTCCGTCCGCCCTGCCATCCTTTAGGGACTCGAGGAGACTTCCGGGTCCCTCTGAACCTTGGCCCAACTCGATCAGCACGCCGTAACCGAACTCGCGGGCGACATCGCCGACCCCGGCGATGAGCCGGTGCGTCAGGGGATCGGCCAGGAAGGCCGACTGCTCGTCGAGGACGAGTACCGAGAGCACGTGGGACCGTTGCGACCGCAGGGAGGCGGCTGCGATGTTGGTCCGGTAGTCCAGTGAATCCATGGCCCAGGCGACGCGCTCGCGTGTCTCGTCGCCCATCTGATCGAGTCGATCATTGACGAAGTTGGAGACCGTCTGGAGGGATACACCCGCACGCTTGGCGACGTCCTTCATGGTCGCGCGACGAGGCGCGTTCCCCGCCTTGCGCGTCATTGGTCCTCACAACCCCCGCTCGTCACGTGCCCATGATCCTAGTGGCGC